>MNYK01000135.1 GCA_001873115.1 Desulfobacterales bacterium CG2_30_60_27 | reverse complement strand
CCCGTCGGACCGTGCGCGAGATGGTTGAAGAACACGGCGCCTTTATCGAGGTTCATGTGGCCACCCCCCTGGAGACTTGCGAGGCGCGAGACCGCAAGGGGCTATACGCCAAGGCGCGCCAAGGGCTGATCCCGGACTTCACCGGCATCAGCGCCCCCTACGAGGCCCCGGAGCAGCCGGAACTGCGGATCGACACCTCCAGCCTGAGCCCCATGGAAGCGGCCCAGGAGGTCTTCCTGTATCTGCTCAAGGAAGGCTACCTCGATGCCGACCCCCCAACCCTCTGTGTCCCGGCTTGACCCATTTTTTACCAAAACTAAACCCGCAAGGATTATCACCCCATGAAAATCACCATAATTGGTACTGGCTATGTCGGCCTGGTTACCGGCGCCTGTCTTTCGGAATTCGGTCACGACGTCACCTGCATGGACAAGGACCAAGCGAAAATCGACAGGCTGCTGGCTGGCAGCATCCCTATTTACGAACCAGGGCTGGACGTTCTGGTCAAAAAAAGTACCCATGAGCAGCGCTTGCATTTCACTACCGATCTCCAGGATGCCGTCAACCAATCGTCCGCCGTCTTTCTGGCGGTCGGCACCCCGTCCCATCGCCGCGGCAACGGTTACGCCGACTTGACCTATGTCTATGAGGCCGCCCGGGAGCTGGCCCCGCACCTCCGGGACTACACGGTGATCATTGACAAAAGCACGGTGCCCGTGGGCACGGCGCAGCAGGTGAAACGGATCGTTCACACCGAAAACCCGGCGGCGGATTTCGACGTGGCCTCCAATCCGGAATTCCTGCGCGAGGGGGCGGCGCTCAGCGATTTCATGCGACCGGACCGGGTGGTCATTGGCTCGGAAGCCGAGCGGGCGATCGCCATCCTGAAAAAAATCTATAATCCCCTTTATTTACGCGACACCCCCTTTGTCATCACCAGCCCGGAAACAGCGGAACTGATCAAGTACGCCTCCAACGCCTTTCTGGCCACCAAGATCAGCTTCATTAACGAAATGTCCACCATCTGCGAGGCGGTGGGCGCCGATGTAACGGCCCTTGCCAAGGCCATGGGGCTGGACGGACGCATCGGTGGCAAATTTCTTCATCCCGGCCCGGGATATGGTGGTTCCTGTTTTCCCAAAGACACCTTGGCCCTGTTGCGGATCGCCCAGGAGCATGGGACCGCGTCCCGTCTGGTGGAGGCAACCGTTGAGGTGAATTCGGCCCAGAAGGCGCGGATGGTCAAGAAGATCAGGGATGCCATGGGCGGGTCGGCATCCGGCAAAACCATTGGCGTTCTCGGTCTCACCTTTAAACCGGAAACGGATGATCTGCGGGATTCCCCGGCCCTCTCCATTCTGCCGCCACTGGCCGAAAAGGGCGCCCGCATCCAGGCCCACGACCCGGCCGGTATGGAGGAAGCGAAAAAACTCATGCCAGACCTGCAATACGTCGACTCCCCCTATGAGGCGTGCCAGAATGCCGACGCCCTGGTCCTGCTGACGGAATGGAACCAATACCGGGCCCTCGATCTCGCCAAGGTCAAGTCCCTCATGAAAACGCCGGTTTTCATCGATCTCCGCAATGTGTATGATCCAGCCCAAATGACTGAACTGGGCTTCCAATATCACAGCATCGGCCGGCCGTTATTGCATGGCTAAAAACGCCCATGGCGGAGGAGGAATGCATTGACAAGCAATCTCAAAATACTGATTACCGGTGGGGCCGGCTACATTGGTTCCCACACTTGCGTGGTGCTGCTGCAAGCCGGCTTTAGCCTGGCGGTGGTCGACAACCTGGGCAACAGCTCGCGGGAGTCGCTCCGCCGGGTGGAGGCGATCACCGGGGGTAAAGTATCCTTCCATAAGGCCGATCTGCGCGACAGCGCGGCACTCTCGAAAATATTTGAGATTGAGCGGCCCCGGGCCGTGATCCATTTTGCCGGTTTGAAGGCAGTGGGCGAATCGGTGGCCAAGGCCCTGGAATACTACGACAACAACGTCGGCGGCACCCTGTCCTTGCTCCACGCCATGCAGAATGCGGGGGTGCGTCAGCTCGTCTTCAGCTCTTCCGCCACGGTCTATGGCAACCCGGCCAGCTTGCCGATCCGGGAAGATTTTCCGCTCTCGGCTACCAATCCCTACGGCCGCTCCAAACTGATCATCGAGGACATGCTGCGCGACCTGGTGCGCGCGGATAGAGCGTGGCAGGTGGCGCTGCTGCGCTACTTCAACCCCGTTGGCGCGCACGAAAGCGGCCTGATCGGCGAAGACCCCAATGGCATCCCGAACAACCTCATGCCGTTCGTCGCCCAGGTGGCCATCGGCCGCCGGCCGCGCTTGCATGTCTTCGGGGGAGATTACCCCACGCCGGATGGTACCGGGGTGCGCGACTATATCCATGTCATGGATCTGGCCCAAGGCCACCTGGCGGCCCTCAATACCCTGCCGCCATGGACAGGCCAGGGTCCGCTTACCGTAAATCTGGGAACCGGACAGGGCTACTCTGTCCTGGAGATGACCCGCGCCTTTGAAAAAGCCAGCGGCCTCGCGGTGCCATACGAAATCGTGGCGCGTCGTCCCGGGGATATCGCATCCTGTTACGCCGATCCCGCGATGGCTGCGCAGTTGCTGGGCTGGAGAGCGCAATTCGGTATTGAAAAAATGTGCGAAGATGCCTGGCGCTGGCAGCAACAGAATCCCGACGGTTATGCCTGACGGGCGCCGGCAAGGCATGGTGCCCGGTCAGCAAAAACGCAAAACCGTGCAATAATACCATGCCAACCTTATTAACACTGTGTTATAGTTACAACTTATGACTACGCAAATTGTTCCGGTTATTCTCGCCGGCGGCTCCGGCACCAGGCTCTGGCCCCTCTCCCGGGAACTGTACCCCAAACAGCTTCTCCCCCTGGTCGGCGCCCAGACCATGCTCCAGGCCACTGTCCAACGTTTTGCCGGCCTGGAGGGGGTGACCGCCCCCATCATCATCTGCAACCACAACCACCGCTTCATGGTGGCCGAACAACTGCGTGCGACCGGGCCGGCCGACTGCCCGATCATTCTGGAACCGGCCGGCCGCAATACCGCCCCGGCAACGGCGGTGGCGGCCCTGGAAGCCATGGCCGGGGGCCAGGATCCTTTACTCCTCATCCTGCCCGCCGACCATGTGATCCAAGCGGTGGACCATTTCCTGGCCGCGGTAAGACAAGGCGTGCCGTTCGCCGCGGCGGGAGCGCTCATCACCTTCGGGATCGTGCCGGATAAGCCGGAGACGGGCTACGGCTATATCCGCAAAGGCGAAACGAAACCGCTGCCCGACCTGGCCCCGCAGGCAGGCGCCCTGCCCTTTACGGTTGCGCAATTCGTTGAAAAACCAGATCAGGCAACCGCGGCGGCATACCTGCAAACTGGCAATTATTTATGGAACAGCGGCATGTTCCTCTTCAAGGCCTCCCGGTATCTGGAGGAGTTGCAAAAGTTTGCCCCGGTAATGCTGACGTGCTGCCAAAAGTCCTATGCGGCAAAACAGAAAGATATGGACTTTATCCGGCTCGACGAAGAGGCGTTCAATCAATGCCCTGCTGATTCCATTGATTATGCAGTCATGGAAAAAACCGCCGATGCCCTGGTCATTCCCATCGATTGTGGCTGGAATGACGTGGGTTCCTGGTCCGCCCTCTGGGAGATAGGCGAGCACGATGCCGATGGGAATATCCTCCATGGCAATGTCATGACCCACCAGGTGAAGGATTCATACATCTATT
The DNA here is from genome assembly GCA_001873115.1 of Desulfobacterales bacterium CG2_30_60_27. Classification (GTDB taxonomy): domain Bacteria; phylum Desulfobacterota; class Desulfobulbia; order Desulfobulbales; family CG2-30-60-27; genus CG2-30-60-27. The sequence continues at coordinate 4,033 of MNYK01000135.1, read as the reverse complement.
CAACCGCCAGGCTCATTGCAGCGGTTGGTTTGACGGATCACGTGGTCGTCGAGACCGCCGACGCCGTGCTGGTTGCCCACAAGGACCAGGTGCAAGACGTCAAGGCGATCGTGCAACGTTTGAAGGAGGAAGGCCGCGACGAGGCCATTCTGCACCGCCGGGTATACCGGCCCTGGGGATCCTACGAATGCATCGACTGCTCCGACCGCTTTCAGGTCAAACGGATCGTCGTAAAGCCCCAGGCGACCTTATCCCTGCAAATGCACTACCACCGGGCCGAGCACTGGATCGTGGTAAAAGGCACCGCCCGCATTACCAATGGCGAAGAAACCATTATCCTCAGTGAAAACCAGTCCACCTATATCCCCTTGGGAGCCAAGCACCGCCTGGAAAACCCCGGCACCATCCCGCTGGAATTAATCGAGGTGCAGTCGGGCAGCTATCTGGGCGAAGACGATATTGTCAGGTTTGAAGACAACTACGGCCGTACTGGCAACAATTGAGGTGATCATCGTATGAAAAAGGCACTCATCACTGGCATTACCGGGCAAGACGGCTCCTACCTCGCCGAATTACTGCTGGAGAAGGGCTACGAAGTCCATGGGATCAAACGCCGCAGCTCCATGTTCAACACCCAGCGGATCGACCACCTTTACCAGGATCCGCATGAGTCGAAGCGCCGCTTTATTCTGCACTATGGTGATTTAACCGATTCTAGCAGTCTGGTGCGCATCATTCAACAGATTCAGCCCGACGAAATCTACAACCTGGCCGCCCAATCGCATGTGGCGGTATCATTCGAGGAACCCGAATATACCGCCAACTCCGACGCCCTGGGAACCTTGCGGGTTCTTGAAGCTGTACGGATTTTAGGGCTGACGGCCAAGACCCGGTTTTATCAGGCATCGACCTCGGAGCTTTTTGGGCTGGTGCAGGAAACTCCGCAAAAGGAGACCACGCCGTTCTATCCCCGCTCGCCTTACGCGGTGGCCAAGCTTTACTCCTATTGGATAACCGTGAACTACCGGGAGGCCTATGGCATTTATGCCTGCAACGGCATACTTTTCAACCATGAGTCGCCGGTCCGGGGTGAAACCTTTGTGACCCGAAAGATCACCCGCGCCCTGGCCAGGATCAAGCTCGGTTTACAGGACTGCATGTATCTGGGAAATTTATCGGCAAAACGCGATTGGGGCCATGCCAAGGATTATGTACGCATGCAGTGGCTCATGCTCCAGCAGGAGCATCCAGAGGATTTTGTCATTGCCACCGGGGAACAGCACAGCGTGCGGGACTTTGTCAATGCCGCGGCCGGGGAACTGGGCATTGCGGTCCGCTGGGCCGGAAAAGGCCTGGAGGAGAAGGGCATCGACAAGGCCACCAACCGCTGTATCGTGGCGGTCGATCCCCGTTACTTCCGGCCCACGGAGGTCGAGACCCTGCTGGGCGACCCCTCCAAGGCAAAAGAAAAATTGGGCTGGGTGCCCCAAATAACCTTCAAGGAACTGGTCAGCGAGATGGTGCGTGAAGACCTGAAAGACGCGGAACGCGACGATCTCTGCCGACAAAAAGGCTTTAAAACCTTTGACCACAATGAATAAGCCTGCTTGCCCAAAATGCTTATGACCGCGCCTGACGCCAAAGACGACAGTTCTTCTGCTTGCCGCCCACCAGCCCACGGCAAGGACAGCATGGCCGCCCTTATTAAGGAACTGGAACCTGTCTTGGCTAAATACCCGGAAATTATTTATGGGTATTTATTCGGCTCCAAGGCGCAGGGCACCGATGGCGCCATGAGCGATGTTGATCTTGCCATCCATGTGCAAGAGCCGCGCACATTTTCTTTTGCCAAAAAACTTATGCTCCATGGCGATTGTTGTCGAGCTTTGCAGCGGAATAATGTTGACCTTGTCGTCCTCAACCAGACCCGCAACCTGCTCCTGCTTGAACAAATAATGCGGCATGGCGTATTAATCGTGGATCATGATCCAGGGCAACGCCTGGACTTTGAAACAAAAATTCTCCATCAAGCCCTTGATTTCAGACAGCAGAGACAAAGAGAGATGGGGGCATGAAGGAACGCCTCACCCAAAAAATTGGTCGCATCAGGGAATATCTGGCCCTGGTAAACAGTTTAAAGGAAGACTGCGAAGCCAAGTTCATTGCCGATCCGGTATACCGCGGGGCCATGCTGCACTATCTATACCTGTTGGCCGATACCTGCGTAACCTTGGCCGAGATATTGATAAAGTTCAAGGGGCTGCGCCCCCCGCAATCGTACCACGAGGCATTTGACATCCTGGGTGAGGCAAAAATCCTTGAACCGGCATTTGCCTACTCCTTTGCCAAGATCGCAGGTTTTAGAAACTTTCTCGCCCATGACTATGAAAAGATTGACGCCAAGCTTATCTGCCAGGAAATCCTGGCGCAATCAGACGACATTGAAGAATATCTGCTCCAGGTTGAGAAGAAAATAATGTTGAGGGCTGAAGGCTGAAGGCACCGCCAGCAGCACCAAGCCCCATCGCCGGCTGGCCGGAGAAGACGTGCAGACACAGCAGACCATAACCGTTAACCGCAACGAGTGACTACATGGAAAAAAATGCCAAGATTTATGTCGCTGGTCATCGTGGCCTGGTTGGCGCCGCGCTCGTCCGGCGCCTGACCGCCGAAGGTTATACCAATATTATCGGACGAACCAGCAAGGAACTGGACTTGACCAGTCAGAGCCAGGTGGCGGATTTCTTTGCCCGGGAAAAACCAGACTATGTCTTTCTGGCCGCCGCCAAGGTCGGGGGGATTCAGGCCAACAATACCTATCGTGCCGAGTTCATTTATAAAAATTTGATGATCCAGACCAACATCATCCACCAGAGCTGGGTGAACGGGGTAAAAAAATTACTCTTCCTCGGCAGTTCCTGCATCTATCCCCGGGAATGCCCCCAACCCATCAGGGAAGAATATCTGCTGACCGGCCCCTTGGAGCCGACCAACTCTCCTTACGCCGTTGCGAAAATTGCCGGCATTGAGATGTGTAGGGCCTACAATAGCCAATATGGTACGAGTTTCATCCCGGTGATGCCCACCAACCTCTATGGCCCGGGGGACAACTTTGATCTGGAAAACTCCCACGTGTTGCCGGCCCTGATCCGGAAATTTCACAAGGCGAAACAGCAGCAGGCCCAAACTGTAACCGTATGGGGCACCGGGAAGCCCCGCCGGGAGTTTCTCCACGTGGACGACTTGGCCGCGGCCTGCACCTTCTTAATGGCCCAATACGCTGGCACCGACCTGTTCAATATCGGCACCGGAACGGATCTGAGCATTAAAGAACTCGCCGAAATCGTTGCCGAAGCGGTTGGGTTCACCGGCAAACTGGTCTACGATGCATCCAAGCCGGACGGCACGCCGCAAAAGCTGTTGGATGTAACCAGAATCAACCAGGCCGGCTGGCAAGCCCGCATCCCTCTAAAAGAAGGCATTAAAAATGTCTATTCATGGTATACGCAACACTGGGAAGAAACGGAATAGATGTAAAGGTAAACCAAACGCGCTCTATACCTGCAGGCTTCTGTCATCTACGATATAAGGAAGTTGGAAATTGCCGGCGACGACTCCTTGGACCGTAATGTCTTTATCGAGATTCTCCCAGCGCACGGCAAAGCCGTTTAAGCGTAATGTGACTTCTTTTAATTGCTCTTCCGTTGCTTGTGAGTGAAGTTTAAACCTGTCCGCGGGAAACCCGACGATCCTGCCGTCGGTCAGCTCGATAGAAATTGTTCTTTTCTCAACCCATACGCGCATGGCGGCCGGTTCCACCATACCTGTTTTAAATGCTATTCCCACGCAAGTGGGAATGACGACTTTTGCAGAGGCTTACGTTATAAAAACGTAACTGCTCAGGTTGTTTAGCCCGTCAGGCTATAGACTGTTAGACAAAAAAACGGAGCGTATGCGGAACCCAGTACGACTTATACCGCAAGGGCATAAGTTTCGTATGAGCAGACGAGCTGCTCAACTCAGCTTTATACCG
>MNYK01000118.1 GCA_001873115.1 Desulfobacterales bacterium CG2_30_60_27 | reverse complement strand
AGCGTTCCCGGCCTGAAAATACTTTTCGCTCATTCTCGGCGGGCGTCCTGCCCGCCTCCGAGGCGTCCGCGACCTCCCGCGCATCCTGCACCCGGTCGCGGACGAACCCGCGAAAAGCATTTTCAGTCCGGGAACTCCCCTGGGTTGCGGTTCCACTGGATAGTTACAACACCTCAAGACTATCCGCCTTGTGTAGTTACATCCGGTGAGAGGAGTCACAACTCTCCCTCCAGGGCCTTGATGTTTGCATGGTCGCCCAGGACCACCAGGGTGTCGCCCGCCTCAAGGCTGGTCCGAGGATTGGGGTTGAACAGCATTTCGCCCGCCGCCCTTTTTATGGCGACTACGATAAGGTCGAACTGTTTGCGGATCTGCGAATCGAGAAGTGACTTGCCCACGAATGCTGACGTGGCCGCGAGGTAGAGTTCCTCCAGTCTGAGACCCAGGCCGCCAGCGCCGATGGTAAGATCGAGGAAATCCATCACCGTGGGCCGCAGGATGAGCTGAGCCATGCGGGTGGCGCCGATGAAGTAGGGGGAAATCACCTTGTCCGCCCCGGCTCGGAGGAGCTTCGTCTCGGCCCCCTCCTGCTCGCTGGAGCGGGCCATGATATAGAGGTCCGGATTCAGTCCGCGGGCCGAGAGGGCGATGTAGACATTGTCGGCGTCGGAGGAGGCGGTGGCGATGAGGCCTTTGGCGCGCTTGACGCCAGCCCCGAGCAGAATTTCATCGTCGGCCGCCTCGCCCTCGATTACCAGATAATCCAAGTCGCGAATAGGTTGGGCCACGGTCGGGTTGTTCTCGATGATTACAAAGGGGTGGTTATGCTCTTTGAGGATTCTGCAGATGACGTTGCCGATGCGGCCGAAGCCGCACACGATGAAATGGTCTTTCAGTCCGGCCATCTTTTTCTGCATCTTGTATCTCCCGAATGTTTTCCGCAGGCCGCCTTCGACGATGGCCTCCGTGATCCTGCTGACAATATAGAACATGAACCCCATCCCCAGCAGGATGAGGCCCATGGTGAAATAGCGGCCAGTGGTATCCAGGGGTACACTTTCATTGTAGCCTACGCTGGCGATGGTGATGACGGTCATGAAGAGGCCGTCGGTAAAGGAAGAGCCCTCCAGCAGCATGTAGCCGGCGGTGCCGAACAACAGGAGAGCGACAAGCAGCAGCAGGCTGGTAAGGACGTTTTTCATGGGCTGGTCTGTTAATGGGTTACCTTGGGATAGGATCCCGTCACGCTGTATGGCTCATAATTAATCATATTTTTCAGCATATTACCAATAATACTCAACCGCCATGATAATTTTGGCCACTGGAAAAGCTGGCTGCGCTGCGTCAGGCCGGTAAGGTCAGGAATCCGGACGCCGGAATCCTGACCACGGAACCCGGAATCCGGATCCCGGACACCGAAGCAGATTGCCAAAGGGGCGGGGGGTTGGTAGAATCGCACCATGTCCGCACAAACTCCGGTTTTTCTCATTGATGGCAGCGCCTATATCTATCGCGCCTATCATGCCATAGCCCCCCTTACCAATCGGCACGGCCTGCCAACCCATGCGGTGTACGGTTTCACCAATATCCTCTTGCGGGTGATCCGGGAAAAGGCGCCCGAGTACCTGGCCGTGGCCTTTGACTTGAAGGGCCCCACCTTCCGGCACGGGATGTATAAGGATTACAAGGCCAACCGGCCGCCCATGCCCGCCGATCTTATCCCGCAGATTCCCTACATCAAGCAGGTGGTTGAGGCCCATAACATCCTCTGTCTTGAGGAGCAGGGGGTGGAGGCCGATGATCTCATCGCCGCCGCCGCCCGTATCCTGGCGCGTAACGACATCCCGGTGGTGGTGGTCTCCGGCGACAAGGATCTGCTGCAACTGGTCTCCGACCGGATCAGCGTGTGGGATCCGATGAGCGACCGGCTCATGGACCCGGCCGCGGTGCGGGCGAAATACCAGGTTGGGCCGGAAAGCCTCCTCGACCTCTTCGCCCTGATCGGCGACACCGCGGACAATATCCCCGGGGTGCCGGGGGTGGGGCCCAAGACCGCCGAGAAGCTCATTAACCAGTTTGGCGATCTGGAAGGGGTTTACAGCCATCTGGCCGAGGCCGGTTCCGCCAAGATGCGGGAGAAGCTGGCCAGCAACCGCGAGCTTGCCTTCTTGTCCCGTGACCTCATCCGCCTGAAGGAGGATGTCGTGGTGCCGGCGGGGCTGGCCGCCTACCGCCTGCCGGCCCCGGACGAGGAGAGGCTGCGAGTCCTTTACACTGAGCTTGAGTTTTCCCGGCTGCTGAAAGAGGAGGTGGCGCCGCAGGTGGGCATGGACACGGCTGGCTTCAACCTGGTGGACAGCACCGTGCTCCTGGATAAGCTCGTCGCCCTGCTGCAAACCGCCCCGGTGCTGGCCCTGGATACGGAGACCGACTCCCTGGATACCAAGAGCGCCGGCCTGGTCGGCCTGTCCCTGGCCGTGGCGGCTGACCAGGCCTTCTACATCCCCGTGGGCCACACGACCGACGATGGCGCCCCGCAGCCGGGCCAGTTGCCGGCGGCCCAAGTTCTCGCCGCCCTGCGTCCCTTGCTGGAGAACAAGGAGCTCCCCAAGGTGTGTCACAACCTGAAATTCGATTATGCCGTGCTGCGCGGCCAGGGGGTCACCCTGGCCGGGCCGTTGTGGGACACCATGATCGCCTCCTACCTGCTCGACCCCTCCCGTCGGTCCCAGAAGCTTGACGATCTGGCCGGGGAATTGCTGGCCAAGCGGCTGACCTCGTACAAAGAGGTGACTGGTGGCGACAAACGGTCCGATAGTTTCGCCCATGTGCCGGTGGCCGCGGCCTGCCCCTATTCATGCGAGGACGCCCTGGCCACCTTCCTGCTCTGGCATAAGTTTCGGCCCCTGCTCGAACAAGATGAGCTCTGGTCGCTGTTCGCGGACATGGAGATGGCCCTGGTGCCGGTGCTGGTCGAGATGGAACAGGCCGGCATCCGGGTTGACCCGGCCATGCTCGGCCGGCTGTCCGCGGAATTCGGCGATCAACTGCGGCAATTGGAGCAAGATATCTTCGCCCTGGCCGGCGGAGAGTTCAACATCAACTCCCCCCGGCAGCTTGGCGAGATTCTGTTCGAGAAACTGAAACTGCCCCAAGGCCGCAAGACCAAGACCGGCTATTCCACCGACGTGCAGGTGCTGGAGAAGCTGGCCGGCTACCATGATCTGCCGGCCGCGGTCATCAGGCATCGTAATCTTGCCAAATTGAAATCCACTTACGCCGACAAACTTGCCGACCTGGTGGATCCCGCCACCGGCCGGGTACACACCTCATTCAACCAGACCATCACCGCCACCGGCCGGTTGTCCAGCAGCAACCCCAATCTGCAGAATATTCCCATCCGCACCCCGGAGGGCCAGCAGATCCGGCAGACCTTCGTGCCGGACAAGGGCTGCATCTTTCTGTCGGCCGACTATTCCCAGATCGATCTGCGGGTTCTGGCCCATTATTCCCAGGATCCGGCTTTGCTTACGGCCTTCCGTAGCGGCCAGGACGTCCATAGCCGCACGGCGGCCGAGATCTTTCGGGTGAATCCGGGTTTTATCACCCCGGAGATGCGGCGGGTGGCCAAGACCATCAACTTCGGCATCGTCTACGGCATGAGCGCCTTTGGCCTGGCCGGCCAACTGCATTTGAGCCGCAAGGAGGCGGCCACCTTCATCGCGCGCTATTTCGAGCTCTATGCCGGGGTGAAGCGCTACATGACCGATATTGTCCGCCAGGCCCGGGAGCAGGGCTATGTGACCACCCTGTTCCACCGCCGTAGGCCCTTGCCCGAACTGGCGAGCTCCAACAAGGCCCTGCGGGAGTTTGCCGAGCGCACCGCCATCAACACCCCGATTCAAGGGACGGCCGCCGATATCATCAAACTGGCCATGCTGGAGGTGGACCGCTGCCTGAAAAAGGCCGGGCTGGCGACCCGCATGCTGCTGCAGATCCATGACGAGTTGGTTTTCGAAGTGCCGGCGGGGGAAGAGGCCACGGTGGCCGTCCTGGTGCGCCTGGCCATGGAGACGGTGGCCGCGCTTGATGTGCCCCTGGTGGTCAACCTGGCCACCGGCCGCAACCTGGCCGAGGTCTGAGCCGGGCGGGGGAGGCTTACGGCCGCCGGTGTCCGGCCCTGGAAAGCTGTTGACGCCGGCTGGCAAACAACGTACCATAGCGACTTTAATCGTCTGGGCAGGGCCGTTTTGCGGCCCGCGGCGGGATCCGGTGGGGACATCCATCGTTTCGCCACATCCAGGCATGATCATGATAAGGAGCGACGAGCGTCATGCTGGATTTTTTTCGTAAGAAAGCACAGTCTACCTTTCTGCAGGTTACGGTAATTGTCATCGCCCTGGTTTTTATTTTCTGGGGTGTGGGCAGTTATCAAGGCAGCGGCAAGAACACGGTGGCCTCGGTCAACGGTGCGGCTATTTCCATAGAACAGTTCAAGCGGGCCTATGAGGACAGTTATAAGCGGTACCGGGAGCAAACCGGCCGTGATGTGCCTGAAAAGCTGGTGCAGGACGGGAGCTTCCGGGCCCGGGTGCGCGAGGATCTGATCCAGCGGCTGCTCCTCTTGCAGGGGGCCAGGGAGATGGGCATCGTGGTCAACGACGTGGAGGTACAGGAAAAAATTCAGGCGATGGACGCCTTTCGGGTAGGCGGGGCCTTCAACCTGCCGCGCTACCAACGGCAGTTGTCCGCCTCCAGGATGTCGCCCACGGATTTCGAGGCCTCCATGCGCACCGACATGCTGACGGCCAAGGTGATGAGCCAGCTTGCCGCCTTTGTCGATGTTTTGCCCAGTGAGATTCAGGACCGTTACGATTATGCCTTGGGCAGGATCAAGTTGCAGTACCTGGTTCTGCCAGCCAAGGGTTTTCAGGGCAAGGCCAAGGTGACCGACGAGGGCCTGACCGCCTTTTACGCGGAACATCAGGATGAGTATAAGACCGAGCCGCGGGTGCAGGTGCGCTACCTGTCATTCCCCTTTGCGAAAGCGGGGGGGGGAGGGGCGGGCGCCGTCCTGGCAGCCGGGGCGGTTGAGGCCTATTACGAGGCGAACCAGGCCCGCTATGAGTTGCCCGAGAAACGGCACGTCCGCCACATACTGATCCGGGCCGACGCGACGGCCAGCCCCGAGGTCATGGACGCCAAGCGCAAGAAGGCCGAGGATCTGCTGGCGCGTCTTAAAAAAGGCGAGGATTTCGCCACCCTGGCCAAGGCCTACTCCGAGGACAGCTCAGCTTCCCGCGGCGGCGACTTGGGCTTCTTCGGGCGCGGGCAGATGGTTCCTGCCTTTGAGGACGCGGCCTTTGCCTTGCTGGCAGGGGAGACGAGCGCGGTGGTGCGGACCGATTTCGGGTTTCACCTCATCAAACTGGAGGAGATGCAGTCCGCCCGCGTTAAGGAGTTGAGCGAGGTGCGGGCCGAGATTGAGAAATCCCTGCTCGAGGCCCAGGGCCGTGACCTGGCCTACAAGGCGGCCACCGATGCCTACGAGAAGATAATTATGGCCGGCAGCATGGAGGAGTATGGCAAAAAGAGCGGGGTTACTTTAACGCAGACCGACTTTTTCAGCCGCAAGAAACCGGTGGCCGCCTTCCAGGGCCGCGATCAATTGCTGGATGAACTCTTCAAGCTCAAGAAGGGTGAATTGAGTTCACTGTTGGAAGGCACCCAGGAGTTTGTCATCCTCTTTGTCATCGACGAGCAAATGCCGGCGGTGCCGGAACTGGCGGCAGTGCGGGATCGGGTGGAAAAGGATTTCGTCGCCGCGCAGGCCAGCCAGTTGGCCCAGGAGGACGCGACCGCGCTGCTTGCCTCCGTCAAGGCAGGGGGCAGCCTGGCGGCCGAGGCTGAAAAGCGGGGGGTAAAGCTTCTGGAGACCCCGTTCCTTTCCCGGCTCGAACCGCCGCCCGCCGGGGTGCCGGTGGCGATGGTCACCCAAGGATTTTCCCTTACCACGGCCAAATCCTGTCCGGAAAATATCCTGACCCAGCCCGACGGCTTCTACGTGTTTGCGCTCAAGGAGAAGAAGGCGGCGGATGCGACCCAACTGGCCGGTAATGAGGCCGAGATCCGGCGCGCGGTTGAGCAGGAGAAGCGGCTGCAGATCATGACCGGCTGGCTCAACAACCTGCGGCAGAAGGCCAAGGTCACCATCAACCAGGATATTAACTGAGCAGGCGGCCGTCGGGTGGGCGTCAACGTTTGACTTTGCCCCACAAGGGGTCGTGGCCGAAGCGGTCCATCCACCAATCCTCCGGCTCCACCTCGTGATTGCCATCGTCGTGGGTGAGCGGGAAGCGATACCGGGCGCAGTAGTCAAGCAGTGTCTGGTAGGCCTCGGTAAGCCTCACGAAGTTGGGGGCGGCCGGGTGGTCCGCGTCATGCTTTGGCGTTGCGTCCGGGTGGTGTTTTTTAGCCAGTCGTCGATAGGCCCGCTTGATGTCGGCAAGCGTCGCGTGGTCGTCAAGGCCGAGAAAATCCTTGGCCGCCAAGATCTTTTTCCACTGCTCGCTATTCATGGGCAGCCTGTCGCCCTCCCTGGCGGTTTTCCCCACTTGGACTCTTCCCCGCGCAGCAGCCGGCCGATGTTGGCGTGGTGCTTAAGCCCGATCAGGATGGCGATGGCCGTGGCCAGCAGCACCCGGGGTGGGCTGGCGTCCAGGCAAAAGAGGGCAACGGGCATGAGGGCCGCGGCGGCCAGCGACCCGGCGGAGACATAGCGCCAGCGCCACATGATCAGCACGAAGACCAGGAGGGCCGCCAGCACGGCCAGCGGCTCCAGGTAGAGGAAGACGCCCAGGGCCGTGGCTACCCCCTTGCCGCCCCGGAACCGGAGATAGACCGGGAAGAGATGGCCGAGAAAGGCGGCCCCCCCGCACCCGAGGATGAGCATTTCCTTTTCAGGTCGCCCGCCGAGCAGCCCGGCTGCCAGGGCCATGGGCAGGATGGCCTTGGCGGCATCGCCGGCCAGGGTCAGCAGACCGATTTTTTTCCCCAGCAGCCGGCTGACGTTGGTGGCGCCGATGTTGGCGCTGCCGCTCTTGCGGACATCCACGCCGAAACATTTGCCGAGCAAAAGCCCCACTGGCATGGAACCGAGGAGATAGGCGAAAATGATGAGGGCAATAGAGGTGACCATAATACAATCCAAGCGATATCAGCATGCGCCGGGCGCTGGCGTCTACCGCGCTCTGGCCTGATGTGTCGGCGGTCATGCTAGCATGTTTGTCGACGCTTTGCCCGCTTTTGTAGTGGGTATGGCGGTGGTGGTCCGGAATAAAAGGTGGCTAGATGTCCATCCGAAACCTCTATTTCCAGATGGACGCGGTCAGCGGTCAGCTATCAGCGGTCAGCGAAACAACTTCATCAAGTATTTACGTTAAGCTGAAAGCTGAGCGCTGCAAGCTGGGCCTTGAATCTCGGCCAATTTATGTGGTTTCCTGCTGGTACCCCCTGTAACTCTTAATTGTAGGGTGCGCCGTGCGCACCAATTGTGCTTGAATGGTGCGCACGGCGCACCCTGCAATATCACGTCGAATATGGCAGGCCCGACCGTAGCAATGCGAAAGAATATGTGTTCCATGGTACTAAGCCGCTGTAAAAAAATAACATGGCCAACGAGTTGACTGGAGCGGCATAAGGAGCCGTAACGAAATCAATATAAATGGCCAAGTTATTTCGTAACGGCTCCTAATTACAATAAAAGTAACTATCCAACTTGTGTCGGCAGTCAAGCGTTCCCGGACTGAAAATACTTTTCGCTCATTCTCGGCGGGCGTCCTGCCCGCC
>MNYK01000024.1 GCA_001873115.1 Desulfobacterales bacterium CG2_30_60_27 | reverse complement strand
ATTGATTTTACGTCATTATTTCGATCTCTAGCGTGGTCGCTACGCGATGACTGGCGAGCAGGTAACGGGGGGATACCGCCAGAGGCGGAAATGGAGCGCCAAGGTAGTGCCAGGGGGCTGGAATGGGCAAGCAAATCAAGGGCCGCTGCCGGAGGGCGCGCGAAAATTTTCCTCTCTCCACTGGAAAATTTTTAAAAAAAATCGTCCGCTGCCTTGGCGGAGGATTGCTTATGTCGAATATCCAGCGGAACAAGCCTTTCATTGATTTTATGGATGGCTTCCAGTATATTACCATGAATATGGGTATGTCCCTTGTTGGCAAAATGATACAACGGCAGGTGTGGGCGACGGCGATTGCCTTGCCACAACGGATTAATCAGAGTGTTATGGAATGGGAACGGTACTTACGGTGACAGACAAGAATCTTGAATCCCTGGTCGAGGTAACCAATGCCCTGCTCCGGGGCGAGTTCGACCATAAGGAAGCGGTGGTTGACGCCGAGGGGCTGCTGGCCACCCTGACCAGGCAGATCAACACCATGATCGTCAACATGCGGTTGCTGGAAACGCCGCTGTCCAGCGCCGGCGAGCAGGCGCCCACCGCCGTGCAGTACGCTGAAAATGTCGTCACCCTCATGGCGCAGTCCACCGGTGAGGTGCTTGATAAGTCGGACAAGGTCCTCGGTCTGGCCGAGGAAATGGAAGGGCTGTTCCAGCAGTCGGCCGGTCAGGACGCGCCTACCTGCGCCAGGGCCCAGGAAATCATGACGAGCCTCAAGGGCTCCATCTTCGATATCATCGCCTCCCAGTCATACCAGGATGTAGCCCGCCAGAAAATGGAGGTTCTGATTAACGATCTGAACCGCATTCGGGACTGGCTGATGGAGGCCTTGCTGATTCTCAATATCCGCAAGGATGATTCGCCGGAGAATATCCAGAAAAAAGCGCAGATGCTCAAGGAAGTCAAGGAGTCCACAGAGGCCAGACCTGCCGAAAGTCTGAAGCAGGATCTGGTGGACGATCTTCTGGCCGAGTTCGGCTTCTAGCAACCAGTCTGCCCCACCGCCCCGCGCCCCTGTCGGCGCATCCCCTTTTTCCCCTAGATCGTGCCCGACCCCGGGTCTATTTCGGCTTCTGGATTTTTCCGTAGATTTACCTCGGCCTCGGAGGCCCTGACGTAAAGGGGGATGGCCCGGCTCGGGTCCATGAAATTTTTGGCCTGCCACTGGTCCAGGGCCAGCATGCCGATGCCGGCAGCCCTGGCGAAACAGAGGGTGGTCGGCGCAAAGGCCGCCGTATTGCCGAGCTTGGCGTAGAGCAGGTCCTGGTAGGCCAGGATGCCGTCGCCGATGAAGATGGTCGGCGCGTGGAGGCGCTCGGCCAGGCGGGCGGGCGCGATGGCCAGGTAGTCGGTGATTCTCTGTAATTTCCCCCCCGGCTGCCGCTGGTAAAGGGCCGCGAAGACCTCCTTTTTCCGGGCGTCGATGATCGGACAGATAAGCTCGGAGGTGAAGGGGAGTTGGGCGGCGAGGCTGTCCAGGGTAGGGATGCCCAGCAAGGGCAGGCCGGTGGCCATGGCCAGGCCCTTGGCCGTGCCGAGCCCGATGCGCAGCCCCGTGAAGCTGCCCGGCCCCAGACTCACGGCCAGGCCATCAAGATCTCCCAGGGTAACGCCGGTAGCGTGCAGCAGGTCTTGCAGACCGGCCAACAGCCGCCGGGAGTGGGTGAGAGGGGAGTTAAGGGAATACTCCGCGAGGCAGCGCCCGGGGGTGACCAGGGCGATGCCGCCGCAAGGCCCCGACGTTTCCAGGGCGAGCAGCAGCGGCTTTGCCGGCGGCTGGTTTTTGGCGCCGCGCGCCTGGGCCGTCATGCCGTTGCCCGCCAATTTCCCATGCTGCCGCGCCTCAGCTCTTGCCAAAGATTCGCATCAGATCGTTGTAGAACACGAAGATCATGAGCGAGGCCAGGATGAACAGGCCGACTTGCTGCCACAGTTCCTTGGTCCGCATGCTCAAGGGGCGGCGCAGGATGGCCTCCACCGAGAAAAAGACGAGATGGCCGCCGTCCAGCACCGGGATGGGCAGCAGATTGAGGACGCCCAGATTGACACTTAACAGCCCCATGAAATGCATGAGGTTGATCCAGCCCGCCGTCAACTGCTGGCCGGTCAGTTGGGCGATGAGAATGGGGCCGCCGATTTCCGAGGCCGGCACGATCCGCTGGATGATTTTGATGAGCCCCATGACCGTGAGATAGATGAAGGCCCAGGTCTGCGACAGGCCGGCCAGGAAGGCCTGGCCCGGCGAGACGAATTCATAGTCAACCTCCTCGGTGCGGGTGATGCCAAGCATCAGGCGCGTACCCACGATCTCGCCGAAGATGTTCTTGTTCTCCTGCACCGTGGGTTGGCCGGTGAGTTGCAGGATGTCGGCGCCGCGCTTGATGGTCAGCGCCACCGGGCCGCCGCCGCTGTTTTGAATCCGTTCCGACACCTCTTCCCATTGCGTGGTTTCCTGGCCGTTGATGGCCATGATCACATCGCCGGCCTTGAGCCCCGCGCTGGCGCCCGGCGACTCGGCCGTTACCTGGCCGATGGTGGTGCCATCCTTGGCATGGGGCAGCCCGGTAAAGGCGAAGATGAGGAAAAAGACGAGCACCGCGAAGAGGAGGTTGAAGCAGGGGCCGCTGGCCACGATGAGAAAGCGTTGCCAGATCGGCTTGTGGGCGAAGGAGCGGGCCAGCTCGGTCGGCTCCACCTCCTCGGTGAGCTGTTCGCCCAGCATTTTGACATAGCCGCCCAAGGGCAGGGCGCTTACCAGGTATTCAGTCTCACCGAATTGTTTGCCGAAAAGTTTGGGGCCGAAGCCCAAGGAGAATTTCAGGATCTTGACCCCGAAGAGCTTGGCGACCAGGAAGTGGCCCAGTTCATGCACGAAGATCAACAGACCAAGCAGAATGATGAAGGGGAGGATGGAGTGCATGATGGCCCTCAATGGTTGGAGAAGGTCCGGCAGGGTTCTGCCGGTTCGGTGGTGGTGCGGGTGTCGTCCTGCAGCGTCAATGAGGCAATGATCGATTCGGCCTGCATCCTGGCGGCCAGGTCGGCGTCCAGCACCGAGCCCAAGTCAAGGATGGGGGCGGCCGGCAACCGGTGCATGGTATCCGCCACCACCCGGGTGATTTCAGGAAAACGGATGGCGTTGCGCAGAAACGCGGCCACCGCCACCTCGTTGGCCGCGTTCAGGATGGCGGGGCAGGTGCCGCCTGTCCGGCCGGCCTGGTATGCGAGCGGCAGGGCCGGGAAGCGCTCCGGGTCCGGAGCCATGAAACGAAGGTCCTGGCAGCGGGCCAGGTCAAGGCGGCCGGCGCTGCCGCGCAACCTCTCCGGATAGGACAGGGCATAGGTTATGGGGATCTTCATGTCCGGCACCCCCAGTTGGGCCACCACCGAGCCATCGATGAACTCGACCAGGGAGTGGACGATGCTCTGCGGGTGCACGACCACCTCGATATCATCGAGCGCCATGTCAAAGAGCCATTTGGCCTCGATGACCTCCAGCCCTTTGTTCATGAGGGTGGCGGAATCGATGGTGATTTTCTGCCCCATCTTCCAGTTCGGGTGGCTGAGGGCCTGCGCCGGGGTTGCCGCGGCCAGCCGTTCCATGGTCCAGTCGTGAAAAGGGCCGCCCGAGGCAGTGAGAATGAGCTTGAACACGTCCTGCCGCCGGCCGGCCTCCAAGGCCTGAAAAATGGCGCTGTGTTCGCTGTCTATCGGCAAGAGGCGGACCTTGTGGCGTTGCACCCTTGCCATGACCAGCTCGCCGGCCATGACCAGGGTTTCCTTGTTGGCCAGGGCGATGTTTTTGCCGGCCTCGATCGCGGCCAGGGTGGGCAGCAGGCCGGCGGCGCCGACGATGGCCGATACCACCGTATCCGCCTCTGGCAGGCAGGCGGCCCGTTCCACGCCGGTCGCTCCGGCCAGGACGCGATCACCCCAGCCGGCCGGCAGACTCTGGGCCAGGGCGCCGGCCTCGTGTTCATCGGCCACCGCGACCACGAGTGGATTGAACGCCTCGATCTGGTGCCGCAGCAGGTCCAGATTGCGGCCCGCCGCGGCCAGGGCCACCACCCGAAAGCGGCCCGGGTACTGGCGGACGACCTCCAGGACGTTCTTGCCGATGGAGCCGGTGGAGCCAAGCAGGGCGATATGTTTGATGCCGGGGTCATTCATGGCAAGATCAGGTGCCAGGTATGCAGATAATAAAAGGCCGGCGCCGCCAGAAGCAGGGAGTCGACTCGATCCAGCAGGCCGCCATGACCGGGCAGGATGGCGCCGGAATCCTTAACCCCGGCGCGGCGTTTCAGCAATGATTCGGTAAGATCGCCCAGCACCCCGACCGCGGCCAGCAGGGCGGCAAACCCGAGGATGCGGAACAGTGCGAAACCAGGGAAAAAGAGCAGGGCCACGAGGAGGCCGCCCGCCGCTCCGCCTAACAGACCGCCGCCTAATCCCTCGATGGTTTTTTTGGGGCTCACGGTTGGGCAGAGCTTGTGGCGGCCCAGCAGGCTGCCAATGAAAAAGGCCGCCGAGTCAGAGGCCACCGTGATGCACGTGAGGAAGAGCAGCAGGTGCGGGCCGCCCGGCAGCCGCATGATGAGCGCGATGTGGCCCGGGAAAAAACCGACCAGGAGCAGGCCGAAGGCCAGGCGCAGCAGCAAGGCAAAGGGGTCCGGCAGACGCCCATGCCGGCTTATGACCAGCAAGGTCAGGAACAGCACGGCCAGGACCAGGGCCGCGGCCAGCACCTCCAGGCGGCCGGTGCAGGAGGCGACCAGGGGCAGCAGCACTAAGGCTACGGCCGCTGGCTTCAGCGCCGCCTCCTCGGGGGCGAGGACCATGGTGGCGAATTCCCAGGCCATGATCCCGCCGATAATCAGGAAAACACCCTGGAACATCGACACGGGGGCGGCAAAGAGGATAAGCAGCCAGGCGGCGCCGGCGATGAGGGCGGTGAGCATACGGCGGGTCATGATTGCCTGTGGGTCGTCATTGGTTTCATGCCATGCCGTGGGCGCCACTCATGTCGTTGCAAGCCTTGCCGGGGTCTGCTCCCCGGTTCGGCCAAAGCGCCGTTGGCGCTGCTGGAAATTGCGGATCGCCTCGTAAAAGACCTCTCTGGAAAAATCCGGCCACATGGTTTCCGTTACATAGATCTCGGCATAGGACGCCTGCCAAAGCAGGAAATTACTCAGCCGGTATTCCCCGCCGGTGCGAATGATCAGGTCCGGGTCTGGCTGGCCGGCGGTGTCGAGCTGCCGGCTCACCATTTCCTCGGTGATGGCGGAGGCGTCAAACTCACCGGCCGCGCATTTGCTGGCCAGTCGTTGCATGGCCCGGACCAGTTCGTCGCGGCTGCCGTAGCTCAAGGCCAGGTTCAGGGTCATGCCTTGGGCCCCGGCGGTTTTATCGATCACCTCGCCCAGCACCTGGCGGACATCCCTGGGTAGCTTCGCCATTTCCCCCAGGCAGCAAAGCCTGATATCCTGCTGAAGCAATTTCTCGAGTTCGCTTTGCAGGTAAGTTTTGAGCAGCCCCATGAGGGTCTTGACCTCCTGGGGCGGCCGCTGCCAATTTTCCGTGGAAAAGGCGTAGAGGGTGAGGGCGCCAATGCCAAGTTCCCGGGCCGTGCGCACGGTTTCCTGCACCGTCCGGGCCCCGGCTTTGTGCCCCATGACGCGGGGCAGGCCGCGTTCCCTGGCCCAGCGGCCGTTGCCGTCCATGATAATGGCAATATGCCTGGGAAGGTTGGCAATATCCAGGGAGGATGCGTCGGGCATAATGCTTATCTGTGGAAAGAGGCGCGGGGCCGGGCTGGTCAAACTTCCATGACCTCTTTTTCCTTCTCCATCAGGATCGCATCGATTTTTTTGATAAAGCTGTCCGTTTCCTTCTGGACCTGGTCATGCAGCTTGAAGAGCTCGTCCTCGGAGATTTCCTTGTTGTTTTTCATGGTCTTCAGCGCCTCGATGGCATCGCGGCGCCCGCCGCGCACCGCCACCCGGTACTCCTCGGCCATCTTCTTGACCTGCTTGACCAGCCCCTTGCGGCGCTCCTCGGTGAGTTGCGGGATATTGATGCGGATGATCTTGCCGTCGTTCACCGGGGTGAGCCCCAGATCCGACTTGAGGATGGCCTTTTCAATGAGACCGAGCATCTGCGGATCCCAGGGCTGGATGGCCATGCTGCGGCTCTCCGGGATAGTCAGGGTGGCCACCTGATTAAGCGGCATGGGGGCGCCGTAGGCCATCACCTTGATGTTGTCAAAAATGGAGAGGGAGGCGCGGCCCGTGCGGATTCTCGCCAGATCACGATTGTAGGCCTCCAGGCTGTCGGCCATCTTTTCGTCCATGGTGGTGATTACCGCATTACTCATCACAACCTCCTGTTATCAAGGTTCCTATCCTCTCGCCGGCCACGGCCTTCTTGATATTGCCCGGGACATTCATATCGAAGACCACGATATCCTTGTTGTTGTCCTGGGCCAGGGAGATGGCCGCCGCGTCCATGACCTTGAGCCGGCGCCGCAGCACCTCGGCATAGGTAAGGGTGTCGAACTTCACCGCGTTGGCGTGTTTGAGCGGATCCTGGTCGTAGACGCCATCAACCCTGGTGGCCTTGCAGATAACATCGGCGTTGATCTCAAGAGCCCGCAAGGCCGCGGCCGTGTCGGTGGTGAAGAAGGGATTGCCGGTGCCAGCCGCGAAGATGACGGCCCGGCCATGCTCCAGATGGCGCAGGGCCCGCTGGCGCGCATACGGCTCGCAGACCGTGGGCATGGGGATGGCGGACAGCACCCGGGTGGGCACACCGTGCCGTTCCATGGCGTCCTGCATGGCCAGGGCGTTGATCACCGTGGCCAGCATGCCCATGTTGTCGGCGCTGGCCCGGTCCATGCCGGCGGAGGCCCCGGCCACCCCGCGGAAGATATTGCCGGCCCCGATAACAATGGCCAGTTGCACCCCCAAGTCGCCGAGCCCACGCACCTCTTCGGCCACGTAGGCCAGCACCTCGGGGCTGATGCCATAGGAAGCCTTGCCCATGAGGGCTTCGCCGCTGAGCTTCAACAGGACCCGGTTGTACGTTTTTGTTTGCACAGGCGTGGTGTCCCCTGGTTGCCGGTTATCGCGGCCTGCCCGGGCCGTTGCCCGGCAGGGCGGGGGCCGAGGCGCGCCATTGCCCCGCGTCAGGTGCCGACTTGAAAACGCGCGAAACGCTTGACAGAGATGTTTTCCCCGAGCTTGCCGACCAGTTCATTCAGAAGGTCCTGGATGGTCAGGTCTGGATCCTTTACATAGCTCTGCTCCATCAGAGTGACGTCGGCATAGAACTTGTCCAGCTTGCCGCTGATGATTTTTTCAAGGATTTTTTCCGGTTTGCCTGAATCCAGGGCCTGGTTCTTGAAGATTTCATGCTCGCGCTGCACGGTCTCGGCCGGGATTCCTTCCCGGGTGATGGCCAGCGGGCAGGCGGCGGCGATATGCATGGCGACGTTTTTGGCAAAGTCATTGATGGCGTCGGTCTTGGCCACGAAGTCGGTCTCGCAGCCCACCTCCACCATTACCCCCAGCTTGCCGCCGGCGTGGATGTAGGTTTGGATGACCCCCTCGCTGGTGGCCCGGCCCGCCCTTTTCTGGGCCACGGCCAGGCCTTTCTGGCGCAGGAGGTCAACGGCCTTTTCCATGTCGCCCCCGGTTTCCGAGAGGGCCTTCTTGCAGTCCATCATGCCGGCGTTGGTCTTGTCGCGAAGTTCTTTTACCATCTGGCTTGTTATATTCACGATGCGCTTCCCTTGTTCTGATCAATGAAAAGTGTCGGAATCGTCAAGAGCCCGATTCCGACGCGTTGACCTCTGGTTATTTTAAAATTCAAAGGCACGGGGGTTATGCTCCGGTGGCGTCCCCTGCCTCGACAGTCTCGGCCGCGGCAGGTTCCGGTTTGGCGGCCGATGTTTCCTTGGCTTCCTGTTTGGTCTCCTGCTTGTCAGCGGCGGCCCGTTCGGCATCCTTGCGTTTTTCCATGCCGATCATGGCGGCGTCGGCCATCCTGGAGGTGATGAGCTTGATGGCCCGCAAGGCATCGTCATTGCCGGGGATGAGGTAGGTCAGGCCGTCCGGGTCGCAGTTGGTATCGGCAATGGCGACCACCGGAATACCCAGGCGGTTGGCCTCGTCCACGGCGATGTCCTCGCGCTTCGGGTCAACCACGAACATTAAAGACGGGAGGAGGCGCATGTTCTTGATGCCGTCGAGGTTCTGCTTGAGCTTGCCCATCTCCTTGGTCATCTTGAGGGCTTCTTTCTTCTTATACTGATTGATGGTGCCGTCCTCGACCATGGCCTCGATCTGTTTCAGGCGCTCCACCCGTTTCTTGATGGTCTGGAAGTTGGTGAGCATGCCGCCCAGCCAGCGGTGGTTGACATAGAACATGCCGCAGCGCTCGGCCTCTTCCTTGATGATCTCCTGGGCCTGGCGTTTGGTGCCAACGAACATGATGGAGCCGCCCTTGGCCACGTCGGCGGCCACGAAATCGTAGGCCTTGTTGAAGAGGGGCAGGGTCTTGTCGAGGTCGATGATATAGATCTTGTTGCGCGCCCCGTAGATGAAGGGCTTCATCTTGGGGTTCCAGCGGTGGGTCTGATGGCCAAAATGCAGGCCGGCGGCCAGCATCTCCTTCATGGTGATGTAAGACATGTCTTTTCTCCTGTGCTGGTTGGGCTTCCATCCCGTTGTCCCAACCCGTCGTGCGGGCACCAGCGGGAACTTTGCAGGGATGTGATTATTTGCGGGGCATGCAGGCGCAGCCCCGCGCGTCATGGTCCTTTTCCGGCAAGCAGTCGGGAACAACGGGGTGACGCGCACAATCCGTAATTCGGAACGCTGCATGGGAAACGCACTCTTTTACCATCCAATGGATTTTTTTGCAAGGTGGCTGGAATTCAGGTAGTGGGTCAGTTTCGTTTTTCTTGCTTGGGCGGTCAAGATTATGGGCAGGATATTATCCTGTGAAAAGCTAAGAGTTGTTAAAGACCAACCTTATCATTACAATGAAAGTGGCCTGGATGTTACCCTTCTAGGGATACCCCAATATCTTTGCGACTCATGCGGAGCATCTTACGCATCTATCTCTAATGTTCAAAAACTTAATAGAGTTATTGGAAATTTTGTTTGCGAAAAGCGAAAAGCTCTTCTAAGGCCGGAAGAGATAAAATTTTTGAGGAAGGATCTTCAATTAAAGGCTAAAGAGTTGGCACAAACACTAGGGGTTACTCCTCAAACGGTGTCTCGCTGGGAAAATGGAAAAGCAGAAATTGGCGAAGCGCATGACAGGTTATTGCGTTCAATTTATATGATGTGCGCATCTGAACGGAAATCTGAACAAAATTGTTTCGGAGTTCTTGATGTCTTCAAAGGCTTTCCCCACGACAGAAAGAAAATTATTCAACCTAAAGAGATTTTACTCAATCCGCAAGAATGGCTCGGTGGAATGGGTGGCTTTTGCCCAGCATGATTGTGCAGTTGGTTAATCAAGCAAACCTACAATATCTTCAAAATCAAAACTTCCTCTCAACAGTTAAAGGTTCCAGAATGACAGTAAATGAAACCAAACAGGTTGCGTTTGTGACACCGCTTGAGTTACAAGTATCTTATGATTCGTTCATGCGCTCACAAAGGCCTGGAGTCATTTTTTACCACTGGTAACACCGCTGGGATTCAGGCCATGCACGCCAAGCGATTGCGAATCATCTTGGCCCAACTCAACCAGGCGCGATCAGTCCATGACATGAATATCCCCTGCCTGCGACTGCATCAACTCAAGGGGAATCGGCAGGAAGTTTGGGCCGTCACCGTACAGGCCAATTGGCGCGTCACTTTTCGTTTCATCGATGGTGAAGTCGAAGCAGTTACCTGTGAGGATTCCCATTAAACAGAGGGGATGGTCATGCGCATGTCGAATCCACCGCATCCAGGCGAAGTGTTACGTGAGTTGTGGCTGAAGCCTGAGCACATAACCGTGTCTCGCGCCGCCCAGGCACTTGGGGTAAGCCGCAAGCATCTGTCCGGCATCGTCAACGGCCGGGCCAATATCACCCCTGATTTAGCTTTGCGCCTTGAGATGGCCCTTGGGGCAAGCGCCGAGTCTTGGCTTGGCCATCGGATGGCATATGACCTTTGGCAGGCCGGGCAGCATCGTCACGAGTTTGCCGTCACTTCTCTGCGTGCGGCGTGAGATGGCAAGCGCGTAAATAAAACCTTGACGCAAGGCGCCAGGGCAATACATTGTAGCGCGCTCTCGACCAACAAGGTGCCTTCTCCATGTCACTGCTTAGTTTCAGACCAAAGAACATTCTGATCCGGTCCACCAACTGGATTGGCGATGCCATCATGACCACGCCGGCGGTGCGCACCGTGCGGGAGAATTTTCCCGAGGCCCGCATCTCCGTGCTGGTGCAGCCTTGGGTGGCCGACGTCTTTGTGGCCAGCCCGCATGTGGACGAGATTATCCTTTACCAGAAGAAGGGGGAGCATCAGGGGGTGGTTGGGATGCTTCGGCTGGCCCGGGAGTTGGCGGCCCGGCGGTTCGATATGGCCATTCTGTTGCAGAATGCCTTCGAGGCGGCCCTGCTTGCCTGGTGGGCCGGCATTCCGGTGCGCTGCGGGTACAGCCGCGACGGCCGCCGCCTGTTGCTTACTCATCCGGTGCGGCTTACCCGGGAGCGGCGGCAACTGCATCAAGTTTATTATTACCAGAAGCTCATGGCGGATCTCGGCCTGAAGCCTGGCCCGGATGAACTCTTTCTGCGCCTGCCGGAGGAGGCGGAGCTATGGGCCACGCATTTTGTCGACGACCATGGTCCCGGCCCGCTGGTTGGGCTCAATCCTGGCGCGGCTTACGGGCCGGCCAAACGCTGGCCGGCGGAGCGTTACGCGGCCCTGGCCGGTCGGCTGGTTCGCGAGTTGGGCGCCCAAGTGCTGGTGTTCGGCACCGCGGCCGACCAACCGGCGGCGGCCGCCATCCAGGCCGCCGCGGCCGGTCAGGTTCACGAGCTCACCGGCCGCACCACCCTGGCCCAGGCCATGGCCCTGATCGGCCGCTGCCGGTGCTTTGTCACCAACGATTCCGGGCTCATGCACGTGGCTGCGGCGCTCAAGACCCCGCTGGTCGCCCTCTTCGGCTCCACCGATGCGGTAGCCACCGGCCCCTTTTCCGACCGGGCGGTGGTGGTGCAGAGGCATCTCGCTTGCAGCCCCTGCCTGAAAACCCATTGCGCCACCGATTTTCGCTGCATGCTGGAGATCGGGGTGGACGAGGTTTTCGAGCCGGTGCGCCGTTTACTGGCCGGCTGACCCGGGACCACGACCTGACTGGAGGACAACCCATGCGGCCCGCCGTATTCCTGGATCGAGACGGCACCATCAACGAACAGATGGGCTATATCAACCACCTCTCCCGTTTCCATCTTCTGCCCGGCGTTGCCGCCGCCATCCGGTTGCTCAACCAGGCCGGGGTGCCGGTAGTGGTGGTGAGCAATCAGTCCGGCGTGGGCCGCGGCTATTTTCCTGCCAGCCTGGTGAATGAGGTGCATGACATGATGAAAAATGAGCTGGCCAGGGAAGAGGCGCGGGTTGATGGCCTGTATTTTTGTCCGCATCATCCCGAGGCCAAAGTGGAGGAATACCGGCTGGCCTGCCACTGCCGCAAGCCCAAGATCGGCATGTTCGAGGCGGCGGCCAGGGAGATGGGACTCGACCTGTCCGCCTCCTATGTGGTGGGGGACCGGTGGACCGATCTCAAAGCGGCGGCCAACTGCGGTGCCACCGGCGTGCTGGTGCTGACCGGCTACGGCCGCGGTGACTTGCTGTATATGGCCCCGGTCGAGGCGGTTAAGCCCCGGCACGTGGCCGAGGATCTGCATGCGGCGGTGCAGTGGATTTTGCAGGATATGGCCGCGCGTACCCGGTAATATTTAAGTCCAACCCCCCTCAACCCCCCTTGTCAGGGGGGGGGGAAGCCTTGAAGCCTCCCTTGATAAGGGGAGGTTCGGAGGGGTTGGATGCGAAAGCATATGGGTTACATGGTACTATTGGTCTGGTTCAGGCTTGACTCGTTTGTTGTCCTTGAATTTGAAAACGATTTCCCCCTTTTTGACCAGGCCGTGCTTTTCCCTGGCCACCTTTTCCAGGTAGATGGGATCCCGCTCCAGCCTGATTTTCTCCTTTTGCAGCGCCTCGTTCTGCTCCATGAGCAGTTTGTTCTCGTCTTTTACTTCCTGTAGTTGCCGGCGGGTTTCCATGGCGCGTTTGATGCCGAAGGGCGAGAACAGGAGCAGGCCGAGGGTGACGGCGACGATAACGATCAGGAAGGTGGTGAAGCGTCGTTGATCGGTGCGGTTTAGTCTGGTGGACATGATGAACTGCTCCCGGCTGGGCGGATGGCGGCCCGATCAGCGCGGCGCCGACACCTGGTCCCGGTCAAAAGGCCGGGGTTTGAAGTCCAGATCCCGGGTCGCCTCCTGGTGGTCGAAGCAAAGATCTTCGTTAATGCGCCCGGCCATGGCCGGCGTGATATAGCCGTAGCCCGGCAGGAGGCGGAGGCAGGCGAGGAATGCTTGCAGCACGGCTAGCGGCAGGTGCATTACCCGGGGCTTTTTGCCCAAGGCCTGGAAGATGGTTTCCACCATGGCCTGGTAGGTGAGGGTGCGGCCGCCGCTCAGGTTGTAGGCCTTGTTGCGCGAGGTATGGCGTTCCAGGGCCGTCAGGCTCGCCTGGGCGAGATCCTCGGCATGAACCGGTTGCCGCAGCCCGATCCCGTGGCCCACCATGGGGAAAAAGCCAAAGCGCCGGATGAAGCGGGCGATGGTGCTGATATTTTTATCCAGGCCGCAGCCGTAAATCAGGGTGGGCCTGAACAGGGTCCAGCCGATGCCCAGCCGCTCGCTCTGCTCGGCCAGGGCCTGCTCGGCGTCGATAAAACCCTTGACCAGCTCCTGCTCATGGCGGCTTTTGGAATTGACCTTGCTGAAGCGGCTGGTGGAGCCGAAGGCGATGATCTGTTTGACCCCCAGGCGGGCCAGGGGCGCAATCAAAGGCGGCAGGGTGACGAGCGGCGCCAGATGGATGAGGGCGATCGCCGGGATGGCGATAGAGGCGGCGCGGTCGTTGATGTCGAGCTGGTGCCAGGTAATACTGGCCTTCGCCCCCACCGGGCGAGCTGGCGGGTGCCGGCTGATGGCATGCACCTGATAGCCTCTGGCCGCCAGCCGGGGGAGCAGGAAGCGGCCGATCTGGCTGCTGGCGCCGGTGACGATGATCGCCTGACCGTCTGGTTCTCGTTTGCCGGTTGTCATCCGCCGTTCCTAGAGGTTGCCCCGGATAAAATCCACCGCGTTGCGAAAGAGCTGCACGCCCTGGCCTTCCTCGGGCAGTTCCTCCCTGGTCCAGCGCGGGTGGTTGGTACGGTGCAGGAAGGCCTCGGGATGGGGCATGAGGCCGAAGAGCCGGCCGGTGGGGTCGCAAATGCCGGCCACCCCGGCCGGAGAACCGTTGGGGTTGTGCGGATAGGTCTCGGTCGGTGCGCCGGTAGCCGGATCCACATAGCGCAGGGCAATGAGCTTGGCCTGGCCGAGGCGCGTCATGATGGCCTGGTCTTGGGCCACGAACTTGCCCTCGCCGTGGCGCACCGGGAAGTACAGGGTGTCAAGCCCCCTGGTGAACACGCATGGCGATTGGCGGTCCACCTTGAGGGTTACCCAGCGGTCCTCGAAGCGGCCGGAATCGTTATGGGTCAGGCTGAGAGCGCGGGTGGCGTAGTCATGGTCAAAGCCCGGCAGGAGACCGGCCTTGACCATGAGCTGGAAACCGTTGCAGACGCCGAGGATGAGCTTCCCATCGCCGATGAAGCGTTGCAACTGGTCCTGCAGCCGCTCGCCGTTGGCCTTGATTGTCGCATATTTCCAGCGGTGCGCCCCGGCCTGGCCGGCGCCCAGATCGTCGCCGTCGAGAAAGCCGCCGGGCAGATTGAGGAAATGATACTGGTCCAATGAGAATTTGCCCATGCCGAGTTCGCTCAGGTGGACGATATCCACTTGGTCGGCGCCACCCAGCCGGCAGGCATGGGCCATCTCCATTTCGCAGTTGGTCCCGTAGCCGGTGAGGACGATGGCCTTTACGCTCGTTGCCATGGTGAAGCACTTCTCATAAAAAGGTTGGTTAGACTGTAGTCTGGCAGTCTGTCAGTGGTGGACCTGTCGGACCCGTCGGACCGGTCCACTCAACACCTTCGGACTATCCGCCTGAATTAAATAATTCCTGGGTTAGCCACTTGAAGCCATACGCCAGCAGGGCGCTGCTGTCCGCCACCAAGGCCTGTTTTTCCAAGGCCGAGAGGTCTTGGCCGGCCGGGCCGGCTGCCTGGAGGATGCTCTGCCCGAAACCGTCCTGATCGTACAGGGTGGCGAGATAGAGTTGCCGTTGGGCCTCGCTGGGTTTCATGCCCTGCCGCAGCCGGTCGTGCTGCACAATGGCGACGACCTGGTCGTTGAAGGGGTTGTAAAGGTCCAGGCCCTGCTCCGTCTCCCAGCAGTCGATGGATTGGCGTTGATCTTCATGTCCCCCCTGGCAGTGGGGTTCGGCGAGCAGTACATGGATGTTCTGGATCTCGCCGCTGGCGGTACGGAAGGTGCCCCGGCCCAAAGGATAGGCCCGGCAGGCGGCGGGGCGATCCTCGTACACCGTGCAGCCTTGCTCGGCCACAAAGGGGCAACTGCCGCGGCTATCACCAAGCATGGCGAGGTAGACCAGGGGAAAACCGCCCGTCGCCGCTTGCTCCACCACCGCGTACTGGTTAAGGAACTGCCGCGCGGTCAGCCCCAGGGCGTGTTTTAGACGCAGCACATCGTACGGCGAGATGGCGAGCTCCAGCAGGCGGCAGCACTCGTTGAAGCAGGGCACGCCGGCGTGACACCTGAATTGAAAGGACTCGTCCGGCGCCAGTTGGCGCACCTGCCGCGGGAAGGGGCGCTCTTTCATTTCAATGGGCTGCCGTCTCCTTGCGGCCTATGCACAGCAACGGGCTGGCCACGAAGATCGAGGAGTAGGTGCCAAAGACCACGCCGAACAGCAGTGAGAAGGAGAAGTCGTGGATCACCGCGCCGCCAAAGAAGTAAAGGGCCACCAGGGTCAAGAAGACGGTGAAGGAGGTCGCCAGCGTTCGGCTAAGGGTTTCATTGACGGACTGGTTGATGATCTCAACTAAGTTTTTGTCAGGTGTCTTGTGTCGATGCTCACGGATGCGGTCGAAGACCACCACCGTATCGTTAAGTGAATAACCCGCCAGGGTGAGCAGCGCGGTGACGATGAGCAGGGTGATCTCCATGTTGAGCAGATAACAGATGCCGATCACCGCCAGCAGGTCGTGGAAGGTGGCGGCCGCCGCGGCCACCCCGAAGCGGAAATCGAAGCGGATGGCCAGGTAGATGAGCACGCCGATAAGCGAGATGACGATGGCCTGCGCCGCCTTGTCGCGCAAAGAACCGCTCACCGAGGAGCCGATCTCGGCCCGGTTTTCCTCGGTGAACTTTTGCGCTGACATGCTCTGGTTCAGCAGGGCTTTGACCCGGTCCGGCACATTGCTGACCACCTTCTCCGACTTCTTGAGTTTGACGATCAGGCGGTTATTGTTACCCTCCTGCAGGTCGAGGTCGGCCAGATCGTTGGTTTTCATGAGCTGGCGGACGTCCTCCAGGGCAAATGGTTCAACGGCCTGGAATTGGAGCAGGGTGCCGCCGGAAAAATCGACGCCCAAGTTGGCATGGCCGCGGAAGATCTGGACCGTGGCCACCAGGCCGATTAATACCAATATCCCGGAGAAGGTGAAGGCGAACTTGCGCAGCCCCATGAAGTTGATGTTGGTGGCGCCGATCAGTTTGGCGAACTTGAGGGGTTTCAACCACTGTTTGGCGTGCATTACGTCGTAGGCCACCCGGGTGCCGAAGAGGGTGGTGAAGAGGTTGAAGCCGATGCCCAGGGAGAGGGTCACGGCAAAGCCCTTGATGGGGCCGGTGCCGAACAGGAAGAGGGCCATGGCGGTGATCAGGGTGGTGACCTGCGCGTCGACCACGGTGGACAAGGCCATTTCAAAGCCGCTCTCGACCCCGGACTTCACCGATTTGCCGATGGCGAACTCCTCCCGCATGCGTTCAAAAATGAGGACGTTGGAGTCCACCGCCATGCCGATGCTGAGAATGATACCGGCGATACCTGGCAGGGTAAGGGTGCCGCCCATCATGGCCAGGCCGCAGAGGAGCAGGATAATGTTGAGAATCATGGCAATGTTGGCAATGACCCCGGAGATCCGGTAGACATAGAGCATGAACGCAATCACCAGCAGGGTGCCGAACAAGCCGGACAAGAGGCCCTGCTGGATGGAATCGTGGCCCAGGGAGGCGCCCACGGTCAGGTTCTGGACAATGGACACCGGCGCCGGCAGGGCGCCGGCCCTGAGCACGATGGCCAGGTCGGAGGCCTCCTCGTAAGTGAAATTGCCACTGATCTGGGCGCTGCCGCCCAGGATTTTTTCACGGATGACCGGCGCGGATTTGACGTTTTTGTCGAGGACAATGGCCAATCGGCGGTTGACGTTCCTTTCGGTAAGCTGGCCGAAAACCTTGGCGCCGCGGGCGTTCAAGTCCAGGGTAACATGGGGTTCGTTAAAGGTGCCGCCTAAACGGACCTGGGCGTCCTTCACCATGTCGCCGGTCATGAGCACCGGCGTCTTCAGGAGCATGGGCACCTTGTGCTGGGCCTTGGTCTGGGGGTCAACCTCCTTCTCAAAGCAGATCTCCGTGCCGGCCGGCAGTTTGCCCTGCAGGGCCAGGTTCAACTTCACGCTGTCGTCGTCCCGGCGCCACTTGCCGGACTCCACGGCCTGCCGCAGCAATGTGTCCAGGTCCACCCCGGGTGAATCGTCAACCAGTTTGAATTCCAATTGGGCCGTCTGGCCGATGAGGGACAGGGCGCGCTCGGGATCCTTGACGCCCGGCAACTGGACGACGATCTCGTCGTCGCCCTGGCGGATAATGATCGGTTCGGCCACGCCGAACTGGTCGATGCGGTTGCGGATGATCTCCAGGCTCTGGTTCACCGCGTTTTTGTTGATAAAGTCGATGGTCTCGCTTTTCAGGGCCAGGGTGATGCGGGGGAAGGAGCCCTCCTCGGCCTGCACCTTGATGTCGAGGTTGGGGAACTGGCCGTTCACCACCTCTTGGACCGTGGCCAGCGCGCTGGTGTTGGGCAGGGTGAAATTCATGGTCCTGGGGGCGCCGGCGTTGATGCGCACCAGGGTAATCTGTTTTTCGGCCAAGGCCTCCTTCACCTCCTGGGCCGCCAGGCTCAGGGTATTCTCAATGGCCTTGTCCAGGTCGACCTTAAGGACCAGGTGCATGCCGCCCTGCAGGTCGAGACCGAGTCGCAGCCCTTGGGGGGCCAGATACTTGTGCCACCAGGCCGGGACGTTTTTATAGAATGAGGGCAGAACGGTCATGGCGCCAAAAACAAAGAGGAAGAGCAGCAGGCCGATTTTCCATTTCAGAGAGGCTTTCATGCAAAACTCCTTTAGCGGGGCAAGGTTGGCGGGGCAAGGTGGATAGGGCGACCCCGGGCCTGGTGCGACATTTCTATACGGATTGGTGTGCGGCGAGATTATACTGCACAAAACGTATATGTCAAACCGCAAAACCGGTGCCAGTCGCCAATTTTCTTGCGTTAGCTGCGTGCTTGCGGTAAAGCCGGTATTTCTGAAGAAAGCGCAAAGGGCAAAGGTGCAAGGTGAAAGCGCAAGATTTAAGGCTGAAGCAAGGCAGGGAGAGTAAGGAATGAAAACCGTTAGCAAGGCCCATGGCGGCAAGACCAGTCTTGAGCTTGCCAGGCTCCTAAGCCACGCCGCCCTGGAGAAGAAGGCCGCGGATCTGCTCATCCTGGACGTCCGCGTCATATCCAGCATTGCCGATTACTTTGTCATCATGAGCGGCCGTTCCGTCCGACATGTGCAGGGGCTGGCCGAGGCCGTGGACCAGGCCATGTCCCGCAAACGGATCAAGCGCGCCAATGCCGAGGGGTACGAGGAGGGGCTATGGATCCTGCTGGATTACCATGACGTGGTGGTCCACATCTTCTACCAGGAGTCGCGCCCCCTGTTCGATCTGGAAGGCTTGTGGCACGACGCCCCACGGCTGCCGGTGAGCGCGGGCAAGGAGAATTCATGAGCGCCAAGGTGACCCCGGTTCTCTTGATGATCCTGGATGGTTGGGGCTATGGCCCGCCCGGGCCCGGCAATGCCATCTCCGTGGCCAATACGCCCAACATGGACCGGCTGATGGCCGAATATCCCTTCACCACCCTGGCCGCCCATAACGGCGCCGTCGGCCTGCCTGAGGGGCAGATGGGCAACTCCGAGGTCGGCCACCTCAACATCGGCGCGGGCCGGGTGGTTTATCAGGATCTGACCCGCATCAACCTGGCCATCCAGTCTGGCACCTTTTTCACCAACGAGGTGCTTACCGCCACCATGCGCCAGGTGAAGGAAAACCAGGGCGCCCTGCATCTTATGGGGCTGGTGTCCGACGGCGGTGTGCACAGCCATATCGATCACCTGGTCGCCCTGGTGCGGATGGCGGCGGCGCAGGGGCTCAGCCGGGTCTTTGTCCACGCCTTCATGGATGGCCGCGACACGCCACCCACTAGCGGCGCCAGCTATATCGCCCTGTTGCAGGAGCAATTGGGGAGCATCGGCATTGGCCGGATCGCCTCGATCTGCGGTCGGTACTACGCCATGGATCGCGACAACCGCTGGGAACGGGTGGCGCTGGCCTGGCAGGCCTTGGTGGATGGCCAGGCCGACCAGCGCGCCACCGACCCGGTGACCGCGGTGCAGGAGGCCTACCGGCGCGGCGAGACCGACGAGTTCATCACCCCGGTCCTCATCATCGGCCCGGCCGGAGAAGTGGCCACCATCGCCGCTCAGGATACTGTGCTGTTTTTCAATTTCCGCGCCGACCGGACCCGCCAACTGGTCCGCGCCCTCATTGACCCGGCCTTTGACGGCTTCCCGGTGGGCCGCCGGCCCAGGCTGGCCCGCTGCGTCACCTTTACCGAATATGACAAGCAGTTTGACCTGCCGGTGGTTTTTCCGCCCGTGCCCCTCACCCATATCCTGGGCGAGGAGGTCAGCCTCCATCATCTGCGGCAATTGCGGATCGCCGAGACCGAGAAGTACGCCCACGTCACCTATTTTTTCAACGGCGGCCGCGAGGAGCCCATGCCTGGCGAGGAGCGGGTGCTCATTCCCTCCCCCAAGGAGGTGCCGACTTACGATTTCAAACCGGAGATGAGCGCCGTGCTGGTGACCGATGAATTACTGCGTCGTCTGAATGCGGAACGGTACGACCTGGTGGTGCTGAATTTCGCCAATGGCGACATGGTGGGCCACACCGGGGTCATGGCGGCCGCGGTGCGCGCCTGCGAGGTGGTGGATACCTGCGTCGGCCGGCTGGTGGCGCGGTTCACCAGGGACAACGGCATCGTGCTGATCACCGCTGACCATGGCAACGCCGAAATCATGGTCGATCCCCAGGACGGCGGCCCCTTCACCGCCCACTCCCGCAACCCGGTACCCTTCATGCTGGTGAGCGACCGCCACCGGGGTCGGGCGCTCATGAGCGGCGGGGCGCTCAAGGACATCGCGCCCACCGTCCTCGCCCTGCTCGGTTTGCCGCAGCCGGTGGAGATGGAGGGGACGAACCTTATCCTGTAGCTAGCCCGGGCGGCCGTCCCGGCGTGCCCGCAGTGGAGAATTTCCCATGCAATATATCAGCACCCGCGGCCGGACAGCCCCCATGCCCTTTACCGAGGCGGTCATGATGGGGCTGGCCACGGATGGCGGCCTCCTGCTGCCCGAGAGCCTGCCCCGGGCCGATGCCGCGACCATCGACCAGTGGCGGCGCCTGCGCTATCCGGACCTGGCCGGCGCCGTGCTCGCGCTCTTTGCCACCGACATCCCGGCCAATGACCTGCGCGACCTGGTGCAGCGCTCCTACACTACCTTCACTCATCCCGAGATCACGCCGGTGGTGCGCCACGGTGACCTCCACATCCTGGAACTCTTCCACGGCCCGACCCTGGCTTTCAAGGACGTGGCCCTGCAGTTCCTCGGCAATGTCTTCGAATATCTCCTGCAACGTTCGGGCGGGCGGATGAACATCCTGGGCGCCACCTCGGGCGACACGGGCAGCGCCGCCATCTACGGGGTGCGCGGCAAGGAGCGGATCAACATCTTCATTCTCCACCCCCACAAGCGGGTGAGCCGCATCCAGGAACTGCAGATGACCACGGTCATCGACCCCAACGTCTTCAACCTGGCCATCCGCGGCACCTTCGACGATGGCCAGGCCATGGTCAAGGGGATCTTCAACGACATCATTTTTAAGGATGCTTACCAGCTCGGGGCCGTGAACTCCATCAACTGGGCGCGTATCGTGGCCCAGGTGGCCTATTACGTTTACGCCGCCCTGCGGGTCACCGGCGAGACGGGCTCGCCGGCCGTCGACTTCAGCGTGCCCACCGGCAACTTTGGCGATATCTTCGCCGGCTTCGTGGCGCGGCGCTTGCTGCCCGGGCAGATTCGCCGCCTGGTGCTGGCCACCAACGAGAACAACCTGCTCACTCGCTTTGTTAACCAGGGCGACTACTCGATCGGCCAGGTGGTGCGGACCATCAGCCCCTCCATGGATATTCAGGTGGCGAGTAACTTCGAGCGCTACCTCTACTACCTCAACAACGAGGATGCGGATCGGACCGCCCGGGACATGGCGACTTTTGCCGCCACTGGCGTCTTGAGTTTTGCTGCGGAGCAGCGCCAGACCATCGGGCAGGACTTTCTGGCCGCCACTGTCGATGAGGCCGGCACCCTGGCGGTGATCCGCGATTTTTACGACGCGCACGGCGTGGTCCTCGACCCGCACACCGCGGTAGGCGTTGGCGCGGCCCAGGCCCTGCGGGAACCGGGGGTGCCGATGATCTGCCTGGCCACGGCCCATCCGGCCAAGTTCGGCGAGGCGGTGGGGCGGGCGATCGGCCGGCCGCCGGAGTTGCCGGCGGCCCTGGCCGGGCTCACGACCATGGCCAGCCGCTGCACGGTGGTGGACGCCGACATGGATACCATCAAGGAGTTTATCGTCCGTCACGCCGGGTGAATTTTTGTCCAGCGGTTAGTCGTGCGGCAAGGGGAGGAGCAGCGCATGGAAGTTTTACAGCGGATGGAATACTTGCGGCGGGCCGACTTGTTCGAGTCTTTCTCCGACGAGGAACTCGCCCGTTTTGCCGCGGCGTTGCTTGAGACTTCTTGTGCGCCGGGCACGGTGCTTTTCAGCGAGGGAGAGCCGGGCCGGGAGATGTTCATCCTGCTCGAAGGCGTCCTGGAAGTTATGAAGGGTGGCCGGCTGATCGCCAGCATCCAGCCGGTCGAATCGGTGGGGGAAATGGCGCTCATCGATGACATGCCGCGCTCGGCCACGGTGCGGGCGGTGGCGCCCTGTCTGTTGCTTGCCGTCAGCGCCGATCTCTTCCAGACCGTGGCCTTGCGGCCCCAGTCGCTGCTTGCCATGATGCGGGTGCTGAGCCGCCGGATTCGGCAGGACACCGAGCGGCTGGCCGAGGATTTCCAGCAGGCCAATATCCTGATCCACGACATGAAAAACATCCTGTCCCTTTTTATGTATCTGGATGCCTTGCCTGGCAAGGTGAACCATGAGCGGGCCGACCGGATGATCGGCGCCATGCTGACGGCCCGTGCCTCCCTGGCCACCATGATGGACGAGGCCCTGGCCGTGGCCCGGCACATGGCGCGGCCGTGGACCATGGCGCGGGATTCCCTGCCGGGCCTGTTACGCGAGATGGCGGAGGAGGATTTTCAGGGCCACCCTGATCTGGCCCAGCGCCCCATCACCCTTACGGTGGCCGACGATCTGCCGGATTTTGTCTTCAACCGGCTGGCCATCCGGCGGTTGGTGGTCAATCTGGTGCTGAACGGCGCCCAGGCCAGCGAACCCGGCCAA
This sequence comes from Desulfobacterales bacterium CG2_30_60_27, assembly GCA_001873115.1. Lineage (GTDB taxonomy): Bacteria > Desulfobacterota > Desulfobulbia > Desulfobulbales > CG2-30-60-27 > CG2-30-60-27. The sequence continues at coordinate 8,676 of MNYK01000024.1, read as the reverse complement.
GGGCTGGCGGTGGCGGCCGACCGGGTCGGGGAGCTGGCGCGGGTGCGGGTCATGGATCGCGGCCGGGGTATCCCCGAGGAGCTGCGCACCAAAATTTTTCACTGTCAGTTCACTACCAGGGACCAGGGCACTGGTCTGGGACTCCTGTCCTGCGGGCGGATTGTGGCCGCCCATGGCGGCACCATCGAGTTCGCCAGCGAGGCCGGGAGCGGCACCACGGTGAGTTTCTATTTGCCTATGGCGCCGGGCGTCGATCCGGGGCAGGTTTAGCGGCGGGAGAGCACCATGGGCAGTGATTTCGAGAACCATGTGGCCGCGGTGGAAGAGGCGGCGGCCTTTCTCTGCGGCCAGGTTGATTTTGCCCCGGAGGTGGTCCTGGCCCTAGGCACCGGCCTCGGCGGGGTGGCCGACCGCCTGGAGCTGGTGCGGCGCCTGCCCTTTGCGGCTATTCCGCATTTTCCGGTCTCCACGGTGGCGAGCCACGCCGGCAACCTGCTCTTCGGCCGGCTCGGCGGCCGGCGCGTCGCCGTCCTGCAGGGCCGGTTGCATTACTACGAGGGCTACAGCACCCGGCAGGTGACCTTGCCGGTGCGGGTGCTCTCCCGGCTGGGGCCCAAGGTGATGATCATCGCCAATGCCGCCGGCGGCCTGAACCCGGCCTTGACGCCGGGCTCCCTCATGCTGCTGGCCGACCACCTGAATTTCATTCCCGACAACCCGCTGCGGGGGCCGGACCAGCCGGCCTGGGGGCCGCGTTTCCCGGACCTCTCCGCGCCCTATGATGCGGGGTTGCGGGAAAAGGCCATTCTGTGCGCCACCGAGCTTGGCCTGGCCAACGTCACCACCGGGGTATACGTGGCCATCCCGGGGCCCAGCCTGGAGACGCCGGCCGAAACCCGCTACCTGCGGCGTTGCGGGGCCGATGCCGTGGGCATGTCCACCGTGCCCGAGGTTATCGTCGCCCGCCATGCCGGCATGCAGGTCCTCGGCATCTCGGTGATCGCCAACGTCAACGACCCGGACAACTTTGCGCCCATCCTGCTGGATGACATCATCGCCCAGGCCAAGCGAGCGGCCGTTGACTTGGAGCGGTTGGTGGTGGCGGTGCTGGAAGAAGGTGAAGGGTGAAGGGTGAATGGTGAAAGGTGAAAGGTAAAGAGGAAGAGGGGGGATGCACATAGCTCCCATAACTCCCATAAGTCCAATCTGTCAGACCCGCCGGAAGAAGAGAAGAACCACCATGAGCCAGAACTCCAAAACCTCCCAATCTGTCAGGCCAACGGCCGATTTGCTGGTCACTGGCCGGTATGTCCTCCCCCTGCACGACGGGATCGCGCCCATCGAGCACGGCGCGGTGGCCGTGGCCGGCGACACCATCATTGAGGTGGGCACTCTGGCCGCGTTGGGCCCCAGGTATCCTGGCGCCCGGCGGCTGGAGCATGCCAATGGCCTGGTCATGCCGGGCCTGGTCAACGTCCACACCCACGCCGCCATGGCCTGCTTCCGGGGGCTGGCCGATGATCTGCCCCTCATGCAGTGGCTGCGGGAGCACATCTTCCCGGCCGAGGCCAGACTTACCGCGGCCATGGTCTATCAGGCCACCCGGCTTTCCGCCCTGGAGATGATTCGTTCCGGCACCACCTCCTTTTGCGACATGTACCTTTTCGCCGGCGACGTGGCGCGGGCCGCGGCGGAGAGCGGTCTTCGGGCCTGGGTCGGCGAGGTGCTCTACGATTTCCCGTCGCCCAATTATGGGCCCGTGGCCAAGGGGCTCGAATACCTGGATCGCCTGGCGCTGGAGTACGCCGGCCATCCCCGCGTCACTATCACCGTTGACCCCCACGCCGTCTATACCTGCTCCCCCGACCTGCTGGTCACCCTGAAGGAGCGGGCCCTGGCCTTGGACGCCCTATACGTCATCCACCTGGCCGAGAGCTCTGCCGAGGTGGCCGGCGCCATGGAGAAATTCGGGCGGACGCCGGTGCTGCATCTTGACGCCTTAGGCCTGTTGGATTCTCGGGTGCTGGCCGATCACTGCGTGGTGTTGACCGCCGCCGAGATCGAGCTTTTGGCCGCCCGTGGTGTAAAAGTGGCCCATTGCCCGGAGAGCAATATGAAGCTGGCCTCGGGGGTGGCGCCGGTGCCGGAGCTGCTGGCGGCCGGGGTGACGGTGGGCCTGGGCACCGACGGCGCGGCCAGCAATAACGATGTTGATATGTTCGGGGAGATGGACACCGCTGCCAAGCTGCACAAAGTATCCAGGCTGGACCCCACCGCCATGCCCGCCGCGGTCACCCTGCGCATGGCCACCCTGGGCGGGGCCGAGGCGCTGGGCGCTGGCCAGTGGCTTGGCAGCCTGGCGCCGGGGAAAAAGGCCGATCTCATTGTCATCGACCTGGCCCAGCCGCATCTGACGCCGCTTTACAACATCCCCTCGCAACTGGTTTATGCCGCCCGGGGCGCCGACGTAGTCCATTCGGTCATTGGCGGCCGGATCGTCATGCGGGACCGACTGGTTACCACCATGAACGAGACGGAGGTGCTGGCAAAGGTTTCGGAAATTTCCCGTAATATCAAACGGTAACGCCTATGGCGTGTACAAAGTGATTTACTTCTGGTTTTTTTTTCTGTATGAAGGAGATAGAGAGGTGAGATGAAAGCTCAAGGATAACCTGTTCCGCAAGAGGCCTGCCATGTTCGGTTTGGGAATGCCTGAACTCATCGTTATTCTGGTGATCGTCGTGCTGGTCTTCGGGGCCGGCAGGATTCCGGAAATTGGCGCCGGCCTGGGCAAGGGGATCAGAAATTTTAAAAAGGCCACCCGCGAGGAAAAGGAAAACGAAAAACTGGACAACCATAAGGATGGTTCTTAAAGTAAAAAGATAAGCCCTTGAAAACCCTAGTTGGAGCAGGTGAACACCATGTTTGGAATCGGCACCCCGGAACTTCTCGTAATCTTTGGCATCGCCTTTCTGGTCTTTGGCGGCAAAAAACTGCCGGAACTGGGCAGCGGCCTGGGCAAGGCTATCGCCTCGTTCAAAAAAGGCCTGCATGACGTGGAGGCGGAGGCGCCCGGCGTTAAAGAGACAACCGCCTTGCCGCGGGATATGGAGCAGACAAAGCAGGTGGACGACACGGATCTGAAAAAGTAACAAGTATTTTAGCGCAGTCAGCTAATGGGGTGCGAGTGGCGGTGCGACTTTCACTCCATTTTTGTTTTTTATCGTAACTCTTCAAGGTGGATAGTCTGAAGGTGTTTAGTTTTTCAGGCTGGAAGCAGACTCAGTTCCTAATAGACTACAGTCTAAACAACCTGAGTTGCTTCTTGTCGTGATTAACGTCCCGCGGGACAAGGGTCGGGAAGGAGACGTGAAGATCGAGATCGATATATCCAGCCAAATGAAGGAACTGCTCAACCGTAACAACGTGCAGATCCATTCTTTGGAACAGATCGACGCCGGGTTGAAAGAGGCTTATGCCGCCGGTCGCAAGCAGGCCTTGATTCTCCACCGCTCCAAGGTCTACGCGCGCCGCGTCGGTTTTTCCGGGGATCAGGTGGTGGAGGTCTATGATACTGAGCTGCCCGCGTATTTGAAGGTGGGGGAACGGCTATTGGTGGTGCTGGGCACGGGCGGCAAGACCCGCTTCGTGCTGCAGACCGCCGTGACCCATATTTTTTCAGACCGCTTCACGTTAGGCATCCAGGATCCCCGGCACACCCAAAGATTCAGGGTGGCCAAGGCCGAGGCCCTGGTCTTTTGGCCCATGTCGCCGGAGGTGTATCTGAAGCTGCAGAGCGATGAGGTGGTGCTGGGGCGCCAGGTCGGCGGTCCCATCACGGCGCGCCCCGCCGACCTCGCCGCCGGAGAGCGGCCCGACAGCCCCTCCACGGTGGAGGAGAGCCTCCTGGACCGGCAGAGCCGGCAGCCGACCGCCGACCTGGCCGCAGTCCTTAACAGCCCGGGTAATGTCGCCCTTGGGGTGGTGGATATCTCGCTGGGCGGTCTCTGTCTCGCCGTGGCCCCTGGCAGCGGGCAGGCCTTTGCCCACCAGTTGCTTTACGTCAGCTTCACTCTGCCGGCGAACCAGAGCGGCATTTACGGCGCCGGCCTGCGGATCGCCGCCTTGGCCATCGCCCGCGGCTGGAAGAAGGCCCCGGCCGCTGATCACCTTCACCTCATGTTTCTCGCCCGGCTGCCTGATCTGGTGGCCGGCTTCTTTTCCGCGTAATCTCCAAAAGAAATGGGCACGGTCAAGCAGAAAGCCAGGGTGCTTTTTCTCTGCACCGGCAACGCCTGTCGCAGCCAGATCGCCGAGGGTTGGGCCCGGCGCCTGCTGGGCGATCAATATGAGGTCTACTCGGCCGGCATTGAGAAACACGGCCTTAACCCCATGGCCGTCAAGGTCATGGCCGAGGCCGGGGTGGATATTGCCAGGCAGGTCTCGAAATTGCTTAGCGAGCTGCCAGGGCAGGATTTTGACTTCGTCATCACCGTCTGCGACCATGCCCGTGAGGCGTGTCCGCTTTTTCCCGGCAAGGCCAAACTTATCCACAGGAGTTTTGACGATCCGCCCCGGCTGGCTGCCCAGGCCGCGACCGAGGAGGAGGCCCTGGCCCCATACCGCCGGGTGCGCGATGAAATCGAGGCATTCGTCCGGAGTCTGCCGGAGCTGCTGGGTGGTGTCTGAGTCCGCCTGTTCAGCCGCCGGTCTTCTGGTTTTCCACATAATGAGCGGCGGCCAGGGCGGCGGTGCAGCCGTCACCGGCAGCGGTGACGATCTGGCGGGCGTACTTTTCCCGCAGGTCACCGACCACAAAGATTCCGGGCATATTGGTTTCGCACTTGGCGTCGGAGGCCACGAAGCCGTTGGCGTTCATGAGGGTGCCGGCCGGCACGAGTTGGTTGTTTGGCGAGAAGCCGATGAAGATGAAGATCCCGTCCGCGGCCAGGTCCCGCTGCCGGCCGGTGATGACGTCCTGGAGCGCCGCGCCGGTTACGCCGCCATTCTCTGACCTGATCGCGGTGATCACCGTATTCCAAAGAATATTGATTTTGGGCTGGGCCTGCACCCGCTGCTGGAGGATCATGCTGGCCCGCAGGGCATCCCGTCGGTGGACGATGGTGACCTTGGTGGCCAGCTTGGTGAGATAGAGCGCCTCCTCGGTGGCCGAATCGCCACCGCCCACCACGAGCACCTCCTTGTTCCTAAAAAAGAAGCCGTCGCAGGTGGCGCAGTAGGAGACCCCTTTGCCGTAGTTTGCGTCCTCGCCGGGCACCCCGAGCTTTTTGGGGCTGCCACCCATGCCGAGGATAATGGCATGGGCCCGCAGTTCCTCGCCGTTGTCCAGGCGCACCGTGTGGTGGCGCAGCCCGGGCTCCACGGCCACGATCTCCCGCGCTTTGACCGGCAGGCCATAGGAGGCCGCATGCCGGAGGAAATTGGCCGCCAGGGCAGCCCCGCTGATTGTCTCCAGGCCCGGCCAGTTCTCGACGATATCGGTATTGTTCACCTGGCCCCCGGCCAGGCCTTTCTCGACCAGCACCGTCTTCATGGCCGCCCGCATGGCGTAAATCCCGGCGGTGAGCCCGGCCGGCCCGCCGCCCACGATGATCAGGTCATATAGTTCGCTTGTCGGCATGCCTGCCTCCTCTTTCCGGTATTTTCGCCATCAAGCCAAAAGAATCCTGCGCTTAAAACGGTCAAAGGCAGCCGCTTTCGCCGGTTGGCAGCAAACAGAAAATTCAGTTCAATCAGTGTGGTTGCGGTTGCGCATCAACGCCGCCCTGCCGCAGCCCTTCTTCCGGATCCTTGTAATAGATGCTTTTGCGCGTCGGCGCCTTCAGTTTGTTGCAAACTTCAGCATACTCGGCGCAAAGAAATGGCCAAAAGACTTTTTGGGTCTATTTTGCGAATGTAAAACAGCAGGTTACAATCGCGCCCGGAACAAGTAAAATGCGCCCCATAGACAATCAGTCTGACTTTGAAGCGGCACAAACGACAGCAACAAGGAAAACGATGGTTCAAGACAGCATTGTCCCTCTCCCTGTCCATGATTGCACGGCACTCTTTAAGACGTTGCAGGCCGTTTTGTCGTGGCAGTGGGATGGCCGGTTTCAAACCGCGCTGGCCCAGATCGGCATGGCGGAAAAAGATGCCATGCGCGTAACCCTGGAAAACCATCTGGGCCCGGCCTGGGACAGTGCCACCATCGACACGGCCCCGGAGTCGGTGCGGCGCGCCATAGGCCGGCTGGGCGGCATCATGCCGGGCCAGTTGTTTTACGCCGTCGAACTGTCGCAAGATGGTATGGTTTTTTGCGCCTGGTGGCCCTGGGGCAACGGCCGCACCATCTCCATCCGCGTCGGCGCCAGCCCGGAGGGCTCGGCCCTGCTGGCCACGCTGGTGCCCGCCGATGCCCGATGACCCTCCCTCTTTCGGCCTGGCTCCATCTCCTGCCTCGCCGCCGTCATCGCCAACCTCTATATGGATTTCTATGATGCGACGAATGTTGTTAACGGGCACCACGGTAACATGATTGGTTCCTATGGCGGAGGAGCCTGCCAGTAATTGCGTCCTCCAGTATCCATATCTTAGGCCGCCCGGCTGACCGGCTAAGCCGCTGTAAAAAAATAACATGGCCAACGAGTTGACTGGAGCGGCATAAGGAGCCGTAACGAAATCAATATAAATGGCCAAGTTATTTCGTAACGGCTCCTAAGTTGATCCGTTAGTTTTGCCTTTCAGGCCGCCGTTCAGTCGGCGGCCGCCTTTTTCTTATATTTCTTGGGCGCAACGGTGGGACGGGGCGTGGCGACATAGCGTCGGCCGACCTTGGGGGCCGGCTGGGGCTTGCTGGCTTGCACCATCTCGATCTTCACCGGTTTGCCATGGATCATCAGCCGGTCAAAGGCCTTGAGGATGGCCGGGGCATAGCGGCTGTCGGCGTCGAGCAGGGTGTTATGCTCCGAGATGACGATCTTGCCGATGGCGATGTTGCGCACCCGCGTGCCCTCGTTGATGATGGCGATCAGCCGGGCCGGCAGAATGCCGTCCTTTTTGCCCAGGTTGATGGCGAAGCGGGTGAAATTTTCATCGCGGAAGTCCCGCTTGCCGCGGCTGCCCTCCTTGGGGCGGCCGGAGGGCGGTGCTGCGTGCCGTTCCACCTCCCGCTCGTTCAGGTCGGGCGCGTTTTTGTAGTATTGCAGGAAGCGGTCGAAATTCAGGGAAATAAATCGTTTGATCAGTTCATCGCGCTTCAGATCGGCCAGTTTTTCAACCAGGGCGGGCAGCATCGGACCGAGCAGGGCGTGATCCACCTCCAGGTTCAGCATGGTATCGATGCGCTGCTGCAGGAGTTTGGCGCAGACCTCCTGTCCTGATGGCACCCGCCGGTATGTAAAGGTCTTGCCGAGATTCCTTTCCAGCTCCCGGATCCGGTATTTTTCCCGCATGTGGATAATGGCGATTGAGGTGCCGGCCTTGCCGGCCCGGCCGGTGCGGCCGCTGCGGTGGGTGTAGCCGGATAGTTCATCGGGCAGGCTGTAGTTGATCACGTGGGTCAGGTCGCTGACATCCAGGCCGCGGGCCGCCACATCCGTGGCCACCAGGATGTCGACCTGTTTGCGGCGGAATTTATTCATGATCCGATCTCGCTGGATCTGGGACAGGTCGCCGTGCAGGGCCTCGGCCCGGTAGCCGTCCTGCATGAGCTTTTCGGCGACCTCCTGGGTATCCAGGCGGGTGCGGCAGAAGATAATCCCGTAGAAGTCGGGGTTGAAGTCGACAAGCCTTTTCAGGGCGGCATAGCGGTCCTTGGCATGCACCATGTAGTAGGCGTGCTGGATGTTGTCGGCGCCGGCGTTGCGGGTGCCAACGGTGAGTTCAACGGGCACGGTCATGTATTTTCGGGTAATGGTCACCACGGCCCGCGGCATGGTGGCGGAAAACAGCAGGGTCTTCTTGGTGGCCGGGGTTTCGGCGAGGATGGCGTTCAATTCCTCCTGAAAGCCCATGTTCAGCATCTCATCCGCTTCATCCAGCACTACCGTGGTGACCCCGGCGATCCGCACACAGCGGCGCTTGAGCAGATCCAGCAGGCGGCCCGGGGTGGCGACGATGATATGCATGCCTTGCCGCAGGGCCTTGATCTGGAGATCAATGCGCGCCCCGCCGTAAACTGGCAGGACTTTCAAGCCGCGGACAAACTTACCGATTGCGGTCAGGTCACGGGCCACCTGCATGCACAGCTCGCGGGTGGGGCAGAGGATGAGGGCCTGGGTCTGGTCGCTGGCGACATCGGTGATCTGGATGAGCGGAATACCAAAGGCGGCGGTTTTGCCGGTGCCGGTCTGGGCCAGGCTGATCAGATCGTCCTGCCTCCGCAAAATGACGGGAATGGCCTCCTCCTGGATTGGGGTGGGAGTGGTGAAGCCAAGGGCGGCAAGGCCTTGCAGGATGTCGGGCCGGATGTGCAGTTCAGCGAAGGTGGTCATGGGGTGTTTGTCCGATTGAAGGTTGAGCTGCTTAATATTTTATCCATCTGTAACTGCTCAGGTTGTTTGGCCCGTCAGGCGGTAGACTGTTAGGCAAAAAACGGAGCGTATGCGGAACACCGTACGACTTATACCGCAAGGGCATAAGTTTCGTATGAGCAGACGAGCTGCTCAACTCAGC
>MNYK01000078.1 GCA_001873115.1 Desulfobacterales bacterium CG2_30_60_27 | reverse complement strand
GAAACCAGCGCAGCACTCCACCACGCTTACTGACAAGGCGTGAGGAGCAACAGGGACAACGAAGAGATGCTTGGTCCTTTGCGATGCGGAAAATGACCTTGCCTTCTTCAAAGTAACACCGTTCATGCCGATAGCCGTGAATGCCAAAACCATGGTAGAGTAAACTCGTGGACATACCGTACCCTCCTTTCTAAAGTGATTGATCTAATCTTAGAAAGGATCGGTATGTCCACATTTTTACTTAAAAAGTACGCTTCAGCCGGAAGAACCAGAAAACGACGTCAACAATCTTGCCCGGCGCTTATCAGGTGTTCGCAGCGATAAAACAATAACTAATTACAAGTCAGCTATGCGCCAATATGTAGCTATGGTTGAAGAGAGAGGGTTGCATTAATAGGATAGTTTTATGTCAATGTTAGAAATTAAGAAAAAATACTCAGCACTCGTAGGGCAGATATTGGAGGAAGCATACGTTGGACTCCGCGAGACAGGAGAGTTCCCGGCTGAAACAGAGAACTACCTCAAAGGTTTCCTTGATGCTGGACTTCACGTGGACCTGGTCACCAAGGAGGAGCTACAATCGCTGATAGACGAGACCAATGTCCGCATGTTTGGCGTTACCCAGGATAAGCGCAAGCAACTTTTCGAGAACCTTCGTACGTCCTACGATGATTACCTTGACGTACCTACTTATTTCCGCCAAGGGAGGAAGCCATCGGGCGGACAAGTTCCCCCATGCCCTGAATAACGCTGGCGATCCCAACTAAGAAGCTGTAGCGAAGTCAAAGGTAAGCTGGAACAGATGAGTACCCGTCACCAGCCTTCCATTCAAGGTAGGCGTTTTTCTTACGACCTGAGCGAAACGACAAAAACAAGGCTAGGTGTGGGGGATAGCGTGGGGGACATATTTTTTTACAAAAAAAGGCTCTCAAGGAAAACCCTGAAAGCCTTACTGTTGCATCATGGTGACCCCTACGGGACTCGAACCCGTGTTGCCGGCGTGAGAGGCCAGCGTCCTAGACCACTAGACGAAGGGGCCATGAATGAACGGCAATTTCTATATGATGGGCCACCTTTTGTCAACATAAAAGGTAACTATTAAAAGGTAACTATCCAGCTTGTGTCGGCAGTCAATCGTTCACCTGGGTTGCGGTTCTGCTGGATAGTTACCATAAAAGAAAGCAACTAAGACCGCTGGGGACCAGATCAGGCTATGCCATAAAGCGCCGGCCAGCCTCCTCGGCCTCCTTCAGTTTCATGGTATTAGCGGCCATCTCACCCTTACGGTCGATGCCCTTGACCAGAAAGTCGCCGCCGTAGAGAAAGCCCATGGCGTCGTATGCGTATTTCATGCACAGGGTCGCACCGTCGAAGACCTTTGCACCGCGGGTGGCGGCCACGGCGAGCAGAAAACCTTTCTGGCCCGGGTCCTGTTGCCACTCCCCTTTGGCGCGCAGCAGCCTTTGCCGGCTCCAGAGGGCCTGGCAGCGGTCCACAAAGGCCTTGGCCTGCGCGGTGATATTGTAGAAAAAGATGGGCGAGGCCAGCACGATGCGCCGGGCCGCCAGAATCCTGGGGTAAAGCGCGGTCATGTCATCCTTGACCACGCACTCGCCAGTGCTGTCGCAACCGCCGCAATTGAGACAGGGGTTGATCTTAAGCTCGCAGAGCCGGATAGTTTCCACCCGGCCACCCGCCTGTGTCATCCCTCTAGTGACCGCTTCCAGCAGCACCTCGGAATTACCGCCCTTCCTAGGGCTACCCAGTAAAGCCAGAACCTGCATGTCTACCTCCGCTTGCTTGATGCGTTTGGCGCGATCGGAAGCGGTCAGCCCGCGTCCTGGCCCGGGACGCGGCCCCGCCCGTAGAAACGGGTCTCATCGGCCAGGCGGCCCGCGACCGCATCGTTCAGATAACGCGCGGCGCAGCGCCAGCGCCAGTTGCCCATACCGATGCCGGGAAAATTCATCCGACAATCGGCGCCAAACCCCAGGACGTCCTGCGTGGGGATGATCGCGGTGATGGCCGTGGACGCGAAGGCCAGGCGGATAAAATCCCAGTTGATCTCATTGGTGCCTGGATGGTTGGCGTAGCGCACGGCCCGTTGCTTGCTCGCCGCGGCCACCCCCGGGCTCAGGTACCAACCCACCACCGTGTCGTTGTCGTGGGTGCCGGTGTAGACAACGCAATGGGATGAGCTGAAATTATGAGGAAGATAGAGGTTGGCGGCATCCGAATCAAAGGCAAACTGCAGGATCTTCATCCCCGGCAGGCCCAGGCCGTCCCGCAGCTCCTCCACTGCCGTCGTCATGAACCCAAGATCTTCGGCAATGATTGCCAACGGCCCCAGTTCCCGGACCATGCGTTCAAAAAATGGTCGGCCGGGCCCCGTGACCCATTGCCCATTGACGGCGGTCTCCTCCGCGGCCGGGATCGCCCAGTAGGCCGCGAAGCCCCGGAAGTGGTCAACCCGCACGATGTCCATCATCCGGAAGGTATGGCGGAACCGCTCCTTCCACCACTGGAAAAGCGGCTCATTGGGCTGCTGATCGGCGTCATGCCATTGATAGAGCGGATTGCCCCAGCGCTGGCCGGTGGCGCTGAAATAATCGGGCGGCACGCCGGCCACCGCGACCGGGCCGCGCGTCTTGGGATCCAGGTAAAAACCGTCTTGCAGTGCCCAGACGTCGGCGCTGTCGAGACCAACATAGATAGGCAGGTCGCCAATGAGCCGCACCCCCCGCTCGGCCGCATAACTCCGCAACTTGCCCAGTTGTCGAAAAAAACAGTACTGTTCAAACCTATGGAACTGGATCGCCTCGGCCAGCCGCCGCCTGGCCTTAGCCAGAGCCCCCCCGTCGCGAGCCGCCAGGGGAGCTGGCCATTGATACCAAGGATCGCCCCTCCGCTCATGCCGCAGGGCCATGAACAGGGCGTAATCCTCGAGCCAGGCCTCCTCTCGACCGAACTGTTCCAGGGCCGACCGCCCACCACCATTCAGGAAGGCGGCAAAGGCGCGGCGCAGAAGCGCCTTCTTCCATGGCTCGACCTGGTCGAACTCCACCAGGTATTCAGAAAATATCGGCGCGTCCCGCAGATCCGTGCCAGACAGCAACCCTTCGTCCACCAGTCCCTGGGGATCAATGAGCAGGGGGTTGCCGGCAAAGGCGGAGAAACTCGCATAGGGGGAGTGGCCAAAGACGCCGCAGGTCGGCACCAGGGGCAAAAACTGCCAGTACTGCTGCTCGGCCGCCGCCAGAAAGTCCAGAAATTCACGGCTGCCCCGGCCAAGGTCACCGATACCGCCCGGCCCGGGCAGGGAGGTGACATGCATGAGCAGGCCACTGCCCCTCGCCAGAAAAACCTTATTCCGGCCGACTTCAGCAGTGTAGCCATCCCCCTGTTTTTTCATGACATGGCCCCTTGTCTTTCCAACAAATAACAAAATACCCTGTTTATCTAGAATTTGTCGTTTACCTTGGATTTTATTTTTTGTATGATGCCCACGCAAATTATGGTGGCCCGGTAAGAACTCATAATGCTAGCTATCGCTATCAATAATTTCAACATGTTACTGAAGGTTAACGCGTTGTAATCGTTATTTTCACGATTACAACAAATGATAGAATAAAAATAAAGTAAATGAAACTCCAATCAACAATGCTTGCCTGCCTTTTACAGCGCGGCCCAACGCCGCGCCGCCGACCTCTCCCCGTCCGCGCCCGCTGCCTCAATTTTTCCCTTGATCATGGAGCCCAACAATGCTAAATTAAAGAGTTGCGCAATTACTTGCCAGAACCTTGTCACGCCTTAGCCAGGAGAAGTACGCCCGTGTCCGCAGAAATCAAAGCCAAATTGCTTGAAGCTGGTAAAGACGATGGCTACGTAAGTCTATCCCTCCTCAATGCGATCATACCCGAAGACAAGGATCCCGCCGCCATTGACAAGATCTTTGAGTTCCTCCATGAGAACAATATCGAGGTCATCAATACCAACAGCGCCGACAAAGATAAAGACGCCGAAACGGATTGGGAAAAGGCGGTCGCCATGGAGGACGGGGACAGTGACGCCCCCAAGAAGGAGGGGGGCCTGTCATCCCGCGACGACCTCCAGGAGCCGGAAGAAACCACCACCACCTACCTCCGGGAGATGGGCAGGTTCGATCTCCTGACCCCGGCTGAGGAAGAGAAATACAGCAAGACCATCCGGAATGGCTTCGATGCCATCATCAAGGCCATTCGGGACGACGACTCCGGCGTGCCCGAGATGGCCCTGCTCGTTGACCGTCTCGACCTCTGGGAAAAACGCGACCCCACTCTGAAGCCCAAGAAGCAGCATCTCAACTTCATGGTCAAAACGGTGACCATAGCCGCCCGCCACCATTCCTACCTGCCCAACCTGCAGGAAATGCAGAACAAGGTTGACCTTTACACCCGTTCCATCGAGGTGGCCAAGGACGCGATGATCAAGGCCAACCTCCGCCTGGTGGTCAGCATTGCCAAGCGCTATATGCACCAGGGCTTGAGCCTGGCCGACCTTATCCAGGAAGGCAACCTTGGTCTGATGCGCGCCGTTTTCCGTTTCGACTATACCAAGGGCAACAAGTTCAGCACCTATGCCAGTTGGTGGATCAGGCAGGCCATCACCCGCGCCATCCTTGATAAAACTCGCACCATCCGGCTGCCAGTTCATTTTTTGGAACTACGGAGCCAATTTTTCAAGGCCTTCTACTCCTTGCTGAAGGAACTGGGCCGCGAACCGACCCCGGTTGAGATCTCGGAAAAGACCGAACTGCCCATGGACAAGATCCTGGCTATTCTGGAGGCCTCCCGTGAACCCATCTCCCTGGAAACGCCGGTGGGCGACGACGACAGCACCCTGGGCGATTTCCTGGAAAACCAGGAATCCGTCTCCCCTTACGAGGCGGTCAAAAGCAAGGAGCTCTCCGACCGGGTCACCGGCATCCTCACCACCTTGAGCCCGCGCGAGGAGAAGATCATCCGGCTGCGCTTCGGCATCGGTGAAGACGCCGAGTATACCCTGGAGGAGATCGGCAAGCGCTTCAATGTCTCCCGGGAAAGAATCAGGCAGATCGAAAAAAAGGCGCTGAACCGGCTGCGCCACTCCAGCAGAAGGGATAAACTGAAACATTTCCTCGATTGACCGCTCCAACCCGGCCAGCGGGAAAAACCGCATCGCCCTGAAATGACAAAGCCTGCCGTAACTATCCAGCGGCACCGCAACCCGGGTGAATTCCTGGACTGCTAATGCTTTGCGCGGCTTCGTCCGCGACCTCAGGCGCAGGATGCGCGGGAGGTCGCGGCCGCCTCGGAGGCGGGCAGAACGCCCGCCGAGCATAAGCGCAAGGCATGGCCAGCCCGGCAACGCTTAAATGCCGACACAAGCTGGATAGTTACAGCCTGCCAAAACAAATGACCAGCAACAGCCTCCCATGCCGGCCAGCGGCTAAAGACGATCTGCTCTTTGTCGCGGTTCTCTGTTTTGCCGCCGGGCTTGGCGCGGCCGACCTGGGTGTCGTGGCGCCACCCGTTGTTTGCGCAGGCCTGGCAACGACGCTGGCCGGCGGCGGCCTCCTTCTCCTCCTGAAGCACAGGAGGTTGCCTTGCGCCCTGCCCCTGCTGGGCGCCTTTTTTCTCTGCGCCGGCCTCCTGTACGGAGATCCTGGCCTGGAACCACCGCGCACCCCTTGCCACATCGCTCGCCAGATTCATGAAAAACAAGAGGTCAGCCTTATCGGCGTGCTGGCCCGCATGCCCACCACCAATGGAGAAACTAGCACCCTCATCGTCAGCGCCAAACAGCTTATAAGGCCCGCGGCCAGCACGCCGGCCGAGGGGCTGGTCCGCCTGATCATGCCCGGACCACCGCCTGACGACCTGATGCCAGGCGACCAGTGCATTGCCAGGACGACCCTCTCGCCGGTAAGACCCGCCACCTCCCCTGGCGCCTTCGACTACCGCGCCCACCTCGCCCGCCAGGGCATCTGGATCAAGGGTTGGGTGCCGGCGCCCGTTTTCATCGCCAGAATCCTCACCCTCCAAGATCAGGACCCATGGCAAAGACTGCGCTACCTGCCCGAACGGCTGCGTTATCACCTTGGCCGTTTTCTCGATCAGACCATCGAGCCCCCCAATCTGGGGGTGTATAAGGCCATTCTCCTGGGGGAGACCAGCGAGATATCCGAAGCTGTCCTGGAAAACTTCAAGGCCACCGGCGTCATGCACCTGCTGGCCATCTCCGGTCTGCACATGGGGCTCCTGGCCTGGTGCTGCGCCAGCGCCATCACCTGGCTCCTCAAACGTTCCCCCCGCCTCATGCTTATAGTGCAGGTCAGGAAGATCGCCGCGCTTGCCACCCTGTTGCCCTTGACCGGCTACGCCTTGATCGCCGGTTTCCACACCCCGGTTATCCGCTCGCTCATCATGGTGGTCGTCTTTATTCTGGCCCTGGTCGCTGACCGGCAGTGGGCCGTGCGCACCAATCTCGCCATTGCCGCGCTGCTCATTCTGCTGGTGACGCCCGAGGCATGCGGCGCGGTTTCGTTTCAGCTCTCCTTTGCCGCCGTCTTGAGCATTGCCTGCGCCGCCCCGTACATCATGTCCTCTGGCCAGCACCCGGCGGGGCCGGACAAAAATCAACGGCTCCTCGGCAAGATATGGCCCTGGTTGCGGGCCGCCCTGCTCGTTTCCCTGGCCGCCATGGCCGGCACCCTGCCGCTCATGCTTTACCATTTCAACCGCTTCTCGCCAATCGCCCCGCTGGCCACCCTGCTGGTGGAACCCTTTCTCTGCATCTGGACCCTGCTGCTGGGTCTGGCGGCCGGTCTGGTGCTTCCTTTCTCAACCGCGGCCGCCGCCCTGCTCCTCAAGGCGGGCGCCTGGGGGCTGGTGGCCGCCGACCTGATCACCACCAAGCTCGCCGCCCTGCCGCTGGCCTCCATCTGGCTGCCCACCCCGGGCTTCTGGGAGATCACCTGGTACTATCTTGGCCTGGCAAGCATCTGGTTCTTGAGAAATCGCCGTCTCGTGCCCTGGGTGGCCGCGACCTGCCTGCTGTTGCTGAGCGGCGGCCCCATCGCAACCATGCTTACGGCCAGCGCCAGCACCGGGGCACGGGTGTCGGTCGTGGATGTGGGTGACGGCAGCGCCGTGGTCATGCAACTGCCGCATGGCCGCAACATTGTAGTCGATTGCGGCAGCCGCGGTAATGACGCCAACGTCGGCAGCCGTCTGGTGGCCCCCTTGCTCTGGAAAAACCGGACCAGCCGGGTGGAACAGATCATCGTCTCCCATCCCCACACCGACCACTTCAACGGGGTGGACTTTCTCCTGCAACGCTTCCACCCAAAAATCCTGTGGGTCAACGGCACAGCCTCCCTTGACCCCGAATATGGCCGGTTGCTGGACCTGGCCCGCCATCTGGATATAGAGATCCGCGTGCCGCAATCCGGCGAGGTGCTTTACACGGATGGCGCCACGCGCTTGCAAAATCTGGCGGGATTCCATTTGTCAGGTAAGGAAAACCAGTCCCCCAACCAGCAGAGCCTGGTGCTCCGCCTGGAGCACGGCCAGACCGCCTTCCTCCTGCCCGGCGACATCGGCCAGGCGGAGGAGGAGCAGTTGGTGCTAAGCGGCCGGCCACTGCGGGCGGATGTGCTGCTCGCCGCCCATCACGGCGCCACCTCCTCCAACAGCGCCCTTTTTCTTGCGGCCGTGGCCCCATCGTCAGTAATCGTTTCCGGGAGAGAAAAGGATGGCAAGAACACCTACGGTTGGGAAAAAGCGCAGCCAAACCCCATAACCACCTGGCGGACCGGCAGGCACGGCACCGTCACCTTTGCCTCGAAGGACGGCCAGGCCTGGACGGCCCGGCCGTTTCTGCCCTAGCACCATGGAATACTTTTTGTAACTACTCAGGTCTACAGGCTGTATGCATTTAGACTGTTAGCAACAGCGAAACACGAGATATAAAGCTGAGTTGAGCAGCTCGTCTGCTCATACGAAACTTATGCCCTTGCGGTATAAAGCTGAGTTGAGCAGCTCGTCTGCTCATACGAAACTTATGCCCTTGCGGTATAAGTCGTACTGGGTTCCGCATACGCTCCG
>MNYK01000076.1 GCA_001873115.1 Desulfobacterales bacterium CG2_30_60_27 | reverse complement strand
GTTTCGTATGAGCAGACGAGCTGCTCAACTCAGCTTTATACCGCAAGGGCATAAGTTTCGTATGAGCAGACGAGCTGCTCAACTCAGCTTTATATCTCGTGTTTCGCTGTTGCTGACAGTCTAAATGCCTACAGCCTATAGACCTGAGTAGTTACATCCATCTTACAACAAAATAGACATTAAGTCTGCGGGGAACCGGTAGATATTTTTCTGCATCCGCCATGGGTCCTGCATGGCAACGTGGTCACGGGAGGCAGCGATCCAGCAAAACGGCCAGGTGCAGCACCTCGACCGGCCGGCCGGCGGCCCTGGTCAGCCGCCGCCACTGCAGGAGACAGCCCGAGCAGGTGGTGGTCACCAGGTCGGCGTTGAGGGCGGCGAAAGAGGTGAGCAGGCGCTGGCCGATCCTGTCGGCCAGGTCGGGGTAGGCCAGGTGGAAAAGCCCGCCCTCGCCGCAACACTGGGGGCCGCCCGGCAGCCCCGTTAGGGTGATGCCGGGCAGACGGGCCAGCAGTTGCCGGGGCTCGGCCGTGATTGTCGGGCCGAACCGCAGGTGGCATGGGTCGTGATAAAACACCCGGATGGCCGGGACCGGCGGCGTGGGCGGGCTGGTGGTGGCAGGGGGCAGGGCGGCGCAAAAGAAGCTGGAAAATTCTCGCAGCCGGCCGCTGAACTCCTCGGCCTGGAGGCGCCAGGGATCGTCAGTGGAAAAGAGTTCTGGATAACGGATCAGGTGGGCATGGCAGGAGGCGCACGAGGTGAGGATGGGCAGGCTGTTGCCCGCGAAGGCGGTGATGTTGGCGCGGGCCAGACGCCGGGCCTCCTTTAATGCCCCGGCCGAGTGCGAGGCCAGGCCGCAGCAGGTCTGGCCCGGGGGCTGCTTGGTGGCGCCGCCCAGGAGTCTGGTGGTCAGCCGGTCCACTGCCCGGCTGATGTCGGGATCGAGGTAGGTGGCCTGGCAGCCGGCAAAATAGGCCACGGTTGCCGGCCCGGCGCCTTTGGCCTTTGCCACTGGTTGCCGCGGCTGGGGGGCGGGCAGGTCGGCCGTGCACGGCGTTGCCTGGCCGAGTAACCCTAAGCGCAGGCGCAGCCCGCTCGCCGACGGCAGCCGTTGCCATATTTGCCTGTCGGCCAGGGCGGCGCCCGCCAGCAGGGCGGGGTTGGCCAGCACCTTGCGGGCGAGCAGTTTCAGAAAGGGGTGGCCGCCGGCCAGGGTGGGCAACTCCTCGCGGGCCGCCAGGATCAGGCCAGCAATATCCACCCCCCTAGGGCAGGTGGCCTTACAGGCGCCGCAGAGCAGGCATTGGCAGAGGATGTCGGCCAGGGCCGTGGAGGCCCGGGCCGCGGACAGCTTCGTAAGCAGGTGGATGCGGCCCCGCGGCGAGGCCGACTCGCGGCCGGTTATCTGAAACACGGGGCAGACTACGGAGCAGGCTCCGCATTTGGCGCACAGGCCAGGCTGGTCAAAGGCGGCGGTGTGCGGACCGGTTAATGCTCCCACAGGAGATATGCCTTGATTAAGGGGTCCAGGCCGCCATCCAGTACGCTGCCGACGTTGCCAACCTCGTAGTTGGTGCGGTGGTCCTTGATCAGTTGATAGGGCTGCAGCACATACGAGCGAATCTGGCTACCCCAGGCGATTTCCTTCTTGACGCCCTGCATCTTTTCCTTGGCCTCCTGCTGCAAGCCCCTTTCCCGTTCGTAGAGCTGGGCCTTCAGCATCTTCATGGCGGTGTCCTTGTTGTGATGCTGGGAGCGTTCATTCTGGCACTGGGCCACCAGGCCGGTGGGTAGATGGGTGAGGCGGACCGCGGAGCTGGTCTTGTTGACGTGCTGGCCACCGGAGCCGCTGGAGCGGTAAGTGTCGATCCGCAGATCCTTCTCGTTGATGTCGATGACAATGGTGTCGTCCAGTTCGGGAAAGACGTGCACCGAGGCAAAGGAGGTATGGCGCCGGCCGGCCGCGTCAAAGGGCGAGATGCGCACCAGCCGGTGGATGCCCATTTCCGAACGGAGCAGGCCGTAAGCATAGCGGCCCTTGATCATCATGGTGATGTTTTTGATGCCCGCCTCGTCGCCGGGCAACTGGTCGAGGATCTCCACGCTAAAGCCCTTGGCCTCGGCCCAGCGCAGGTACATGCGCAAAAGGATGCTCGTCCAGTCCTGGGCCTCGGTGCCGCCGGCGCCAGCGTTGATGGCGATGATGGCGTTGTTCTCGTCGTGCTCCCCCGAAAACATGCGCTCCATTTCCGTGGAGGCGATACGGGCTTCCAGTCTGGCCAGGAGATCGGTGACCTCCTGGGTGGTCTGCTGGTCACCCGCCTCCATGGCCAGTTCCAGCAGAATCCCGGCCTCTTCCAAGTCGGCCTGGCAGGCCCCCCATTCCTTGAGCGGGTCTTGCAGGCGGCTCAATTCCTGCTGCGTCTGCTTGGCCGCCTCGGGATTGTTCCAGAAATCGGGGGCCAGGGTCTGCTTCTCCAGTTCCAGTATTTTAACTTGCGTCTCCTCTACCTCAAAGATGGTTCCGCAGGGCAAGGAGGCGGGCTTTCAGATCTTGAATTTTCTGTTTGAGTTCGGCGGACATGGTGAATCTCCTTGGTTGTGCTTTTTGATAGGACTCATACGACCTGTGCGACCTATACGTCCTATGAAAAACCCTATAGGCACAAGCAACAGCAGGCAGGCCAGCGGCAAGTGGTGGCCGAAACGTCCGAACACGGTCGGGCAGGTGAGCAGGGGCAGGCGGTCGCTGGCCGCATAGGGCACGAAAAGCGGCGACAGGCCATGGGTGCGGCCGGCCGGGTCCACGAAACCGCTGATGCCGGTGTTGGCGGCGCGCGCCAGGCTGCGCCGGTTTTCCACCGCCCGCAAAACGGCCATGGCCAGGTGCTGCCAGGGGGCGCTGGAGCGGCCAAACCACGCGTCGTTGGTAATGTTGACCAGCAGGGTGGCGCCTGCCTCCACCTCCCGTCTGGCCAGATCAGGGAAGATGGATTCGAAGCAGATTAATACCCCAAGCCGCGCCTTCTGGCAAGAGAGTGGCAGTACGGAATCTCCTAAAGTGAAGTCGCCCATGGTTTCCACCAGGGGGCCGGGCAGGGGCAGGATGGTGCGCAGGGGAATGTATTCCCCGAAGGGGACCAGGTGCTGCTTGTCGTAGCGCCCGGCCGGGTGCAGGCCGCCGGGCTGGCCAGGGGTGGGGGCGAGCAGAAAGGCGCTGTTGTAATAGTGCAGCTCGGGCGGCGAGCCGGCCAGTTCCCGGTGGGGGGCGCCGGTAAGGAGACAGGTAGGCGGTCCGGTCATAAGTTCTCTGGTCACGGCGCGGAAGAGCGGGTGTTCCATGGGGTAAAAGGGCAGGGCGGTTTCCGGCCAGATCAGCAGATGGTCCGGCTCGCCATGCATGGCCTGCTGGCTCAGGGCCAGATAGTCCCGCACGGTTTTTTCCTGGAAGGCTGGAACCCACTTCTCGTCCTGGGGGACA
Source organism: Desulfobacterales bacterium CG2_30_60_27 (assembly GCA_001873115.1). GTDB lineage: Bacteria > Desulfobacterota > Desulfobulbia > Desulfobulbales > CG2-30-60-27 > CG2-30-60-27. The sequence continues at coordinate 4,593 of MNYK01000076.1, read as the reverse complement.
TTGCCCTGTACCACGGTGACGGATAGATGTTCCGCTGTGGCGCTGGCCTGGTCGATCTGGGGCAGGCGCAGCGCGCCGTAAACAAAAGCGGCCAGCAGCAGGAGCGCGGCCGCAGCCTGACTGTATTTGGAGTCAGACTGTCGGCCGTGGGGCAGGAAACGCGTCAGTACGGCGAAGATTAGGCCGTTGGCCAGGACAACGATAAAGGTCAGCCCGTGGTGGCCGGCGAGGTCGGCCGACTGGATGATGACAAGGTTCTGAAATTGGCTGTAGCCCAGGTCCAGCCAGGGGAAGCCGGTGAGTATCAGGCCGCGGAGATAGTCCAGCGCCACCCAGAGTACCGGGGCCAGCCAGAGTGGGGCCATGGCTGGCCTGGCCCAGGCGAGACCGGCGGCAAAGATGCCGGTATAGAGGCTCATGTAGGCGGCCAGCAGCAGAAGGGCGGGCAGGGTAATCCAGAGGGGCAGATTGCCGTAGCGGCCCAGGACGATCATTATCCAGTAGAGCAGGCCGGTGAAGAAGACCAGTCCGCAGAGCAGGCCGAGCCGGAAGGCCTTGCCAGGCCTGGCGTAGCGGATGGCCCAGAGCAGGGGGACGAGCCCCGGCCAGGCGAGCCAGGCGCTGCCCGGCATGCCCGGCGTGGCCATAAGCAGAAGGCCGCCGGCGAGGATGGCCAGGCCAGGGGCGGCGTTGCCGTAACGTGCCTCAGGCATGGGCCGGCTTTCTGCTGACCTTGACCGAGAGGATGCGCCGCGCGTCCGCCGCCAGCACCTCGAAGACCAGATCATCTAACGTGAGCGAGGTGCCGGTCTCGGGCAGGCGCCCCAACTGCTGGATGATGAGGCCGCCCAAGGAATCGTACTCCCCTTCGGGCAGGGTGGCGTGGAAGAAATCCTCGATTTTTTCGACCGGCACCTGGGCGTCGGCCACTACCGTGTCTTCGTCGATGATCTGGATGGGGTTCTCCGCCTTGTCCGATTCGTCGACGATCTCGCCGACGATTTCCTCGATGATGTCCTCCAGGGTCACCATGCCCCGGACGCCGCCGAACTCGTCGGTGACAATGGCCAGATGAATCTTCTGGACCTGGAAGTATCTGAGCAGGTGAACGATCTTCTGGTTTTCCAGCACGAAATAGGCGGGGCGGATAATAGCCAGGAGCTTTTCTTGACTCAGGCCGCTGCCACAGAAGCCGAGCAGGTCCTTGGCGTGCAGGATGCCGAGGATGTGGTCCGGTGATTCGCCGTAGATGGGGATGCGCGTATAGCCTTTTTCCGTGATGAGCTGGATGAGTTCTAGAAGGGAGGCGGTGGCCGGCGCGCAGGCCATCTGGGTGCGGGGCGTCATGATCTCCCGGGTGACGGTATCCCGGAATTCCAGGATGCTGGTGATCATCTCGCCCTCGTGATGGCTGATGAGGCCCTGCTCTTCCCCTTCGTCCAGAAGTTCCTGGATTTCCTGGTCGAGTTCCTCGGTGGAATCGTGGGGCCGGCCGATGCCGAAAAACTGCATGATTTTTTTCAGCAACGACGGGGTTGCTGAACCGGTTGGTGGTTCGTTGTCCATGGGAGGTATGTATGTCGGCGGTCTGACGTTAATCGGTTTGGCGAAGGGCCCGGCCTGCTCGTTTGCTGCCCAGGGAATGGCCGGCTCTGTATGTCTGGGCGCAATTCTACCTGAACACAGGCCTTTTGGCTATGGAAAATCAGGGGAAAAGTGTAACTATGTTAAAGGAGGGGTCAGGCTTGACTAATGGGTGTCATGGTAGTAGTTCTCGGTGCATGGCTAGAAAACCCCGTCTCCATTATCCTGGCGCTTGTTACCATGTCATCCTTCGCGGCAACGCAGGGCATGATATATTCTTTGATCAAAAGGATCGAAGCCGGTTCTTTTTTCTCCTCCAGGAAGGCATGGAAAGATACAAGCATCGCCTCCATGCCTACTGTCTGATGACGAACCATGTGCATCTGGCAATGCAGGTCGGTGAGGTGCCGCTGTCCCGCATTATCCAGAATATAAGTTTTCGTTATGCCTGCTATATGAACCGTCGGCGGCAACAGGTGGGGCATCTGTTTCAGGGCAGGTATAAAGCGCTCCTCATTGATGCCGACAGCTATCTCCTGGAACTTGTCCGCTATATTCATAATAATCCTGTTCGTGCCGGGCTGGTCACGTCACCTGACCAATATCCATGGAGCAGTCATGCCGTCTACCTGGGAAATGGCACGGTCCCCTGGTTGGCAACGGACTGGGTTTTGTCTCAGTTTGCCGAGCAAAAGCAGCGAGCCGTTGCGCTCTACCATGATTTTGTCATGCAAGGCAAAGATGATGCGTACCAAAAGGATTTTCATCAGGGCACCATTGAGGGTCGCATTCTTGGCGAAGACCGTTTTGCTGAAGATGCCCTGGTTAAGGCATCACAAAAAGTGGTCCGCCAGGCGACTCTTGACCGGGTGCTTCAGGTTGTGTGTGAACAGTATAAGGTTTGTCAGGCCGATTTGGCCAGTAGTGCCAGGCAGAGGCGGATGTCTGAGCCCCGGGCCATCGCAGCCCTTATTGTGAGGGAGGCAGAGCATCTCAGCCTGACGAGTCTCGCTCGGCGATTGAGCCGTGATCTGTCAGGTTTAAGTCAGGCGGCAAGCCGGCTTGATAAAAGGTTAAAAACAGACACGGGATTAACCGAAAAAATTGAGGCAATAAAGGAGCGGATCTGACAAATACCCATTTGTCAAGCCTGACCCCTAATTCCTAACTAATTCGGCGTTTACTCCGAAGATAGCTGCCGATTCAGTAAGGCGTAGGTCGGCGGAATACATTTTTATATTGTTATCAGCGGTAACGGCGAGGTGGATGGCGTCCAAGGTTCGTAGAGGTGAGTTGAATCGAGCAATCCAATTGCCGGCCATCACGCAATGATGGTGCTCGATGGGCAGCAAACGGAATAGCCGGTCTTTTAAGTGGCAATGGAAGGTGTTCAGGATTCTGTTGCCATCTTCCATGGTGAGCCAGCCGCCACGAATTTTTTTTGAAAGGGCGGAGGCCAGTTCCACTTCGGTGAGATGGCTGATGGCGGGTTCGTCCAATTGGACAATTAATTTTTCAACAAGATCACTGAGCGGCTCCGGGCAGTAATAGGCGGCCAGAATGGAGGTGTCAAGATACGCCATCAATATCGTTCCTCTTCTCTGGCATTGACTATTGCCTGGCTCAAAGGAGGTCCGCCAGCCTGGATGGAGTTACGGAATTCTTTTAGAGAAGGAAGATGTTGCTTGCCTACAGGTGGAAACAGGGTCGCGATTTTTGCACCCCGCCTGGTTATGGTAACCTCCTCACCTTTTTCGACTCTGTTTAGGATTTCGCTGAGTTTACTGCGGGCTGTTTTTACGTTTACTTCCATGGTGACCTCCTTGAGCGAGAAAGTGTACATCTCTAGAGTACGCTAGAGGAGGACGATTGTCAATGCGTCTGGTTTCAGGGTGCCAAGATTGTCGCAATCGTACTTCTAGGCCGCTGCTCACCCCGCAATGGTAGTTATCCGCCGCGGCAAGCCGCAAAGAAGATGTTTGATTTTTTTATTAGGGAAATACTCATAGCCCTGACGGTCGGTCATGAGCTTGTTGCACCTGAGATCTTGCCATTTGAGATCGGGAACGCCCTGTCCGTCATGGTCAAACGGAGCAGGATCACTCCAGAGGAGGCATTATCCGTATTTGATATTCTCCAACAAGTGCCTGTTGAGCTGCGGCCTGTTGAGATACGAAAGGCATTGCGTCTTGCCGTGGAATACCAAATTTATGCTTATGATGCATACTGGCTTGAATGCGCCGCCAGGTTGCATTTGCCAATTCTGACGCTTGACCAGGAAATGAGGATGAGAGCCCGTGATATGGGGATCAAAATTATTGAGGTGAAAAAAAGAAAGCCTATATCTGCACCGAGGCAAGAAAATACTTGGCGGAAGTGCTAGACACAGCCAAAAAGGAAGAAGTCCTCATTAAACGGAGAGGAGGCGATGTGTTCTCTCTCCGCATGAAAAAACCGGCGGCAGCGCCATTTGATATTCCCGGAATAAGCACCCAGGCGACAACGGCTGATGTTCTACGGGCGGTTAAAGAGTCAAGGGCCGGAAAATAAGTTTTGGCCGCCGGCCCTTAAGCCCGGCCATCCAACACCGGACAGTCTGCTTGCTCTCAACCCATGTCCCCTGTCTTGACTTCCCCCTGCTTTCTTGCTAGGGGGTCAGCTTATGGCAACGACAACCTTTGACACCTTGAAATTCACCAAAACGCTGGAAAAGGCTGGTTTGCCCCCGGCGCAGGCCGAGGCGTTTCGTGAAGCATCCAGGTGAAGCAGATCTGGCAACCAAAAAGGATCTAGTACATGGTTTCATTAAAACATTTACACTTATGTCATTTCGAGTGAAACGAGAAATCTTGCCATGTCAATGAGCTAAAAAGATTTCTCCCTGCGGTCGAAATGACAGTCTTTCAATGAAACGCTCTACTAGTTAGTGTCCATCCGGAAACCCCGGTTTTGCATGATGCGGGATGCCATCAGCCGTAAAATCTCCCGTCGCCGTTTGTCCTGACGGAT
>MNYK01000059.1 GCA_001873115.1 Desulfobacterales bacterium CG2_30_60_27 | reverse complement strand
ATGCGCGGGAGGTCGCGGACGCCTCGGAGGCGGGCAGGACGCCCGCCCCCGCATGAGCGAAAAGTATTTTCAGTCCGGGAACGCTTGACTGCCGACACAAGCTGGATAGTTACAAGCAGCTTTACCTTCTTTCCTTCGCCAAGCCAATAACTTTCTGGGCCGTTGTGCAGGGTTGAAGACCGGGGACCGAGGCGGTATAGTAGAGCAGCCTTGCGATTTGCGTGCCTGTTGGAGGTGGTTTCATGTCAGACTCGGTCAGCAATGCAGTCCGCATCGACAAGTGGCTTTGGGCGGCCCGTTTTTTCAAGACCAGGTCGGCGGCCGCCCAAGCGGTGACTGGTGGTCGGGTGCATTTGAACGGGGCCCGCACCAAACCCGCCAAGCCGGTCCAAGTGGGCGACGAGTTGCGCATTCATTGTAACGAAGTGGAGTTCATGGTCAAGGTGCTGGGTCTTGGCGTCCGCCGGGGTCCGGCCGTGGCGGCCCGCCTGCTCTATGAAGAAGACGCGGAGAGCATTCGAGCCCGGGAACGACTGCGGGAGCAACGCCGGCTGGAGGCGGCCGGTCCGACCGGGCCCAAGCGGCGGCCGAGCAAGCGCGACCGGCGGCTCATTCACAGTTTCATCAGGCAAGAAAAAGCTGAAGGATGAAAGCTCAACGCTGAAAGCTTAAGAATAAGAGTAACTATCCAGTTTGATGCCGGAATGGAACGAAAATTACAGCATGTAACTGTTCAGCAGTGCCGCGGATGCTAGGAAGAGGTCTGCGAAGTGTGCTATTGTACATGAGCAGGCCGATGACGACGCAGATGTGGTGCTGCTGGACAGTTACGAATAAAATCAACAAAGGAGCGGGGAGGCAATGAATAAAATTACCAGGGCATTGATCAGTCTTACCGATAAATCCGGCATTGCGGATTTTGCCAAGGAGTTGCAGGGGCTGGGGGTGGAGATCCTCTCCACCGGCGGCACGGCCAGGAAGATGCGGGAGCACGGCATCCAGGTGAAGGATGTGGCAGACTTCACCGGTTTTCCCGAGATGTTGGACGGCCGGGTGAAGACCCTGCACCCCAAGGTACACGGCGGTATCCTGGCCCAGCGCGACAATCCGGCCCATGTGGCGCAGATGCAACAACACGGCCTGCTCCCCATCGACCTCATCGCCGTCAATCTCTATGCCTTTGACAAGGCGGTGGCTGACCCGGGCTGCACTCTGGCCCACGCCATTGAAAACATCGATATCGGCGGGCCTACCATGCTGCGCGCCGCGGCCAAGAACTTCCATGACGTCACCGTCCTGGTCGATCCGGCCGATTACCCGGTTGTGCTGGCTGAGATCAGGACAACGGGCAACACGACCCTGAAAACCCGTTTCCGTCTGGCTGTGAAGGTATTCGAGCTGACCAGCGGTTATGATACCGCTATTGTTGCCTGGCTTCGCAAGGTGGATGTGGAGCGGGATGTGTATTTTCAGTGAGGGGAAGGCTCAAGGACAAATGAATATCGAATATCGAACACCGAATGTCGAATGACGAAGTGAAGAAAACTTCATCGGTTCGAAATTCCTTGTTCGATATTCGCTTTTTCTTTGATTAAGGGTAACCGTTCAGCAGTGCCGCGGCTGCGCACCCCACCAGGGGGTGTAAACTTCAGAGGTCTGCGAAGTGTGGCAATTGCACATGAGCAGGCCGATGACAGCTAAGCGAGCAAAGCGAGACCGCGATGCAGATGTGGTGCTGCTGAACGGTTACGATTAAGGCCCACAAGCTGAACGCTTACAGCTTTGAGGAGACAGGCATGCGAAAGATGGCGGTACTGTTGTCGGGTTCCGGGCGGACGCTTGATAATTTTCATGAGCACATCCAGGCTGGTACCCTGAACGCCGAGATCAAGGTGGTGCTTTCCAACGTGGCGGACGCCCTGGGGCTTCAGAAGGCGAGGAACTACGGCTACCCGGCCTTTCATGCCCAGGGCAGCGAGGCCACCAACCGGATCATCGCCGCCCATGACGTTGATCTGATCTGCCTGGCTGGCTACCTGAAGCTCTACACCCCGCCGGCGCATCTGGCGCGCTCGGTGCTCAACATCCATCCATCCTTGGTCCCCATGTTTTGCGGGGCAGGCTACTACGGCATGGCGGTGCATCGAGCCGTGCATGCCCGCGGTCTCAAGGTGTCTGGTTGTACCGTCCATTTCGCCAACGAGGTGTACGACGAGGGTCCCATCATTGTCCAGAAATGTGTGCAGTTGGAAGATGGCGACCAGCCGGAGGACATTGCCGCCAAGGTCTTTGCCGTCGAATGCTGGGCGTACCCCGAGGCCATTAACCTGGTGGCGGCCAAGGGCGAGGGCTACTGGTGGCCATGATGGACGCTTGCCGCTTTCTTAGCTTGACAGGATGTCGGGATAAGGAATAGATTATTATTCTGCCCATCGATATTGGTTCATGAGTCTATCATGGATGCGGGCCGCGGCGATGATGTACCTTTTAACAGTCAGGCCAGCATGCCTGGGCAAAAGGGGGAAGCATGACAACACAACGAAAGAAAATCATGACCGCGGCGGATATAGACCGATCCCTGAACCGGATCGCCATGCAAATCCTGGAATACAACCATGGGTTGGATGATCTGGCCATCATCGGCATTCACACGGGCGGCGTCTTTCTGGCCGATCGCATCTGGAATATTTTGCAGGCCAAGGAGAATCGAGAGATCCCCAAGGGCAGCCTGGACATCAGCCTCTACCGGGACGACTGGAGCCTGGCTACCCAGAATCCCGTCGTGCAGAAGACCGATATCACCTTTGGCGTGGAAGGCCAGACCCTGATCCTGGTGGATGACGTGCTTTACACCGGCCGCACCATCCGGGCCGCCATGGACGCTATCATGGATTTCGGCCGGCCCCGGGCCATCCAACTGGCCGTGCTTATCGACCGGGGTGGCAGGGAGTTACCGATCCAGGCTGATTTCAGTGGACGACAGGTAAAGGTCAGCGCTGATGAGCATGTGCATGTTTTACTCAAGGAAAAGGGCAAAGTTGACGAAGTGATCTTAGAGTCGATAGGCTAGTACCATGTAACACAATATTTTTTTGTAGGTCGGGTTACACCCCCTTGGAGGGATGCCCGGTTTGGGCAGGGTTGTCGGAAGGCCGGGCGGGCGATGCGAGGAGGCCATGGAGCAATTTGACGGGCCGGTTCCTGATCTTACGCAGATGCGGGACCGAATCCAGCAGAAAAAGACGGACGCCGCCCGGTATAATTTTTCCCGGGCCGAGAACGATCTGCTCCGCACCTTTTTTGACTTGGCCCAGGAGTTTGACACGCTCCAGGATTTTTTTCGCATCTGCGTGACCATGCCCCTGGAATTCCTCGGCCTGGAAAGTAACCTCTTTGTAATCGATGAGGTGGATGGCCATCTCAACCTGATCTGCTCTAGCCTGACTGGCATCAATGCCGGGTCGGAGCTGCCGTCGCCCCATATCAGGCTTACCGACGTGCCCTACGAGACCGAGGGTTCATACGTTTTGCCCATTCGGCGGAAATTGACCGATGCTAAGGAAACGGCGTTGTCACCAAACGAGAGTAGTCTGGTCCTGGGCATGTTCGAGGTCTTTCCCCTGGAGCGGCTTTCCCAGGATGACCGTTTTTTTCTGCTGAAGTACGCCAATCGCATTGGTTTTAACCTGCACAACCGGTTAATCGCCCGGCAGAACGTCCACCACCTCAAATTTATCAACAATCTGGTCCGGGACATAGAGCACAATGTCCTTATCCCAAACATCTATTTCAAGCACCTGTTCAACAGGCTCAAGAAAAAGATAGGCGAGCTGGAATGCCTTGGTAACCGTCTACAGAGTTTCCGTAAATCCTGTGACACGGTCAACAAGGACTGCAACGAATTGCTTTTTGACATCAATGCCCTGCATAAGGATTTCATGCGTCTGCACCATGACCTGCTGAACCATCACGCCAGCTACACTCTCAGCCTGGAAAGCCTGCTCAGGCGTGACCACTTCAGCAAGGGTCATTTCGTGCTCCGGCCCAAGGCCTGTTATGTGGAAAAGGAGATCATCGCGCCGCAGCTCGATTATTACCGCGGCCGTTTCGAGTCGCGCGGCATCATCATCGAACAGCCGCAGGACATGATGGAGGAGGAATTTCCCATCATGGTGGACGTGGGGCTGTTGGCCCAGGTGTATGACAACCTGTTTTCCAATGCAGCGAAATACGCCGAGGCCTTTGTGGACCATGCTGGCCAATCCAAGAAGACCATGGCCTATGGCCGGGAGGTGCTGGCCGATTACTTCGGGCCGGGCCAGGCCGGGGTCAAGTTCAACGTCTACACCACCGGGCCGCATCTGAGCGAAACCGAGGTGACTAAGATTTTTTTCGACGGCTACCGGGGTGAAAACGTCCAGCAGCAACCTGGCACTGGGCACGGCCTGGCCTTTGTCAAGCAGGTGGTTGAGATTCACGGTGGCCGGGTAGGTTGCGAGGCCACGCCCGAGGGCAACAACTTTTATTTCATCCTGCCCCTCACTTCTCCGGAAAAGGGAAAAGGTGAAAGGTGAAAGCAAGGGAAGGGAAGGAAGAAAATTGTTGACATGCTTTAGGTGTTGGCGCTTTGACCTTTCACCTTTCACCTTTGACCTTTGATCCCTAATGTTCCCCATCCGCGATAATATTCCGGCTAAGTCGTTTCCGGCTGTCACCATCTGGCTGATCATTATCAATGCCCTCTGCTTTGCCTATGAGGTGCAACTAGGCCACGCCGGCGGGCGTTTCCTGGCGGACTATGGGTTTGTTCCGGCCCGTTACCTGGCCATGCAGGCCCACAACGTCTTTGACCTGAGTCGCTTTGGGCCGCTGTTTGCCTCCATGTTCCTGCACGGCGGTCTGGTTCATCTCCTGTCTAATATGTGGATGCTCTGGATTTTCGGGGACAACGTCGAAGACAGTATGGGGCATGGCCGCTACCTGATCTTCTATCTTCTGTGCGGCGTGATTTCGGTGCTTGCCCAGACCTGGGCCGCTCCCCATGCCACCGTGCCCCTGGTGGGGGCCAGCGGCGCTATTGCCGGCGTGTTGGGGGCCTATATCGTCACCTATCCGCGGGCCCGGATTCTCACCCTGGTGCCCCTGTTCATCATTTTTTACATGATGGAGATTCCGGCCTATGTTTTTCTGGGCCTCTGGTTCGTGCTGCAGTTTCTGCAGGGTTCCATCCAATTGGTCAGCGTGGGGCCGGTGAGTCAGGGCGGCGTGGCCTTCTGGGCCCATGTCGGCGGCTTTGCGGCCGGGATTGGTCTGGTTTTTGTTTTTCGGCGGCAGGATTAAGAAGCGGTCAGCTTAAGGATGTCTATGCAGCAGGCTCGGCTAAAAAAAATGGAACTGCTGGCGCCGGCCGGTACGGTGCAGGCCTTTGAGGCAGCGGTGGATGCGGGCGCCGACGCCGTGTATGTTGGGGCGCCATTCCTGAACGCTCGGGCCCTGGCCAGGAATTTCAGCTACGAGGATCTGGCCGCCATGGTCGCCTTTGCGCACCAGCAGGGGGCCAAGGTCTACACCGCCATGAACAGTCTCATGAAGGAGGAGGAAATTCCTCAGGCCGTGGAAACCATGGCGGTATTGGACGGTATCGGCATGGACGGTCTTATTTTGCAGGATATGGGGGTCTATGGCCTGGCCAGGCGTTTTTTTCCCCGCCTGCGGTTGCACGCCAGTACCCTGATGGTCGCCCACAACTCCATGGCCGTGGCCCAGTTTGTTGCCATGGGTTTTGCCCGCGTGGTGCTGGCCCGGGAGCTGGACCTGCGTGAGATCGCCGCCATCCGCAGCGCCAATCCCCAAGTGGAACTGGAAGTTTTTGTACACGGCGCTCTCTGTTTCAGCTATTCGGGCCTGTGCATGTTCAGCAGTTATCTGGGCGGCAAGAGCGGGCTGCGCGGCCGTTGCGTGCAGCCTTGTCGGCGGCGTTATGCTTACAGCGGCAAAGGCAAACCCGGGGCCTCGGGATATCTCTTTTCCATGAACGACCTGGAGGGGCTCGACTTTTTGCCGGCCCTGGCGGCGGCTGGCGTGCATTCGATCAAGATCGAGGGCCGCATGCGCAGCGTCCACTACGTCCGCGAGGTGGTGCGCAGCTACCGTCTGGTGCTGGATCATCCCGGCGACGCGACCGCTTTGGCCGAGGCTCACGGGATGCTCGGGGGAGCCATGGGGCGAAAGGCCTCGCCCGGCTATTTCCCGGGCCCTGACGCCGAGGCGATCATCTCTCCCTATCACTCGGGGAACATCGGCCTTTTCTTGGGCAAGATCAAGGAGGCCGACAAGGAAGGCCGGGCGCGGCTGGTGCTGAAGGAGGGGGTGCGGGTGGGCGACCGGCTGCGGTTGCATATGGAGGGTAGTGGAGAGCGCCTGGCCTTCACCTTGCATGGCCTGCTGGTTGGCGGCCAACCAGCGGCAGAGGCGGCGGCTGGGGCCAGGGTGGCTATGGATTTGCCCCAGGCCTTTGAGGTGGGAGACACCCTGTTTAAGGTCGATGTACTGGAACGGCGGGGCGGCAAGGTAGAGAAAGACAGGATCGACCCGGCCAGCCAGCGCCAGAAAATTGCTGCTCTGACCAACAAGACGGCCCTGGCCCGCCTGCTCAAACCGTTCATGGCCAAGGCCGCACCCGCCAGCAACAAAGCGGGCAAGTCCAGGTCAGGGTTGCCGCTATGGCTGCGGGTCGACGACCTGCGCTTTCTCCAGTTGCCGCTGCCCTTCACCCCCGCGGTGCTGGTGGTGGAACTCAACCAGCAGACCTTGGGTCAGCGCAAGCGGCTACCCAAGGCGCTGGCGCTGTATCGGAAAAACCTGGTATGGGCCCTGCCGGCCATCATTGAGGAGAAGCGGCTTGGCTTCTATCAGCAGGCGATTGACCTGCTCTGGGGGCAGGGGCAGCGGCGCTGGCAGATCGGCCACCTGGGGCAGATGCGGTTCTTTCATGATCGGCCCGGCCTTTGGTTGGCTGGTGATTATTCCTTGAGCATCCTGAATTCCCAGGCCCTGGCGGTATACAAAGACCTAGGCGTGGCCCATGCGCAGATGTCCATGGAAACGGACCGGGAGAACCTGCGTACCACCGTGGCGCAGCGCCTCGGCATGGCGTTAGGCCTGACCGTCTACGGGCTGCCCCCCCTGTTCACCGCCCGTCTGGCGGCGGACTGGTTCCACTATGGTGCCCCCTTTGTCAGCCCCAAGGGTGAGAGCTTTGTGCTGAAGCGCAAGGGCGATGTGACCCTGGCCTTGCCCAAGGAGCCCTTTTCCCTCTTGGGCCATGGCAGCGCACTGGCCGCCATGGGCCTGGCCTACGGTGTGGTCGATCTCTCCCTCTTCCGGCCCGATCGCCGGGAGCTGGAATCCTTGGGCCGGCTCCTCACCGGCAAAGGCCGGTTGGGAGATAGGCTGGGGGCCTTCAATTACCTCGGCGGTTTGCTCTGATCCTTGGGGATAGGGTGGCTCTTAATCATAGATCCTATGGGTTGTATAGTACCTATCACTGGCTATCCGCCAACCCCAAGTCCTCCAGCAGCAGATCCCAAACGGTCAGGAAGCGGACTTCGGTCTCCCGCACATGGACGGTGGTCCGGGCCCCGCGCCGATCTCCAGTTCCGCCTGAAGGATTTTGATGATCGTCGTCTTGCCGGCTTGACGGGGGCCAATCAGGAAGGCGATCTCCTCGCGCCGTAAATCTCGTCGGAGTTAGTCCAGAATGGTGCGTTTGATGTTCATTTTAGTCATAACTTTATGTTTAATATAGTTATTCTCTGATAACTATTAATGTTTTACATAGGCAATGAGCAAAGGAGGGGGCAAGGGCGGGGTTCATTTCTATTTCACTAACTCATCACTCTTTCTCGAAAAATCTATTGTCACAATATTCAGTTGGATTTGCTATATTCAAGCCCCAAGCGACCGAATTATCTGACCGGGTAAGGTTGGCAGATTCATGAGTGCCCGGAATCCCGGCAGGATACGA
>MNYK01000154.1 GCA_001873115.1 Desulfobacterales bacterium CG2_30_60_27 | reverse complement strand
TTATGAGTAACAATGTTCTGGCCCTCTATACCCACATCCATGCCGTGGGCACGCCGTCCTGGGCCACGGCGGTGGTTGGCGCGGCGCGCCGCTATGCAAAAGAGGCCGCGCGACTATGTTCCGGCGAAACCTGAGCATTTCTGTCGTATGACCGCTCGGCAGTCCGGGAATAAGCGAAAGGCATTGCCAGCCCGGCAACGCTTAACCGCCGACACAAGCTGGATAGTTACAATTTGCGTCTCCTTATTTGACAAAGTTAGGTAGCTTCCTATACGATATGAATATCCTCAAGCCGAGCCAACCCAGGCGTGCCAGTTTGCATGCCGCGCTCTCAAATCAGGAGAATCGCCATGGTCGCTTTGCACAGTGGTCCCTCCGGGGCCGCGGTACATGAAATCATTCTGGTTGCCACGGACGGTTCGGAATCAGCCATGCCCGCCATCGAAGAGGGTTTCCGGCTGGCCGAGCGCTGCGCCGCCAAACTCATTATCCTCGCGGTGGTGGAACTTTATCCGGAGACCGAATACGAAGCCTTTGCGCCGACGCTGCTCGATACGATTCAGGCTGGGCACGAAAAACATCTTGCGGCCCTCAAGGATAGGGCTAAGCGGGAAAAAATCCAGTGCGAAACCAAGGTGGTGACCATGGGCGAGCCCTATCTCGCCATCGTGGAGGAGGCGGAAGAGCAGCACGCCGACCTGATTGTCATGGGGAGTCATGGTCGCACCGGCCTCAAACGATTGTTGATGGGCAGTGTTACCTCCCGGGTCATCGGCCACGCGCCCTGCAAGGTTCTGGTGGTTCCCAGCCACTGAGCCGTCGTTCAAAAAATGATGGTCGCGTGACACAACGCCGATCTACTGCGTCGCACTCCAGGGGTATTTGGACTCTGCGCTCACCGCGAAGTCTTACTCCGGTTGTTACCTGCCTACCCGGAAACTCGGTTGCCAGAGGGAGAAGGGTTGGGATGAGGGAAAATCTCCTGGCTATAAGGCCGTGGGAGCTATTTGCTCTGCTCAACAGCCGAGCCTCTGCAAAGGTCGTCATTCCCGTGAAAACGGGAATCCAGAAAGCTCATAACCAATTTAACAGACTGGATTCCCACTTGCGTGGGAATGACAAAAAAACCATTTTCAAGACTTTTGCAAAAGGCTCAGCCGTTTTTAGATTTAATCTTCCTGGTATCCTGTAACATTTAAGTTAAACCCCCCTCGATCCCCCCTTGTCAGGGGGGAAGTCTCGAAGCCTCCCTTAAAGGGGGTTGGTCTTTATTTGCCCATCATATGGTGGCCGTTCATGCCGCCCATGAGGGCAGCCAGGGTGTCCGGGGTGATCGCGGTGAAGGCCATGCTGCTGCCGCCGTTCTTGGCCTGGAAGGCCGCGGCCTCGTCCGGCTTGGCAAAGGGAATCAGTTCCTTGCCCATGGGTCCCATGATTGCACTGCCCCCCACCAAGGTGGCGTCTTCGGCGTGCAGCCATTGGCCGCTCGCGTAATCCTTCACCCAGATCGTCTTGATGCCCCCGGCCTGTTTCGCGTCGTCGCTCAGTAACTTGAAGCGATACTTGCAGAGGCATTTCATGCCGTCAAAGGCCACGGCCGTGCCGTCGGCCATGACGATCTGGCACTGCCATTGTGGAAATTTGGCCGGATACATGCCGCAGTTGCCGCATTGCATGTTGTCCGTGATGGCGGGCGGTTGGCCGTCCTCGGCCTGGGCAGCCCGGGTCGGCCACCAGGGTGGCTGCAGCAGAAAAAGCGCCAGCAGAAAAAGCATGGCTAGGGCATGTGGTTTGCCAAGTCTTGTCTTGTTCGGGTACATGATTAATCCTCCGTGTTGGTTGTCGCCACAAGCGGGCGTTTGGCTTACGGGTTTACGGCCAACCGGCGCTGGAAACTTAGAGACAGGTTGCCGAACCAGCCGCCGCCCAACTGCGTCTTTTCCATGCCCATGGCGGTCTCGTGATTCAGGTCCTCATACAGGGGCAGGCCGACCGCCAGTTTGAGGCTGAAGTTGCCGCCCAGGGCAGTGAGGAAACGCCAGGAGGCGACCCCGGCCAGGTTGCCGCGGAAGCCGCCGCTTTTGGCCACGTCCACGTTATTATACTCGTTTTTGTCCGTTGATACCGCATCCGCCTCCAACCCGACCATGAGATTATAGTTGGGGGTGTAATGCACGGCCAGGCCCAGGCCGCGGTCGTCGCCGAACTTGTAGTCGTCGCGATTTTCCAGCTTGTATCGGTAGTTTCCCGAGGCGTGCAGCCAGAAATCGCCCAATCGATAAGTATAGAGCAGTCCGCCGAGCAGGGTGTAGTCGCCGGTGCCCATCTGCACCCCGGGCATACTGATCAAGGCGGTGTCAAACTCGCCGGTTGGCAGGCTCACGTCGCCCAGCAGGCTGACAAACTGGCTGTACCCGGTGTTTTTCCAGAGGTTGTAGCGCAGGGAGACGTCGATGTCGCTCAGGCCGCGGTTGATGGTTTCGGCGGTACCCTTGCCCCCCATGGTGTACGACTCCATTTTTTTGTCAAGATAGCTGGCGTTGACCCCCAAGGCCAGGGCATCGGTGATGCCGTAGCTGGCCATAATCATGGTGCCGTCGGCGGTCATCACCTTGGGGCCCATGCCGCCCTGTCTGACCACGAGATCATAGGGATCCTCGGATTCGGAGCCGATCTTGGCGGTATCCATTTCCATGTGCATGCCTCCCACGCCGAGGCCGAAGGAACCTTGGGCCGGCAGCACGGCCGACTGGAGCCGGGTGGGCATGGTCATGGCCATGGGCGAGATGACGGCCAGGGCCTGGTCAAAGGTGATGAGCTCGCCGTGGTGTTCCTGCTGAAAGCTGGTGGCTGCCTCCCTGGTGGCAAAGGCGATGATGCTGGGCATCATGTCCGGGGTCAGGTCGCTCGACAGGACGTAGACGGCCTCCCTGGCCTGCGTCTCCTTGCCGGTCTTGAAGTCGCGCACCAGGATGGCGGCAAAGGCGTCCGGTCCGCCGGCGTCCTGCACCAGCCGGAGCAGGCAGGCGACGCCGCAGGTCTGGGTGGTTTTGCCGGCCTGGTCTTTAAGGGCGCCGGTGGTCTGCTGATACTGATCGATGTACATACCGCACACCTGGCAACCGGCCCGCGCCCCGCCGGCATCGGCCAGGGCGGCCGCGGTCGGCGGCAGCAGGAGAAGCAGGGAGAGGAGGACCGCGCCAATCATATTCCGCATAGTGTCACCTTGATCAATAGGTAGGGGGTAAAGGTTGCCCGGCTACGAGAACCGTGGTTGCGGGCTTTGCCGCAAAGGGCAAGGATCAGGCCGAAAACCTTGCTTGGCCGTCAAACTAGCTGATCGTTGCATTTTTGCAAATGCGGCAAATTGTCGCAGCGGGCGGCGACAGAGCGAACTACTTATTGGGTGGGTACTTGTAAAGCTTGCGCTGCAAGGTCCGGCGGTGCAGGCCGAGCCGTTCGGCCGCGGCCGAGATGTTGCCGTCGCAGTCGGCCAGCACCCGTTGAATATGCTCCCATTCGGCGCGGGCCAAAGTGGGGGGCGCGAAATCGGCATCCTGATCCGTTGCGGACAATGGAGTGGTCTTGTCAAAGGCCCGCAGGATGTCGTCCACATCGGCGGGCTTGGGAATATAATTCACCGCGCCCCGCCGGATGGCCTCGGTGGCCGTGGCGATGCTGCCGAAGCCGGTGAGTACCAAGGCCTGAAGCTCAGGAGCAATGGCCAGGGCATCGGTCAGAACCTCCAGGCCGGAGCGGCCCGTCATCTTCAGGTCAATGACCGCCCTGGCCGGGCGGTGGGCCCGGACCAGTTGCATGGCCTCGTCATAATTGCCGGCGCCAAAGACCGTGAAGCCGCGTCGGGCAAAGGCGCGTTCCAGCCTTTGGCGAAAGGTCTCTTCGTCGTCCACGAGCAGAATGGTGTTTGGTGGCCTGGATTCGTTCACGCCTGTACCTCTCGCAGGGCAAACCAGAGGCGGACCGTGGTCCCCTGGCCAGGGGCGGATTCGATAGTCAGGTCGCCGCCAAAACTTTCGGCCAGTGATTTGGCCAGGAAAAGGCCCAGCCCTAAGCCCTGGCCAGGGGACTTGGTGGTGAAAAATGGTTCCACGGCCCGGTCGCGGATATCCCCGGCCATGCCGAGGCCCGCGTCTCGCACCTCGAACCAGAGACGGGTCGGATCGGACCAGCAGCGCAAGGTCACCCGGCCGGTCTTGCCCGAGGCGTCCAGGCCGTTGGCCACCAGACCCTTGAGCGAGCGCTTCAGGGAACGGTGGGGCATCCTCAGGCCCAGACGCTCCTCGTCGCCAAGTATGTCCAGCCGGCTGGACGCCTCGCTGCCCAGGTTGGCCCGCAGGGCGGCAAACAGCTCGGCGAGGGTGAAGGAGGTCAATGACTCGCCCGGATGCTCGCCGGCGTCGGAGGACATTTGACAGAGGATATCCTTGCACCGGTTTACCTGGTCGCGGATGAGCAGGGCGTCCTCCAGCAGTTCCCCCTGGTCGCCCAGTTCGTTTATGGTATGCAGCATTTCCCCGGCCGCCACCGTGATGGTGGCCAGCGGGGTGGAAAACTCATGGGCCGCGCCGGCGGCCAGGGTGGCCAGGGAGGCGAGCCGATCGGCACGGGTCTTTTCTTCCCGGAGCTTGGTCAGGGTGGTCTCATGGGTGGCCAGGGCCTGCTGGATGCGGCCCACGAAAAAGACGATGAACAGGGCGGTGAGGGTAAAACCTACCCACATGCCGTGCAAATGGAGGGTGAGGTGTTTGTCCAGGCCGGCATAATCGATGCAGGTCAGGCGGATCGGCTGGGCAGCGCCGCCGGTGACCTGCTGCAGCATGGTATCTTCGGGCAGCAGAAAGAGCAGGCCATAACAGCCGATGGCGGTGAGAGTCAGCGCCCAGGCCCAGCGGGGCCGCATGAGAGTCGCGGCCAGGACGATATGGACGAGGAAGAGAAAGGTGAAGGGGTTCATGGCGCCGCCGGTGAAGTGAAGCAGGGCGGTGAGCAGCCCCACGTCCAGGAACATGACCAGGGCGAAGAGTGATTCCCCGATAGCCTTTTTTCGCCGGTGCAGATGGGCGAAGAACAGGTTGCTGGCGGCCTCGAAGAGCAGGATGACGGAGAGGATCGGCAAGGGTACGGAGATGTCGTAGAACAGGGCCACGGCGATGATCAACAGCACTTGGCAGCCCACTGCGCCCCAGCGGAGATGCAGGAGCCAGGAGAAGGCGATGAGCGATGAGGCGGGGTCAATCGCCGCGGCCGGGCGGAGCGGGGCGGGGGCTTGCAGAGTCATGGGGGCATGTTGGTATAAGCTGAAAGGTGAAAGTCGAAGGAAGTTTTCATCGAACTTTGAGCTTTCAGCTTTCACCTGCTATTTCAGCCGCTCCATGGCCGCCAGTTCCTTCTGCATGCAGGAGAACATGGCCACGAAACTGCCGGCATTGGCGTCGGCAATGGTCTGGCAATACTGCTGGATGCGCGGCGGAATATCCATGTGCATGATGGTGGTGCGGCTCAGACTTTCATCCTCCCGCTTGGTCATTTGCAGGCAGGCCTCTTCCACCTGATAACTGCCGTTGTTGGCCTCCGCTACTTTGCGACAATAGGCGGGGATGTTGTCGAACGGGCGCTCCGCCGTTTTGCGGGACTTGGTCTTGGCGGCAACTGGAGCATCCGTCGCCGTCATAGTCACCTTGGCAGGGGTCGCAGGCGCAGCAACCGCAGCCGCTGCCGGGGCCGGGATCTCGTTTTCCGGGAGGAAATGGCCGTCCTGGAACTGCCCCTCGATTCGGGTGCCATCGGCCTCCTGGATCACGCCGCGGCCATTGGGCTTGCCGTCTTTGACGGTGCCGGTATAACGGGCGCCGTCCGGGAAGGTGATGGTCCCCTCGCCGAACAGTTTGTCGTATTTCCACTCGCCCTGGTATGAAGAACCGGTTTTCAGGGTGTAGATCCCCTGGCCGTGCTTTTTGCCAAGCAGGAAATCTCCCTCGTAGCGGGCGCCGTCGGGGTAGATCATAACCCCATGGCCCTCATCGCAGTTCCCTTCAATGCATTTTTCGGATTTGGATTTATTCAAGGTAGCGCAGCCCTGGATAAGGAGGAGGGCCACAACGGAGCAAAGGAAGAGGGTGCGAATCATGTTCATGTCACCACCTGTGTTGTTGGGCGCATGCCCCTATTTCAAGAGAGAGGCATGAAAATTGCTTGCACCTTAGTCAGAATTTTCGGGGCCGTCAAGGCTGTTATGTCCCTGGTGGCGCTAATCGAAAAAAGCGGGTAGCGTACCATTCGATATTGCCCACTTCTTCAGGCAATCGGCACTGTGATTCAGGACTATATGGACAGAAATTTTCTCACCAGTCTGCCAGAAAAACCCGGCATTTACCTGATGAAGGATGCCGAGGGCCAGGTTCTCTATGTAGGCAAGGCCGCCAACCTGAAAAAACGGCTGGCCTCCTACTTCCGGCCCGCCGACCGGCTGCCGGCCAAGACCGTTGCCCTGCTTGGCCGAGTGCAGGCCATTGCCACCATCCTCACCGGCACGGAAAAGGAGGCCTTGATCCTGGAGGCGGCCCAGATCAAGAAGTATCGGCCGCGCTACAACGTTATTCTGCGGGACGACAAGAACTACCCGCTCATCAAGGTCACGGTGGACGAAAGCTGGCCCCGGGTGCTGATGACCCGGCGGCGCAACCGCGATGGGGCCCGTTACTTCGGCCCTTACGTCTCGGCCGCGGCCATGTGGACCGTGCTGCGTATGCTGCGGAAAATTTTTCCCCTGCGCCGCTGCAAGGGCCGGGAGGTAAAAGGGCGCGCCCGGCCCTGCCTCGATTTTCAGTTGCAGGGCTGTCTGGCGCCCTGCGCCGGCCAGGTCGATTCCCGGGTTTATCAGGATATGGTGGCGGCGGTTATCGCCTTCCTGGAGGGGAAAAGCCGGGCGCTGCTGAACCATCTTGAGCAATCAATGCGCCAGGCTTCGGCTGACCTTGATTTCGAGGCCGCGGCCCAGTACCGCGACCAGATCGCGGCCATCCGGGAAACCCTGGAAAAGCAGGTCGTGGTGGCGGATCATCGGCGTGATCAGGATATTTTCGGGTATGTGCGCCAGGATGTTTCCATCGGCCTTGCCGTCCTGCAGGTGCGCCAGGGGGTGTTGATGGCCCAGCAGACCTTTTACCTGCCGCAGCCCCTGGGCGCTGACCCCGAGATCCTGGCCCAGGCTCTGGAGGGTTTTTACGCCGACGGGCAGGTTGTTCCGGCGGAGGTTCTGGTGCCCTTTGCCCCGGAGGCGGCCAGTGCCCTTACCGAGGTGCTGGCCGAGAAACGCGGCCTGCGGGTGACGATCCATGTGCCCCAGCGGGGTGATGGGGTGCGTTTACTGGCCATGGCCCGGCAGAATGCCGGGGAGATCTTCGTGGAACGGGAAAAGCGTGATCGCTCCTGGCAGGCTCTGGCCGGTGAAATGGCGCGGCTCTTTCACCTGCAACGACCAGCGGAACGGATCGAGTGCCTTGATATCTCCAACCTTGGCGGTAACCAGACCGTGGGCAGCCTAGTCTGTTTTACCGACGGCGCGGCCGACAAAGCGCAGTACCGTCATTACCGGCTGGCCGGCGGGGCTGGTCCGGATGATTACCGCATGATGGAGGAGGTCCTGCGTCGCCGCTTCGCCGCCGAACGCACCGGGGGCGTTTTGCCTGACCTTCTTCTGGTTGATGGCGGCAAGGGCCAGCTCAATATCGCCCGCCGCCTGCTCAGCGAGGCAGGGCTGGCCGAGAAGATCGACCTGCTGGCCATTGCCAAGGAGCGGGCCGGGGAGGGCGACCGGATTTTTGCCTCGGGCCGCAAGAATCCCTTCCCTCTCAAAAAGCATGCCCCGGTGCTGCTCTTCCTCATGCGTATCCGTGATGAGGCCCACCGTTTTGGCATCACCTTCCACCGCCGGCTGCGGGGCAAGCAGGCCATGGGCTCGGCCCTGGACGGCATCCCAGGCTTGGGGCCGGCCCGCAAGAAGGCGCTGCTGCTGGCCTTTGGCAGTGTGCGGCGTATCGGCACGGCCTCGGCCGTCGAGTTGGCCGGGGTGGCCGGCATTGGCCCGGAACTGGCCCGGGAAATCCATGGGCACTTTCATACCAACAGTAAATAAATAGTAACTATCCAGTGGAACCGCAACCCAGGTGAGTTCCCGGACTGGAAATGCTTTTCGCGGGTTCGTCCGCGACCTCAGGCGCGGGATGCGCGG
>MNYK01000041.1 GCA_001873115.1 Desulfobacterales bacterium CG2_30_60_27 | reverse complement strand
CATCATGCAAAACCGGGGTTTCCGGATGGAAACTAACTAAGCACGTTAAGCTGAAAGCTGATTGCCGAAAGCTGAGCGCGTTCATCTGGGAACACAGTTTCCGGATGAACACTAATTAGTCCATCCGAAAACTGCATAAAACCGGATGGAAAATTCATTTGTCCGATGTCCAGACGCGACCCCGCCATACCGCTCGCCCCGGATAAAAAGCGGACAATTCATTTGCTACAAAACCGGACAATTATATTTGTTGCCAACACGTTCTTGGAAAGGTCGTTGACAGATCGTCCGGGTTTCATTACATTATCTCCGAGCATTACCCTTACGACACCGGGTGACGACCGATAGAGATTAATGCATACGAGGTGGCAGACCATGCCGATTTACGAGTATCAGTGCCAGACCTGCAAAAACATCGTTGAGGCCTGGCAATCGTTGTCCGACGAACCGTTAAGCGTCTGTCCGGAATGCGCTGGCGAGATGAAAAAGTTGATTTCCGCGAGTTCCTTCCAACTCAAGGGCGGCGGCTGGTATGCCGACGGCTATGGCTCGGGCTCCTGCAACAGCAAAAAGGCCACTGCCGCGGCCCCGAAAACCGCGGCCCCCGCCTCCTGCCCCAAGAAAAACAAATCTTCCTGCGGTTGCTGCTAATCAAGAGAGGTGAAAGGGCAAAGCTGAAAGCTCAAAGTCCAATGAAACAGTCCATAGACTTTCAGCTTTCAGCTTTGAGCCTTGAGCTTTGAGCCTTGAGCCTTCAGCTCTTCCCCGCCACCACCATGGCGTCGCCATAGCTGAAGAACCGGTACCTTTCCCGCACCGCCGCGGCATATGCCTGCATCACCCTTTCCCGTCCCGCCAAGGCGCTGACCAGGAAAAGCAGCGAACTTTTCGGCAGGTGAAAGTTGGTGATCAGGCGATCCACCAGCCGGAACTCATAGCCGGGATAGATATAGAGAGCGCACCAGCCCTCGCGCGGCCGCACCCGGCCCTGGCTATCGCTGGCCCACTCCAGTGAGCGTACCGTGGTGGTGCCCACCGGCCAAACGGCCCGCCCCGCGGCCCGGGCCCGGTTGATGCGCGCCGCGGCCGCCGCTCCCACGCTCACATATTCGGCATGAATCTGGTGGTCGCGGATATCCTTGGACCGCACCGGCGCAAAGGTGCCGTAGCCTACATGCAGGGTAACCATAGCCACATCCACCCCCATGGCGCGAATCCGCTCCAACAGTTCGGGGCTGAAATGCAGCCCGGCCGTGGGTGCCGCCACCGCGCCGGTCTGGTTGGCGAACACCGTTTGATACCGTTGCCGGTCCCGGGCCGACGGACTGCCGGCCCGACGGATATAAGGCGGCAGGGGGATGCGGCCGCACTCTTCCAGACGCTGCCCCAACTCACCCCGGAAAGACAGGGTCACCCGCGCCTTGCCCCCCTCCAGCACCTCCAGCACCGTGGCCGTAAGATCATCGCTAAAGCGGAGCCCCTGCCCCGGCCTGGCCCCCTTGGAACTCTTCAAAAGCCCGCGGGCCTCCACCTCCCGCCAGCCGGACGGCCCAGGCAACGCCCCGGCGGTGGCGGGATAACCAAGCAGCAAAAACTCCACCCGGCCACCGGTCTCCTTGGCGCCGAGCAATCGGGCCGGAAAAACCCGAGTGTCGTTCACCACCAGCACGTCCCCCTCGTCCAACAAGGAAAGGATATCGGTAAAACGCCCATGGTGCACGTCCCCGCCGCCTTGGTCCAGGACCAGCAGACGGGACTGATCGCGTTCGTCCGCGGGCTCCTGGGCGATGAGTTCCTCCGGCAGGACGTAATCGTACGCCTCAAGAGCATACGGGTCAGCATTGGTCATCGGATCATTGCCAGACAAGGATCAGCCGCCCTAGGGGAGCCAGCCGGTGCGCTGGGTGAGATAACAGAGGAGAAAGCCCGCGGCCATGGCCACAATGCCCATGACCCGCAACTGCCCGGGTGTCGCCGCAAGAAGCTGCCGCAGCCAGGCCTGCATCTTCTCGGGCATGACCGCGTATGGCAACCCTTCGAGCACCAGCACCAGGCCAATCAAGGTAATGAGCAATTTCATAGCGCGTCACAGTACCAGGATCAAGGCTGCCTTTCAACAGGATCCAGGTCTGAAAATTCCTCTGTTGCATCAGGATGATTCCCATTATATCATAGTCTGCATAATCAAATTATTTAATGTTCAAGCTACTACTACCATGGAACACATATTCTTTCGCATCTAACCCCTCCAAACCTCCCCTTATCAAGGGAGGCTTCAAGACTTCCCCCCCCCCTGATAAGGGGGGATTGAGGGGGTTGGACTTAAAAGTTACAGGGTACTACTGATATGCTTCGCATAGCAAGCCACCACGCGCCGGCCCAGCCCGTTCGGATCAAGCGGCCACGGCCAATCCCGCGGACATCCTCCACACCAAATCAATCACAAAAGGAGAACAAGATGAACATGCCAGAATACATAACTGCTGATGAAGTGAAAAGGGTTTGCAACGCAATCGGCTTGCATGACTGGTCGAAAATCACCGATCCGTCGGTTGCTCAAGATGAGGCAGCAAAAATTCTCAAGATCGTCAATACCAAACGAATGGACATTCCCCTTGAGGCTTTCCGCCAAGGCCTGGAGGTTGAGCTTGAACATGGCACCAGGTTTGATGATGCCAATGTAACTAACAACCACCCAATCTTGACCGGCAAGATCGTTATCGCCCATCTCAAGGAAACCATGGACTACTACGAACGAATCGAGGTGGCTGAAATTGAAGGCGACTTGCTGCAGGCGATTATGTCGAGAAATATCGACAAAATTGCCGCAAAGTACAAGAAGCTGCTTAATGCTCAAAATTTACTAAATCAAGCCGTTGCCAATCAATTGAAGTAGCGCATCAAGTAATTGATAAGACATTATCGTAACTAGCATGGCGGGCTCTCGCCCAGAAGGTCGGCCCGGCGCACCTCGGCCACCACCTGTTGGATAGCGACGATGTCCTTGAGGCCGGGCGCGGACTCCACCCCGGAGTTGACGTCCACGGCAAATGGACGGACGCGGCGCACCGCCTCCGCCACATTGCGCGGCCCCAGGCCGCCGGCCAGCACTAGGGGGCCGAGCGGCCGCATCTTATCCAGGATGGACCAGTCAAAGGCTTGGCCAGTACCACCGGCCAACTTGGCGTGAAAGGTGTCTACCAAAAAGCCGGACACCACATCTTGATAGGCTGCGAAAGCGGGCGCGCCGGGCAAATTGAAAACCTTCACCACCCGACAGGGCATCTTGGCGCAATAGGCTGGCGACTCACAGCCGTGCAACTGCACCACGGTGAGGCGGCAGGAACGAACGATCTCCTCGACCTGCCTGTGGTCCTCGTCGACAAAGACGCCCACCGCGGCCACAAAGGGCGGCAGGGCGGCGATGATCTCCCGCGCCTGCTCCGGCGCGATCCGCCGCGGGCTCTTGGCCGCAAAGATGAAGCCCAGGGCGTCCACCCCGGCCGCCACCGCGGCCACCGCGTCGGCCAATCGGGTAATGCCGCAGACTTTGATGCGTGTGCGGCCAGGTCTGCTCGCCGTCATCCCGGTTGGCCCCCGCTCCGCAACCTGGCCAGGGCCAGGCCGGGATCCGCCGCGCGCATGCAGGCCTCGCCCACCAGGGCGGCGGCCACCTTGGCGTCGCTCAGCCGCAGGTAGTCGGCATGCGTGTGGATGCCCGACTCGCTCACCAGTGGTATGTCAGGCGGCATAAGCCGCTGCAGGCGGAAGGTGGTCTCCAGGTCCATGGAAAAATCTTTGAGGTTGCGGTTGTTGACACCAATCAGCCGACTGCCCGCCGCCAGGGCGATCTCCAGTTCCGTTTCGTCATGCACCTCAACCAGGGCGTCCATCTCCATCTCGTCGGCCAGATCGAGATAATCCTTGAGCTGCGCAAATTCAAGCACGGCCACGATGAGCAGCACCGCGTCGGCGCCGTAAACTCGCGCCTGCTGGATCTGCACCTCGTGGATGATGAAGTCCTTGCGCAGCACGGGCAGACCAACGGTCGTGCGCACTTGGGGGATATAGGCCAGGGAACCCTGAAAAAACCGCTCGTCGGTGAGCACGCTCAAGGCCTGGGCGCCGCCCCGCTCATAGCTTCTGGCAATGGCTACCGGATCGAAAGCCGGCCGAATGACACCCTTGGAAGGCGAGGCTTTCTTGGCTTCGGCAACGATCGCCACCCCATCATAGTCGAGCAGGGCCTGCCGGAATGGCCGCGGCGGCGGGATGTCCACTTCGGGCCGGACAAAGCCGTCCCGCAGCAGCACGGCCACCTCTTCCTGCTTCTGTTCGATAATGGTGTCGAGGATCATGATGAAAACTACCGCGCCTTACCAAAGGCCACCAGGTTGTCCAGCTTGGCCAGGGCGGCGCCGGAGGCCACGGTCTGCCGGGCCAACTCGACGCCGGCCCGCAGATCAGTGGTCTTGCCGGCCGCCATCAAAGCGGCGCCAGCATTCATGAGCACCATGTCCAGGCATGGTCCCGCTGCATTGCCGAGAATGGCCCGGAGTTGAGCGGCCGCCTCTTGCGCGGTCTGGCCGCCTTTTATGTCGGCGAGAGTGGCCCGGTGCATGCCAAAATCCTCGGGCCTAATCTCGTAGGTACGGACCAGACCGTCGGCGTAATCTGCCACCCGGGTCTCGCCGGTGACCGTGATCTCGTCCAGGTTGCCGGCGCCGCAGACCACCAACGCCCGACGCACCCCAAGGCGACCCAGGACCGTGGCCAGGGGCACGATGAGGCTGGGAGCAAAGACTCCCATGACCTGGACGTTGGCGCCCGCCGGATTGGTGAGCGGCCCAAGCAGGTTGAAGATAGTGCGAATGCCGATCTCCCGGCGCGGGCCGATGGCATGCTTCATGGCGCCGTGCAGGGCCGGGGCGAACATGAAACCAATGCCGATCTCCCGGATGCACCGGCCGATCTGCTCGGCGGACAGGGTCAGGTCTACGCCCAGGGCCTCCAGCACGTCGGCGCTGCCACAGTGGCTGGTAATGGAGCGGTTGCCGTGCTTGGCGACCTTCACCCCGGCGCCGGCCACCGCAAAGGCGGCCGTGGTGGAAACGTTGAAGGTGCCACTGGCGTCGCCGCCGGTGCCGCAGGTATCCACGAGGACTTCATTGCCGACCACCGCTTCGACCCGGGTGGCCTTGTCGCGCATGACCCGGGCCGCACCGGTGATCTCTTCGATGGTCTCGCCCTTCATGCGCAAGGCGGTGATCAAGGCGCCGATCTGGGCCGCCGTTGCCTCGCCGCCCATGATCTCCTGCATGGCGCCCACCATCTGCGCCTCGCTAAGATCCTCGCCCTGCACTACCTTGGCAATGGCCTCTCTGATCATCTGCCTCCTCCTGAAGCCGGCCGCTCAGCGCCGCAGCATGGCCTCGTAACCTGGATCCATGAAATTCTTCAAGAGTTGTACCCCATCGGGGGTCATGATGGACTCGGGATGGAACTGCACCCCCTCCACGGCCAGGGTCTTGTGGCGCAAGCCCATGAGCTCGCCCTGGTCGCTGCGCGCCGTGATGGCCAGGCAGTCGGGCAGGCTCACCTCTTCCACCACCAAAGAATGATAGCGCATGGCCTCGAAGGGATCGGGCAGGCCGGTAAAAACGCCACGGCCGTCATGGCTGACCAGGCTGGTCTTGCCGTGCATGAGGCGACCGGCCCGTACCGTTTCCCCGCCAAAGGCCTCGCCAATGGCCTGGTGGCCCAGGCAGACCCCAAGCACCGGCACCTTGCCGGCGAAATAGCGGATCGCGGCGATGGAGATGCCGGCCTTGCTCGGCGTACAAGGCCCGGGAGAAATGAGCAGCCGCCGGGGCCGCAAAGCGGCGACGGTTGTCACATCCACCTCGTCGTTGCGAAAGACGGTGAGCGTTGCGCCCAGCCCGCCCAGGGTCTGCACGATGTTGTAGGTGAACGAGTCGTAGTTGTCGATGATAACGATCATGGCTGCGCTGCCTTAAAGGGGGTCACAGGCCCCGCTCGGCCAGCTCCACGGCCCGCCGAAGGCCGCGGGCCTTATTCAGGGTTTCCTCGAATTCCGTGGCCGGCACCGAATCGGCCACGATGCCGGCGCCGGCCTGCACGTAGAGGTCATTACCCATCATGACAAAGGTGCGGATGGTGATACAGAAATCCATGTTGCCGGAAAAGCCGAAATAGCCCACCGCCCCGGCATAGGGGCCGCGCCGTTCCGGCTCCAGTTCCTCGATGATCTCCATGGCGCGAATCTTCGGGGCGCCGCTTACCGTGCCGGCCGGGAAACAGGCCTTGAACACGTCGAACATGTCCTTGCCCGGGGCCAGTCGGCCATGCACCCCGGAGACGAGATGCATCACATGGCTGTAGCGCTCGACCACCAGCAGGTCCCGCACCTCCACCGAACCATGGCAGGCCACCCGGCCCACGTCGTTGCGGCCCAGATCGACCAGCATGAGGTGCTCGGCCCGCTCCTTGGGATCGGCCAGGAGGGCCTGCTCCAGGGCCTGGTCGGCCGCCGGTGTGGCGCCGCGCGGCCGGGTGCCGGCGATGGGGCGCAACTCGATGTTCTCCCCCTCCAACCGGACGAGGATCTCGGGCGACGAACCAATCTGCACCAGGTTGTCGAGCTTCAGGTAAAAGAGGTACGGGCTCGGATTGATGTGACGCAAGGCGCGGTACAGGGCCAGCGGCTGCAGGTCGGTTTTGGCATGAAAGCGCTGGGAAAGCACCACCTGGATGACATCGCCGGCCAGAATGTACTCCTTGGCCTTGTTGACCATGACCTCGAAATCAGGCTGCGTCATGTTGGCGGTAAAGTCGTGGGCCGCGCCCCGGCCGTGCAGGCCAAGGATGGCCTCGGGCGGGGGGGCAGCGCGGAGGCAATCGACCACTGCGTCAATGCGCTGCCGGGCCCCGGCGTAAAGAGCGGCCGGATCATCGCCCGGATTAACTGGCACGCAATCGACGATGGTCAAGGTCTGGCGCAGGCTGTCGTGAATCAGCACCAGCCGGGGAATCATGAAGGAGCTGTCCGGAAAGTCGGCCAGGGGCGGCTTGGTCTCGGGCAACCGCTCCATGAAACGAACCATGTCGTAGCCCATGAAGCCGACGGCGCCGCCGAAAAAACGGGGCAGGATCTCGCTCTGGCAGGCCGCAAAGGAGGCCAGCAGGCCCTTGAGGGCCGCGACAGGATCGCCCTGCCGGGCTACCGGACCGGCCCCGCAACGGTCGATGCGGCTTTCGGCGCCATGGCTCTGAAAAGTGGCCAGGGGATCGAGGCCAATGAAGGAATAGCGTCCCCACTTCTCCCCGCCTTCGACCGACTCAAAGAGAAAGGCGTGGGAAGCGGCACCGGCCACCTTGGCAAAGATGACCAGCGGCGTATCAAGGTCGGCGATGATTTCCCGGAATACCGGAACCAGGCCGCTGATCGCGGCCAGTTCGCGGAAATGTGCCAAGGTAGGCTGATGAAGAGCTTCGTCCTGCACGGGTTTCATCTATCCGAAAATGAAAAAATAAAGGCCATGGTGCCTCGCGGACATCCCATGGCCTCTAAATGTCTGGCCGGCCGCAACCGGGACGCGCCCCGCCGCTGCCGCCGCCCGCCTTTTAAAAGCGCGGCCGTTTTCGCCGGCCGATGACGCTTCCCTTCGAGGTGCAACGCCTCAGGCAGTGGCAGCAAAGGCATTGACCCGTTTGGTGAGCCGTGAAACCTTACGCGAGGCATTCTTTTTGTGGAAGGCACCCTTGCTCGCGGCCTTCTGGATAGCCGGGATCGCCAGCTTCAGGGCGGCCTGGGCCATTTCCACGGACTTTTCGCCAATGGCCTCGTCCACCGCCCGCACGACATTCTTGACCCGGGTGCGATTGGCCTTATTGCGGACCCGGCCGAGCTGCGCCTGCCGGTTTCTCTTCAATGCTGACTTATGATTCGCCAAAACTTTTCTCCTTCTTTATGTTTGCTCTGCCTGCTGCCCGGAACGATGCCGCGGTCGAGGCCCTGATCCCGGATATTTTATAAGACGTCGAACTTAAACTAACTCGCCTATCCTGTCAAGAGGCAAGAACTTGCCAGCCCGGACATGGCCGGGCCAATTACAATAGGTTGATTTAATTTTAAAAAAGATGTAACTATCCAGCGGAACCGTAACCCAGAGGAGTTCCCGGACTGAAAATGCTTTTCGCGGGTTCGTCCGCGACCGGGCGCAGGATGCGCGGGAGGGCGCGGACGCCTCGGAGGCGGGCAGGACGCCCGCCCCCGCAT
>MNYK01000037.1 GCA_001873115.1 Desulfobacterales bacterium CG2_30_60_27 | reverse complement strand
TACCATATTAGGAGAAATATTTCAAGATGCAATAGATCTCATGTGTTTGATTTATTAATATAATATTCAATCCCTAAAGAATCTGTACCATACTTATTTTGTGCATACGTCATCAAGAAAACATATGTATTTGGATAGCTCTCTACTGCTTGCTTACATAGTACCCTGATGGGCAGCTTGGCATGCCGTGCTTGTTGCTATCATGCCGATATCACAATGGTTTTAAGTGGTTCCTAAAGGATCTACACCCATTGACTTTCAGGTGCGACTCACTAACACCGGCGCCGCCCCCCTTGCCTTCCCCGCCGGTTATCGGCTAATGCCCTTTTATGGCATTCGCCCTACGGGCCTGAAGAGTAGCGAATACCTCCGGGCGGTGTGGTTGGGCGAGGACCAGGCTGCCACGGAAAGTGAGAAGGCCAAGAAAATCAAGGAGCCCATGGTCTCGGCCACCGGCGTTGCCTGGGCGGCCGTCGAGAACCGCTATTTTGCCCAGATTGTCGCACCACTGGATGGGGCGGACACGGTGGCCTTTCATCCCCTGGGTCAGGGGCAGGTTTATGCTGTTTTGGCCGCACCGCCCTTCACGCTGGCGCCCGGCCAGGCCATGGAACGGTCTTACCTGCTCTATCTGGGGCCGCAGACCGAGGCGGCCCTGGCCGCCCACGGCCGCGGGCTGGAGAAGCTTCTCGATTACGGCACCTTTGACCTGCTCGCCCGGGGGGTGCTTGTCGCCCTGCGCTGGCTGCACCGTTTCGTGGCCAACTATGGTTTCTGCATTATCCTGCTGACCGTGGGCCTGCGTCTGCTGCTTTTTCCCCTTGCCCACCACAACCTCAGATCCCTGCGGGTGATGCCCCGTCTGCTGGAGCAGATCCATACCATCGAGGATGAACCGGGTACGCCACACGAGGAGGCGGCCGTAAGGCTTAAGCCCTTGCGCCGGCAATATGTCCGCGCCCTGCTGGGCAGTTTTCTGCCCCTGGCCATTCAGATCCCCATCTTCTTCGCCCTCTATCAGGCCCTGGATTCGTCCCTGGAGCTCAGAAAGGCGGCCTTTCTGTTCTGGGTGAAGGATCTTTCCGTCATGGATCCCTTCTTCATCCTGCCCATGCTCATGGGGCTGGCCATGATCCTCCAGCAGCGTCTCACCGCCGTCTCGCCGCAGTCCGACCGCACCTGGATCTGGATGCCGGTGGGCTTTGCCCTGCTGTTCGCCTTTTTTCCAGCCGGCCTGGTCCTCTTCTGGCTTACCGATACGCTCTTCTCCGTAGGCCAGCTCGCCTGGATAACGGCCAGGGCCGAAGCGGTTTGAGGAGGGGGTTCGAGTTCACCACTCGATACCCTTTCTGGCCTGGATGCCGATTTTGTAAGGGTGCTTGATCTCGCGCATCTCGGTGACCAGATCGGCGGCCGCTATCAGGCCGGCCGAGGCAGCGCGGCCGGTGATGAGCACGTGCAGCCGCGGTGGCCGCATGGCCAGCAGCTTAATGACCTCGGCCTCGGCCAGGATGCCGTAAGTTACCAGGTAGGTGAGTTCGTCCAGCACCACCAGGTCGAAATCATCGCTCAGCACCTTGTCCCGGGCCAGGCGCCAGCCGGCCAGGGCGGTCTGTCGCACCTCTTCCTTGTCCTTGGCCTGCCAGGTGAAGCCGCTACCGGTGACGTGCAGTTCGATCAGTTCGGCAAAGGCTTGCAGGGCCTTGGCCTCGCCGGTTTCCCACGCTCCCTTGATGAACTGGATGATGCAGACCCGCAGGCCGTGGCCCGCGGCCCGCAGGGCTTGGCCCAGGGCGGCGGTGGTCTTGCCCTTGCCGTCGCCCGTGTAGATCAGCACCAAGCCTTTTTCTGTCATGTTGGGTTCCATGGTGATTTTACAGTAGTATAAAGACCTTGCATCTCGCAGGTTGGGGTGAGCCTGCGAACCCCAACATTCCATGCAACCATCATCGTTCGCCGTAGCCGGCTTCTTCGTCCCTGCCCGCCCTTCCACCCCAATGGAAATCGATCATCCCTTTTTCGCCTGCAAAATGTTGGGGTTCGATGACTTCTCCAACCTATAAAACTGCGTCATAATCGGTCCCAGGGCAAGGTCATTTGGCGAGCAGGCCGGTTGTCTCCAGCAGGGCCCAGCCCAAGGGGTCGCTGGCCTGGCCGTTGTAAGCCGGATCGTTTCGCTGGCCGGCGAAGTGGTCCAGCAGTCGGGTGGCCAGCAGCTTGCCGAGCTGCACCCCCTCCTGGTCAAAGGAGTTGATGTTCCAGACAAAGCCCTGCAAG
Organism: Desulfobacterales bacterium CG2_30_60_27; assembly: GCA_001873115.1. Taxonomy (GTDB): domain Bacteria; phylum Desulfobacterota; class Desulfobulbia; order Desulfobulbales; family CG2-30-60-27; genus CG2-30-60-27. The sequence goes on along the minus strand of MNYK01000037.1, from coordinate 6,539 downwards.
GCCACCTTGTTCTCATAGAGGGCCAGCAGGGCGCCCATGGATTCGGGGGTGAGTCGGTCTGCCAGGATGAGGGTATTGGGCCGGTTGCCTGGGAAACGTTTGTTCGGGTTGGCGTGCGCCTGTCCTATGGCCAGGGCCAGGGACTGAGCCAGCAGATTGGCGACGAGCTTTTCCTGGGAGAAGGTGGCCTGGACCTGACGGTCACGGCCATACTGGCACTGGCGGAAGCCGATGAACTCGACCGGCACCGTCGTGGTGCCCTGGTGGATGAGCTGATAGAAGGCGTGTTGGCCGTTGGTGCCAGCCTCGCCCCAGACGATGGGGCCGGTGTGGTAGCCGACCGCCGCCCCCTGGCGGGTGATGGACTTGCCGTTGCTTTCCATGTCGCACTGCTGCAGGTGGGCGGTGAAGCGGTGCAGTGCCTGGCTGTAGGGCAGGATGGCCACCGTGTCGCAGTCCAGGAAGTTACGGTTCCAGATGCCCAGGAGGGCCAGAAGCAGGGCCGGGTTGTGGCGCAGCGCACGGGTCTCGGCGGCCCGGTCCATGGCGTGCGCCCCCTTGAGGATATCCAGGAAGCTCTCCATGCCCAAGGCAAAGCCCAGCATGACGCCACCCACCATGGAGGTGGTGGAATAGCGGCCGCCGATGTAGTCGAACATGTGGAAGGCGCGCAGGTAGTGGTCCGGGTTGTCCATGGGGCTGTGCTCGCCGGTCACGGCCAGGAAATGTTGCCTGGGGTCAAGCCCGGCGCTCAGGAAGGCGGTACGCGCCAGTTCCTCGTTGGTGAGGGTTTCCAAGGTCGAGCCGCTCTTGGAGACGACGTTCACCAGGGTGCGGGAGAGGTCCAGGGGGGCCAGGACCGCGGCGGCATCGTCGGGGTCGACGTTGGCGATGAAATGTATCTGCCGGTCCGGCCGCCGGAAGGCTTGCAGGGCGAGGTAGACGGCCCGGGGGCCGAGGTCGGAGCCGCCGATGCCGATATTGACCAGGTCGGTGAAGGTTTCGCCGTTGGGCGCGGTGAGGCGGCCGCTGTCCAGGTCAGCCAGGAAGGTTGCGAGCCGGTCCAATTCCCCTCTGGCCTGGGCCGTGGCCTTTGGCTCCCGGGGGGGCTCGGTAAAGAGGTCGCGGGTGGCGGTGTGCAGCACCTGGCGGTTTTCAGACTCCTGGCCGTCAATCCGGTTGGCGATGGCGCCTTGCTGCATGGCCAGGAACTGGTCCACGGCGCCACTCTGGTCGGCCAGCTCCTGCAGGCGGTCCAGCACCGTGTCGTCCACCCGTTGGGCGGCGTAGTGCAGGGTGAAGCCGGCGCCTTGACAGACCATGGCCTTTATTCGGGCCGGGTTAAGGGCGCCGGGGGCGGTGAGGTCCAGTGGCCGGCGGGCCAGGTCGTTAAGGGCGGCAAAGGCGGGCAGGGTGTCCATGGGCAGGCGGTCGGGCATGGCGTTCTCCTGGCTGGAGTTGTCAGTTGCTAGCAGCTAGCGGCTCGCATCCGGCAACCATGGTTGCCGGATCAGACTATTTAGTATCCTGCCTTGGTAAATTCGTAAAGCAAATTACGTGAACGGTTGCCTGGTTCAGCGTCGGCCTCTGGTTAACTGTTCATTTTTTTTGTATGAAATCGCAATATCGAGTAAGTTTACCCTTGGTCCTATCTGTGGCCGGGCGGTAAATCTCATGCGAGGATGGCAAACATGACCGCGGTTGTGCAGCAGGAACTTTTTCAGTCTTGCCGGGTCCTTTTCGATCTGGATCGAGAGGTTTGCTGGGATTTCCTGAATTACATCCAGCTTTCCGGGTTGAAAAGCGCCTACCGCAAGAAGGTGCGTGAAACCCACCCGGATCTGGCCGTTGGGCAGAATCTTGTCGTGCAACGTCGCCGAGCTGATCGGTTCATGGTGGTCCAGCAAGCATACGAGAATCTGTCCGGCTTTCTTCGTGACCGTGACCAGTCGCCGCCGGTCAAGACACGCCGGCACAACGGATCCGCCAAGGCGCCGAGCCCGGCCCGGCCGCAACCGGCCAAGGGTGCCGGTCCCGCGGCCCGACCGGCGGCGCCCCAGGCGGGTTCATGGAATTTCGAGGCGCTGTATCAGGGGCCGATGCCGCGTCGGCCTCTGCTTTTCGGCCATTATCTTTACTACTCCGGGGCCATCACCTGGCGGACCATTGTCTCGGCGCTGATCTGGCAGCGCAAGCAGCGGCCGCGGCTGGGAGAGCTCGGTTATCGCCTGGGCTGGCTCCGGCCGCACGATATCCAGGGTATTGTCTGTGATCGGCAGGATCCGCTGCCCTTTGGTGAATCGGCCATCCAGCGTGGTCTGCTGACTGCAATGCAGGTCAGGATTCTCCTGTACCGACAGCAGCAGTCGCAACGCAAGTTCGGTGAGTATTTCCTTGAGAACCGACTCATGAGTGGCGCGAGCCTGGAGCGGCGCCTGCATGAGTTTCATGCCCACAACGGCAGGTTTGCCAGGCCAGCCAACTGACCTACCTTGATTTACAATAATCTTATTGCCCTGCTGGTGGTCGTCCTGCTGCTCTCCACCAGCAGCGTGCCCGACGCCCCCTTGGTGCCCCTGCCAGGTGTTGCTATTCTTTTCCTGGGCAAGGGCCTGTTTTTTTATTGGGCCGTCCGCCGCCTATTCCGTCCTGGCCGTATTCGCCAGGTGTCCGGTTATCTCCGCGCCGAGCAGCAGGGCACCATCCTGGCGGTGGCCTGTTTCGCCCTGGACATCTATCTGCTGGACGGCAAGTATTATTTGGCTGTTGTCCCGTGGATCACGGAACTGCCGGTACTGGCCGATCCCGGCGGCCTGGTCATTTTTTTCGCCTATCTCGTCCTCCTGTGGATCGTGGCCCGCCAGAGCTATATGCGGGTTACCGATGCCACGGTCAGTCGCCTCGGTTTTGTGGCCACCAACGTCAAGACCAACCTGGCCATTCTGCTGCCCTGGGTGACGCTGTCCCTGACCGCCGATCTCCTGCAACGGATCAGGCTTCCCTGGTTGCAGCAAGCCTTGGCCTCGCCCTGGGGGGAGGGGGCGATTTTTTTCGCCTTCTTTCTTGTCCTGGTGATCATTTTTCCCGCGGTCATGGTTCGCCTCTGGGGATGCACGCCGATGCCGGCCGGGCCGGCGCGGCAACGCATCGAAGGATTATGCGCCAGCCAGGGCCTTCGCTATCGCGAGATCATGAGCTGGCCCCTGTTCGGCGGCCAGATGCTGACCGCCGGCGTGCTGGGGGTGGCCGCCCGTTTCCGTTACCTGCTGGTTACCCCGGCCCTGCTTGAGTCCATGACCGCGCAGGAGATGGAGGCGGTGGTGGCCCATGAGATCGGCCATGTCAAGCGCTTCCACCTGCAACTCTATCTCTTTCTGTTGCTGGGCTTCGGCCTCATGGCGCAACTGAGCGCCTATCCGGTCACCATGGCGCTCTTGAATGCCACCATGTCTTATCGGATCATGCTTTTTTTAAACGTCTCGCCTGGCAAGTTCATGGCCCTGTTTAGCGCCGTGCCGCTGCTTATTCTCATGCTTCTTTACTTCCGTTTCTTTTTCGGGTTTTTCATGCGCAATTTCGAGCGGCAGGCCGACCTCTATTCCTGTCGGACCATGCGCGACATCTCGCCCATGGTTCGGGTGCTTGAAAAGATTGCCTGGCTCTCCGGCCACAGCCGCGACCTGCCGAGCTGGCACCACTTCAGCATCGGCCAGCGCATCGATTTCTTGCGAAAGTGCCGTTATCGGCCGTGGGTCGGCCGGCGGCACGATCTGAAGGTCTATATCAGTCTTGTGCTCTATGGGCTGCTGCTCGGCGCGGGCGGCTTGCTGCTCTGGCGCCTGCCCGATGAGCTGTTGCAAGGGGCGCCCCGGGAAAAGTTCGCCATGGCCATTCTGGAAGAGAAGGTGCGTGCCGAACCGCAAAACTACCTGTGGCGCCAGTTGCTGGGCGACCTGCATGCCCAGGGGAAGCGGGAGGCCGAAGCGGTCGGTCGTTACGAGCAGGCCCTCGCCCTGGCACCGGAAAATTCCGCAGTGCTGAATAACTTTGCCTGGCTGCTGGTCACGTCCAAGGATCAGGCGGTGCGCAACCCGCCCCGGGGACTGGCCTTGGCCCGACAAGCCGTGGCCAGCCAGGAACAGGGCTATGTCCTCGACACCCTGGCCACGGCCCTCTGGGTCAACGGCCTGACCGAGCAGGCCGTGGCCGCGGAGATGCGCGCCATGGCCCTTGACCCCGCGGGCCGGGACTATTACCGACGACAGATGGCGCGTTTCCTGGCCGCGCCCCGGCCGGAGGCGGCCGGAACCCATCCGGGGCGGCCGGCCGGCCCGCCCTGATCACTTCATTTTGTACCCCTTTTTGGGGTTGCGGTTTGGTCGTTGATCGGGTAGTTATGGGTGGTCAATAACGGGCGATTAACTCAGTGGTTAGAGTGCCACCTTCACACGGTGGAAGTCACAGGTTCAAATCCCGTATCGCCCACCAGCTTGCCCGGGGGGACATGGCCTGGGTCATGTCCCCCCGGTCTTTTGATGAAGTGTTGGTTCATTCGTAAAAATAGTTGAAAGACGCTGTTAAAGAGAAAAAAGTCGGCGGATAATACCGTCATTCCCGCGCCGACGGGCATCCAGGTTGCGCGCCGCAGCTTGAAAATACTGGATTGCCGTTTGCACGGCAATGACGACTGTGTGCAACCAGAAACTATGTTCGTTTCCTCTTTGTCCTTTTCAACTTAAATACGAAGGAACCGAAGTTTTTTGCTGACCGCTGAAAGCTGACCGCTGCCCGCGTCCATCTGGAACTATAGTTTTGGATGGATATCTAACTCCCATCCACGGCCTTCAGGTGATCAGGGCTTGTAGAGTTGTTGCAGCCGCTCCCAGAAATCCGGGAAAGATTTTACCACGCACCCTTGGTTCAGGATCCGGACCCCGGGTACCGTCAACCCGGCCACCGCAAAGCTCATGGCGATCCGGTGGTCGTTGCAGGTGTCGATATCGGCGCCGTGCAGGGGAGGCGTATCCAAGCCCATGCCCTGCACGATCAGGGTATCTGGCAGTTCTTGCACCCCAACCCCCAGCTTGGTCAGTTCCGTGGCGATCACATGCAGCCGGTCGCATTCCTTGATGCGCAGGTGGGCGATGTTCTTGATCACTGTTCGGCCCCGGGCCATCGCGGCCACCACGGCCAGGGTGGGCACTACGTCCGGGCAGTCGCCCATGTCAACCTCCACGCCGCATAGGTTCGTGGTGCCCTGCACGGTGATCCCGGTGGCCGTGCGTTCCACCGTGCATCCCATCCGGGCCAGGATATCGATCAGCGCCGTGTCCCCTTGCAGGGAGGGCGAGGGGACGTTGGTCACCGTCACCCGGCCGCCGGTCACCGCGGCCGCGGCCCAGAAATAGGAGGCCCCCGAGGCGTCGCCCTCCACCTGGTATTCCCGGGCGTGGTATGTTCCCGGCGGAATGGAGAAGCGATTCAGCGCCCGGTTGGCGGTCACCTCAATGCCGAAGGCCGCCATCACCGCCATGGTCATGGTGACGTAGGGTTTGGAAAGCACCTCGCCGGCCACCTCCAGTTCGGCCGGTTTTCGGGCATAGGGGGCCACCAGCAGGAGCGAGGAGAGGTACTGACTGCTCTTGCCCTCGGGTAGCATGGTCTTGCCCCCGGCCAGGCCGTGGGCCGTGATCGTGAGCGGCGGGCAGCCGGTGCCCTTCTCGCTGACGATGTCTGCCCCCCAGCCGCGCAAGGCGGCCATGAGCGGCTGGATGGGCCTCTCCTCCATGCGCCGATCGCCGGTGATCCGGAATTCTCCGTTGCCCAGGGCGGCCACCGAGGTCAGAAAGCGGGTGGCGGTGCCATTATTGCCGAGATGGATAGCAGCGGCCGGGGTCTGGATACGGCCGCCATTGCCCTGGATGCGCCAGATGTCGCCGGTGTCGTTCAGGTTAATCCCCATGGCCCGGAGGGCCGCTGCCGTATAGCGGGTGTCCTCGCTGGCCAGCGGGCCACGGATCCGGCTTTCGCCCTCCGCCAGGGCGGCGGCGATGAGGGCCCGCTGGGTGATGCTCTTGGAGCCGGGCACCTTAAGCGTGGCGTTTACAGTGGCGAGCGGTTGGATCTCTATCATGGCGCTTTTCCGGTTTGGTTAAGGGGGAAGGCACAAAGGCAGAAGGCACAAGGGCACAGAGGCAGAAGGCGGAAGGACCGGAGGCGCATAAAAATTATCAGTCCTGCATAGTTGCCAGAATCGGGCTTTTGTAATTATCAAGGTAACTATCCAGCTTGTGTCGGCAGTCAAGCGTTCCCGGCCTGGAAATGCTTTTCGCTCATGCGGGGGCGGGCGTCCTGCCCGCCTCCGAGGCGTCCGCGACCTCCCGCGCATCCTGCGCCCGGTCGCGGACGAACCCGCGAAAAGCATTTCCAGTCCGGGAACTCCCCTGGGTTGCGGTTCCGCTGGATAGTTACCTTTCAGCTTCCCTTACGCACTCTTTTTCGTCTTGTTCTCATAGAGCACCACCGGGTATTCCCCGGCC
>MNYK01000015.1 GCA_001873115.1 Desulfobacterales bacterium CG2_30_60_27 | reverse complement strand
ACGTAGCCCTGCTGCACCTGCGGTTTTGCTCAATCGGCCCAGCCAAATCTGACCCCAACCCGGGCGCGATCCAGGCATATTGGTATTTTCCGCGTCCCTAACTGCTCAGGTTATTTAGCCCGTCAGGCTGTAGACTGTTAGGCAAAAAAACGGAGCGTATGCGGAACACAGTACGACTTATACCGCAAGGGCATAAGTTTCGTATGAGCAGACGAGCTGCTCAACTCAGCTTTATATCTCGCGTTTCGCTGTTACTGACAGTCTAAAGGCCTACAGCCTATAGACCTGAGTAGTTACGAGAGTAAAAAGCAAAAAAAGCGCCGGGTTGCCCCGGCGCTTTTTTTTGCTACGTGGAAGTGGGGGGCACTCAGCCTGACTTCATGCGGGCCACGATCTTTTGATGAGATAGTCCGAAGCGTTTCATGCCGCCGCCAGTCCTCAGCGCACCGCCCCGTGCTTCGAATAGAACCGCACCTCGCCGGTATACACCGGCATGGCGAATTTGACGAGCAGGGTGAAGACCAGCGCTCCGGTTGACCAGATTCCCAAGCTGACCAGTTTTTCGATGAGTGTTGGCGAGTATTCATAAATCTCGCCCAGGGTGCTGGGCACGAATCCGGGCACTGACAGGCCCATGCCTTTTTCGATGTACACCCCGATGCAGATAAGCACGCAGGCCAGATTCAGGGTCAGGAAATTCTCCCGCGTTGCAGGCGAAATGAACAGGATGAAGGCGGTAATATTGAAGATCATGGCCGTCCACATCCATGGGACCAAAGTGGTGTGGCCGTGCAGGCCGAAATAGAGGTACTCCATGGGGGCCAGGTGCACGCTGCCAGAATAGAATTCCTTGAAGAACTCGGCGGCCAGGAGAAAGAGGTTGATCCCCATGGCATAGGCCACCAGTTCGGCGATCTTGAAGATGGCCTTGTTGTCGATCTCGATTTTTGAAACCTTGCGGATCACCTGAAAGATGATCATCATAATCGCCGGCCCGGAGCAGAATGCCGAGGCCAGGAAGCGCGGCGCCAGGATCGAGGCATTCCAGAAGGGCCGGGCGGACAAGCCGTTGAACAGAAAGGCGGTAACCGTATGGATGGAGATCGCCCAGGGGATCGACAGAATGATGAGCGGTTTGATGATCTGGAGGCTGTACTCACGATTGTGGGCCATCTGGTAGAGAGCATAGAACGAGATGAAGAGGTTGAGGGCCAGGTAGCCGTTCAGCACGATGATGTCCCAGGCCAGCAGGGATGAGGGGAAATTCATCGTGCCGATCAGGGGCAGGACGTGCAGGAGCCGGTCGACCCGGCCCATGTCGACCACCACGAACATGATGCACATGGTTATCGCCGCCACGGCGAGCAGTTCGCTGAACAGGACGATCTCCTTGATCGGCTTGAAATTGTAAATATAGGCGGGAACCACCAGCAGCACGGCGGCCGCCGCGATCCCGACGATGAAGGTGAAGTTGCTGATGTAGAACCCCCAGGAGACTTGGTCCCGCATGGCGGTGATGATGAGGCCCTGGTCCAACTGCTTGAGGTAGGACACGGCGCCTATAATCATGAGCGTCGCGAGGCAGGCTATCCAGGCGTAATAGTACCCGTTGCCTTTGGTGACGGTCTTGAGAACGACGAAAAAATTTCGGATAGGATAGAACATAGCGGGCCTCACGTCTGACTCAGGTGGCGAAAAAGTAGAAGAATTTTGGGGAAGTGTTCAGCTCTTCCTTGAGACGGAAGACCCTCTTGTGTTCCAGGCAGTAACGGATCTCGCTTTTCGGGTCGAGCAGGTTGCCAAACTTGCGGGCCCCGACCGGGCAGACCTCGACGCAGGCCGGGTAGCGGCCGGGCGTGTCTCGCACCCGCTGGATGCAGAAGGTGCACTTTTCGACTACCCCCCGGTAGCGCGGTCGGTTGCCGAGGTAATGAGTTTCCGTGACCAGCTCTTCCTTGGGGATCCGCGGCTCGCCCCAGTTGAAGTGGCGGGCGCCGTATGGGCAAGCCGCCATGCAGAAACGGCAGCCGATGCACCAGTTGTAATCGATCACCACGATGCCGTCCTTTTCCTTCCAGGTCGCCTTGGCCGGGCAGACCTTGACGCAGGGCGGGTTTTCGCATTGCTGGCACTGCACCGGCATGTAAAAATAGCCGTCTTCCGGAACCTCGTCGGGCGCGTAGTACATGTTGGCATTCTCCAGGTCGCTCACCCCTTTTTCGCCCTTTTTTAACTGCAGGACGCTGATCCAATGGATCTGGGGATCCCTGGACTGGTTGTTCTCACGTACGCAAGCGTAGACGCAGCGCCGGCAACCGATGCACCTCGACAGGTCGAGTCCGTAGCCGAAGAGCGTGTCGGGCCGAGGGCCGTTGGTCTTGATGGTAAAATCGGCCTGGTACTTTTCCCGGTATTTCTTTGCCAGGTTATGGATGGTGTCTTGCAGTTCCTCCGGGCTCATCTCGTGAAAGTTATTTTGGAAGAAGGACTGCCATACCGAGGCGTCAGTGCTGCCGACCGGGATGGCCAGGACCGCGGCGCTGGCCGCCGTCCCCTTTATAAAGCCTCTTCTGGTGAAGGTTTTCTCGAGCTTGTCATCTGTATTGTTGGCATTCATGGTCGCGTCCTGGTTCCTGGTTATTCTATTTTGCCAAGGGGGTTTTTGCGGATACTGCCGCCCGAATGTTTCTGGTTATGGATCAGCAGGGGGGTATCGGGCGGCGGCATGGGCGCGATGGCCTTGAAGCGCGGGTTGTGCGGGTTGTGGCATTGCACGCAGAGGCGGTAGAGTTTCTTGCCGTTCCACTCGCCGGTCCGCTTGCCATGCACCCCGGCCTTCCAGTCCCGGTAAATCGTACCGTGGCACTGTCCGCAGAGTTTGTAAGACTCCTCGAAGGTGACGAGATCACCGTTGGCCAGACGCAGCACATCGCGGTTGTCCGGGTTGTGACAGTCAAAGCACCAGCGCTGCTGCGGAGAGTGTTTGAAGCTCTTGGCGATCTCGGTGTGTTCGGTAAGTTCCCGGGGTTTCTGGTTGACCTCCATGTCGGCGTGACATTCGGAGCACGGGAAGATCCCCTCGGAAAAGGGTGGCGGCGGCACGAAGAAGGTCGGCAGTTCCTCGGTGGCGGTGCCCGTACCGCGGAGGACGACCAGGGCTGTTGCCAGGTAAAGCAGAACCGTAAGTGGTTGTCGTGCAGGTCTGATCATGAGGTGTGCTCCAAGGTTTGCCGGCCGCATTGGCCGGGACTGCATGCGGGTTGGTGACCACGGCCCATGGCAGTGTGTCCTGCCCGGCTGCCGCTCACTTTTTGTTCTCGCCTGTTCTGATCAGCATGAGGGTGCCGAAGGCCAGGAAGAGAAAGAGAAGCAGGAGATACCCGGAAAAATTCTTTCGGAAGGCGAGTTCGACGTAGGCCGCCCGGGTATCGGTCTCGATCCTGTCGAGGCGGCCCATGAACTCGTCGGTTTTCTCCTTCACCAAATTTACGTCAATGGTGTGAAACAGGGTTCGGAAATCCGAGTGGGCCCGGAAGAAGTCCTTGCGCTGCGTTTGCAGCAGTATGCCGGATTCCCGCAGTTCGTTCAAGTTGGTCTGGATGCCGGAGAGGCGCTTTTCGATGGTAAACAGGGCCTGGCGCATGAGCATGGCCCTGTCATATAAGTGACATTGGCTGCAACGTTGCTCGTTGATAATGTCGATACTGGCCGGTTTGATGTCGTGCGAGCCGTGGCAGGTGACGCAGTTCGGACCAGAGTTGGTTTCAAGCAGGGCTTTGCCGTGGCCACTCTCAAGGAAATTTTGCAGGATACCGAGGTGGCACTTGCCGCAGAATTGGGGAATTTCCTGCAGGGTCGGGGTGCCCTTGAAGCCCCGCTGGTGTGACATGGACATGCTGGCATCGTCCGGACCACCACCGTGGCAGTCGTGGCAGGACACCTCATTCTGGGCGTGCCAACTGTCCCGCCAGGCGAAAACCGGCTCCCGCATCGGGGCCTTCATCATCTCCGAGGCATGGCACTCCACGCAGGCGCTGTGCGCCTCGCGGTTGCCGCCCCAGGGGTTGGACATGAATTCCTTTTCAAAAAGCTCCCGGTAACTCGCCTGGGAGGTGGTCGCCAGTAAAAGGATGGCCAGGATCGTCAGTTTTGTGATTGTGGCTATCATCTTATCTCATCCCCCAGAGCGTGAGTGCGGCCCACAAGATCAGGAGCCCGATCACGGTGGTCATCAGCGCCGGCCTCTTTTTGATGCTCCGCTCCGTCTCCCCGGCGTCAAAGAACGGAAAGAAGAGAAAGACGACCAGTACGAGGACTTGGAAGCCAATCCCCACAAATTCGTTAGGGATTGACTTGACCATCTGGTACTGGGCCAGGAAATACCAGGGCGGCTTGATAAGTCCCGGGGTGTTCACGGGGTTGGCCAACAGGTTGGTCCCCTCGGGCATAAAAAGGTTGGGGGAGAAGGTCAGAATTAAGGAGACGGTGGCGCAGTACAGGAAGACCATGAAGAGCCGCTTCATGGAAAAATTCGGGAAGCAGGGCAGCCCGTCGGGGTGTTGCTCCTGGTGGAACTCTGCCATGGGCAAGACTTGGGGCACCTGTTCCGGCGAGGGTGACAGGCCCTGCCGACGAATGAAAAAGATGTGCAGGGCAAGGCAGAACAGCAGGAAGAAGGGCAGAATAACCACGTGGAAGGCGAAGAATCGCCCCAGGGTGAGGGCGGTCACCGTGTCGCCGCCGCGGATGAAGGCGGCGATGCTGTCGCCCACCACCGGCAGGAAGCTCGGCATGGAGGAGATCACCGTGGTCGACCAGTAACCGGCCTGGTTCCACGGCAGCAACTGGCCGCTGATGCAGGAGCTCAGGAGGAGAATAAACATGACAGCGCCGGTGAGCCAGGTCAATTCCCGGGGTCGCTTAAAGGCGCCCCGAAAAAAGACATGCACCAAGTGGAGCATAGCCGTGGCGACGACGAGGTTGCTGCCGATGTTGTGGGTCAGGCGAACGAGCCATCCGAAAGGAATGCCATTGGTGATGTTCTGGACGCTGTCAAAGGCCAGGCTTGGGTGGGGGATATAGTAGAGCATGAGCAGGATGCCGGTGATCACCTGGATAAGGATGGCGACCAGGGTAACAAAGCCCAGGGTGCTCCAGAAATTGGCCCCTTTCGGGGTTTTGTATTCGCGGAACTGGGTCCGGACGATCTCTTCCAGGCCGATTCGCGGTTCCAGCCATTTCTTGATTTTATCTCGCATGCTGAATCCCCAGAAAATTTTGCGATGCAGGCCGGAGTCCCTACCCCAAGGTGACGTGCGTCGCGGAAACGGTTAGAAAAAACTGGCGCAGGGGCGCGGAGCCTGGCCCGGCGATCATTTGGCCGTCCAGGTCGAAAACCCCGGCGTGACAGGGGCAGACTAACTGGCCCTTGTACTTGTCATAGCCGACCAGGCAGCCAAGATGGGTGCAGATGCGGGAAAGGGCGATGAAGCCGGTTTCGCGGCGGTTGATTACCAGGATTGGCGTGCCCTCGAACACCAGCTCCCTGGCGCTGCCCGGTGGGATCTCCTCCTTGCGGATGGTGATTTTTTCTCCGCTCTGGCGCCGGACAGTCGGGCTCAGGAAGCGGAGTACCGGATAACCCAGGGACAGGAGCGTCGTGGTTCCGAGCAGCGCTATGGTCGTCTTTAGTACGCTTCTTCTCTCCATTCTCAACCCCTCATCGGATAAGGAAGCCTCACCGGTACCGCAGGGACGGCACGAATTTATTGATGAACCAGAACAGGACGAACGGTGTGGAGCCGACGGTCAGCGCACCCAACAGACCCTCCTTGAAGGTCTCCACGCTGTGCGGGATGATCGGCAGGTTGTAGTGCATGTAGCCGGCGAAGGACAGGGAGAAGGCCTGGCCGCCGATGACCACGTTCCACCGCATCATGAACACCCCGAAGAGCACAAGCAGGAGGGTGATGATGGTCCGTCTGATGGTGGGCCGGGGCATGAGGAGCAGGACTAAGGGAACCAGGTCGCCCAGGCCGTACTGCAGCACGAAGATGTTGACAAAGTCCTTGCCGTACATAACCGAGCGCAGGATGTCCCAGGATTTCATGGCTGTGTAACCTCGGAAGATCAGGTCGAGCAGCTCCAGGATGATGGCCGCCAACAGGAAGCCCAGCAGGTAGCGGGAGGTCTTGCTGATGACATCCATGGCGACGCCCTTGATGACCTGTACCGACTCATCGCCGCGGCCCTTGGCCAGGGCGGTGGACAGGCTCTTGAACTCCATGATGACGATGTAGGTCAGCATGCACAGCGCGATGCCCGAAACTATGGCCGACATGATAAAAATGACCGGCATGAGGGGGCTCATCCACAGGGCGTTGGCCTTGACCGAGCCGAAGATGAAGCCGGCGTAACCATGCAGGAAGCAGGCCACCGGGATGCCGATGGCGGCCAGAAGTTTGATGGCCTTCTTGTCCTTGGCCATGGCCTCGGGGCTCCGGTCATAGGCGCCCAGCACCAGGACATGGTAAGTCCAGCGCCTCAGGGTGGCGGACAGGCTCTTGTTACCCTGCAGGGCGACGGTCTGTTCGATGAAGTATTCCCGGTACACGAACCAGATCTCGCTCAGCACGATGATGGCGTAGGTCGAGAAGACAATACCGAAGGCGGCGATGGCCGAGGTGAAATGAGGGGTGAACATGACGTTTACGCCCCGCAACGGTTGCTGAAGATGAAAGAGCAGCGGCATCATGGCCACCGGTAACAGGGCCAGCGAAAACACCAGAGCGAAGCGGGCCATGTCCTTCAGATCATGCTGTCCGAACACGTGATACAGGGACGACAGCACGAAGGCCCCGGCCACCAGACCAGTCATGTACGGGTACATGACGATCTGAATGCTCCAGTAGATGAATTCGTTTGGATAGGTGAAAAGCTCCTTGGTGGTCCAGCTAAGACCGTGTACGACGAGTGGTTCCATAATGAATCTACCTCACGTTTGCATCAAGGCCTATGTAGAAGACCTGCGGTTTGGTACCGTATTCCTCCTTGAGGACCGAGACTCGTTGTGTCATGATTTGCTTGGTAACCGGGTCGTTGGGATCCTTCAGGTTGCCAATCTGGCGCGCCCCGAACGGGCAGGCCTGCACACAGGCTGCCTTCAAGCCCTTGCTGATCCGGTGGTAGCAGAAGGTGCACTTTTCGGCCACCTTGTATACCGGGTGAAAAAAACGGACCCCGTAAGGGCAGGCCATGATGCAGTAACCACAGCCGATGCACCATTTCCGGTCAATCAAAACGACCCCGTCGTTGGTCTGGTAGGTCGCGCCCACCGGGCAGACTTGGACACAGGCCGGTTTCTCGCAATGGTTGCAGAGCTTGGGCACGAAGAAGGCCTTGACGATCTCGTCGGGATTGATGTTGCTTTCGCCAATTTTCGGGCTGGTGTATCCGTCCCGGCCGCCATTGGGCGATTCGATGTAGCTCTTGCCGTTCTTGAGGACCACATAGCGTTCCACCCAGGTCCGGCTTACCGGCACGTCGTAGGGCACCTCGTTCTCGCGCTTGCAGGCCTTGACGCACAGGCCGCAGCCCACGCACTTGTAAGTGTCGACCAGGAAGGCCCAGCGTACCCTGGCGTCGCCGATGGCCGCCCTGACCTCGGCCGGGCTGAGCAGCCTGAAGGCGGAAAGCGGCAGGGCGGTGACCGCGGCGCTGGCCAGGGCGGATTTTAGGAACTGCCGTCGCGAGGTACTCATCACATCGCCTCCAGATCGGGATTGTGGGGGTTGTGGCATTCGGCGCATTCGGTCCGGGGGTTGTGGTTCTCGGGATCGACGCCGGGAAGGTCGGCCCGGTGACTGGAGGGATAAGGCAGACCGGTATGACAACGCAGGCAAAGGGCGCGGCTCCGGTCGATCTCGAGAAGTTCCGGGTTGTCCGGGTGGTCGCCGGCCGGCCCGTGACAGTTCTCGCACTGGATCTGGGCGTGCGGCGAGGCATTGATCGCTTTTACCTTGTCTTCATGGCAGTCGGTACAGGTATCCTTGCCCCGATAGTGCACCGGCATGTTCTTCCAGTCGTCGATGCTCGCCAAGCGATAAAAGTTGTATGTAAAGCTGGCGCCGTGTACCCCGAAATCGGCGGGGACCATCAATTTTCGGGCTACCAGGAGCAGCGCGATGGCTCCCAGGGCCAGATAGAGTGGTCGCCATACATGGCTTTTCACAAACTTACCTCCTTGACATTATGGCGGATGCCGCCTGAAGGGAGCGGCTTTACCTTTTTATTTAACCGCTGGCTATGCCACTTGCACGTCATGCTACATTGTGGTACGGAAACATAATTGGCTGGTTGAAAATGTGCAACCAATTTTGCTAGGGCTTTTATTATTATTCAAAGTAACTATTCAAACAGACACCTCGTCATCTTGAAGTCGAGGAGGAAAGGGCCGGGCCGGAGCCGCTGTCCTGTGCAAAAAAAAATTTCCTAGTGAGAGTATATAACAGAATTCCGGGTTAGATAGTATTTATCCGGAAAATACGTTCCCGGTTAGATGCTGTCAGCGGTCAGCTCTCAGCGTTCAGCTAAAAAACTTAATTAAGTAGGCACGTTATGCTGAAAGCTGACTGCTGACAGCTGAACGCGTTCATCTGGAAAGAGACTTTCCGGATGAACACTAGATAGAATTTTCTACCGCCGCGGATGAGGAGGAGTCTGGTATGGGCGTGGAAAGGCATGCAGGAAAGGGCTTGCGGCAGGATGGTCCCGTTAACCTGCGGGGGGAAGTTGCTTGCCTGCGGCAGGGCCTGGACGCTTTGACCGCCCGGGTCGCGGCCTTGGAAAGCCTGCTGCCGGAGCGGCACATTGCCGTGCTTGAGAACGAGTTTGTCTATGACCAACCAACCGTGGCAATGGGGCCCGCGCCGGGTCGCCATGCTTTGCTGCCCATGGTGGCGACGGTTTGCTTTCTGCTGGTCTTTGCCCTTATCCTGCGGACGGTTACCGACAACGGCCTGGTTCCGGTCCGCCTGGGCAGCCTTATTGGTCTGGGCTATGCCCTGGTCCTGGTGGTTTTCGGGTGGTTGCTTTATCACAGACAGAGCAGGATCGCCCCGGTCTTCCCGATGTGCGGCATTCTCTTGCTCTTTGCCGTGGTCATCGAAGTCCATTCCCGCTTCGCCATGGTGCAAACCATCTGGGCGCAACTTTTGTTGTTGCAGGCCTTGTTGGTTGTAACAGCGGTCGGTCTCAGGTTCGCGGCGCCGGCCCTGCTTGCCGTCGGGGTCATCGGCGCCGGCCTGGCCGGCCTTAGCCTCGATTTCCCCAACCCCATGTTCCCTGCCACCGGCTTGCTCCTGCTGGTCGGCATGCTTGTGGCCCACTGGGCAGCGGGGCGGGACATCTCCCGCTCCCTGCGCTGGGTGACGCTCTTCATGGTGATGGTGTTCTGGTTGTTGTGGGTCATCAAACTGGAAGCCCCGCTGAGTCGCGGCCAGGCACTGACTTCCGAGCTCTACGCCCCCTGGTTTTTCCCCATGCTCCTGGCGTTTTTTGCCCTATATCTGGGCATTGCCATCGCTCAGATCCGGCGCGGCGCGGCGCCGCTTGATCTCTTCGCCTCCCTGTTGCCGGTGGTGAACGTAGGCTGGGTGCTTGCCGCCGGCATGAGCCTGGCCCCCGGTCTCTGGTCCTTCAAGTTGGCCGGGGTCACGGCGATCATCAGCACCCTGATCCATCTCGGCCTGGCCGCCTTTTTTGCCCGGGAAAGACGGGAGGGTGCCCCCGGCGTCAACGCCCTGGTCGTGGCCGGGGTGGTCTCGCTGGCCATGGGACTGCCCTTTATTCTCGGCTGGGTTGGCTGGTCCCTGGCCCTGTGGTCGGCGGGCAGCCTGGCCCTGACCCTGTGCGCCGCCAGGTGGCATAGTGGCGGTGTCCGGGTCACCTCCTACTTTTTGCAGCTCTTTACCTGCGGCGCGGCAGTGGCCTCCGGGGCCTTGGCAATAGGCGCGGTTGCCTGGTACACGGCCGTGCCGCTGGCTACCTTCTTGGCCGGCATGGCCCTCTGGCAATACCGGTGGTGCCGGGCCCACGTTCCGACGCGCGAGGGGTCGGCATTCTTTTCCTGGCTGGATGCTCGTGATGCCAGCGCCGTGGCCCTGATGGTGGCCAGTCTGGTGGTCGGTTTCACCGGCCTGCGGTTGGTCCTGCACGTAGGTCTGGAAAGGTTGGCAATCGAATCGGCAAACAGTTTCAGTTGTGGGCAAACCGTCCTGATCAATGTCGGCGCCATGGTGCTCCTGCTGATTGGCTGGCGGCGCCGGAGCATGGAGGTGGTCGCCGTGGCCATCGGCATTGGCGTGCTGGGGGCGTTGAAGGTCTTCCTCTACGACCTGTTCACTGCCAAAGGGCTGCCGCTGGTCTTCAGTGTCTTTTCCTTCGGGGTCCTGGCCGCGGTTGGTTCGGCAGTCTCCGGTCGCTGGCATCGCGAACAGGAACTGGCCAGCAGCCGGCGGGACGATTGATGGCCAGTGCGGATTGGGTGCCGAGGCGGTAAGTAAAGGGACTCGGAAAAGTCCAATCAACCATCACGCATCCCTTCGCATGTGTACGTCTTCCCCCCTTCCCGTCAAGAGGACGGGATTGCAAGGCAACTGACGTCCTTGCGCGCCCTGTCGGTCGCGGCATTCTTGCTATTTTTGGCAAAATGGGCCATTATATAAAATTCTGATCGCCAATGGCCTCGCCGGGCGCATATCCGTAGCCCAGGAGACGCCGTCGTGCTTTTCCACTCGTGCGCATCCGGCCTGGCGTAAAGCCCGGGCATGATCGACAGGAAAGTAAAAGGAGCTGATAACAGTGGTAACAAAAAATGAATTGACGGCCGGCAGCGATGTGGAGTCGCGCTGCCTCAAGTGCAAGCAGATCACCAACCATATTATCGTCGCCATGGTGGGCGAGAAGGTGGCCAAGGTCCAGTGTAACGTCTGTGGCGGCCGCCACAATTATCGGCCCGCAGAGCCCGCCGGAACAGCCGGCGTTCCGAAAACCGCGAAGAAGGGCAAAGGGCAAGCCACCGGGGGGCGCAGCGCCAGGCAGACCAAGGCGGCGGCGGACCACTTCGCGGAGATGGTGGCGGGTCGCGATCCGGCCTTGGCCAAGGCCTACGCGGTGACGGCTACCTTCAAGCAGGGGGACCTGCTCGACCATGCTTTTTTTGGTCTGGGGCTGGTGGTCGCTACCACCCAGCCCAACAAGATCGAGGTCATCTTCCGGGAGGGCGGCAAGATCCTCATCTGCGTTCTGGAAAAACCGAAATGATGACGACGGTCGCGTACTGACGGCCGCGGCCTTCTTGCTATTTTCGACAGAATGGGCCACAATGCCGGCCCAAGGCGGACATCCCGCCTTCCCACCTCGGCGCATCCGGCATTCCGCACCAGAGACTCCCATGACATGCGGTTGAATTTCATCAACGACAGAATCCTCAAACAGGCCAGGGACAGGTTCTTTTATCACTTTATTGTCGGCGTGGCCTGGCTTTTCCGCCTCCTGCCACGCCTTGTCGGGATTGGCCTCATGCGGGTGGTTGGCCGGCTGCTGTTTCTGGTGGCCACAAGCCTGCGGCGGCGCACCATCACCCATCTGACCATGGCCTTCGGGGAGGAGATGCCGCCCCGGGAGATCGTGGGCCTGGCCCGTCGGGTATTTCTGCACTTCAGTACGGTTCTGGTCGACATCCTGCGCCTGCCGAACTTGACCCGGCCCGCCCTGGATGGTCTGATCACCGCCCAGGGCCGGGAATACATCGACCAGGCCATGGCGGGCGGTCGGGGGGTTATCCTGCTCACCGGCCATTTCGGCAACTGGGAACTTCTGGGCGCCTGGGCCGCCCGGTGCGGCTACCCTCTGAAGGTGGTGGGCCGGCCGCTTTTTGACGAGCAGATCGACCGGCTGCTGGTGGCGATCCGCAATCGGGCCGGCTACACCAATATCGCCCGCGGCAAGGGCACCCGGGAAATAATCCGCAGCCTGCGGGCCGGCGAGCCCCTGGGCATTCTCATTGACCAGGACACCAAGGTGCCTGGCGTTTTTGTAAACTTCTTCGGCCGTCCAACCCACACGCCGGTTGGCGCCGTTCAGCTTGCCATGAAGCTGGGGGTGGACATTGTCCCGGCCTTCATGTATCTGCGACCCGACCTTACTTACGGCATTGAATGTGGCCCGCCCATCGTGGTGGAGCGGACCGGCAATCTTGAAGAGGATCTTTTCAACACCACCCAGCGCTGCTCGGACGTTTACGAGCGCATCATCCGGCGCTTTCCGGAGCAGTGGGTGTGGATGCATAAGCGGTGGAAAACCCGGCCGGAAGAGTTCGGCGCCGCAGCGGTGGGTTCAAAGCAGGTTTTTGGTTGAAGGCGCAGGTCAGCAGAGGGTTTCCGTCAGACCGGAGATCCAGCGAACTATACGATTTCCAGACTGAAACTGATCAATATTTTTCTGTCTGGAACAGGCTGATTGTGCTATAAAACGGGAATGTCGATTGGGCTAAAGCATGGCTGACTTGGTTTGGGATTTTTTGTTGCTGGAGGGGACATGGATTTTAAAAGGAAAACGATTAGTCAGAGAATAACCACCGGATTTGGTGTGGTTCTGGTGCTGTTGGTGGTGATCGGGGTCTGCAATTACTTTGGGATAGGCACCATCGTCCACAACGCCAGGGAGGTTATCTATGGTAATAAGCTGACCGGTATCCTGGCCCAGAAGGAAATCGATCACCTCATCTGGGTCTCCAAGGTGAATGCCCTGCTGACCGACAAGAAGGTGACCGACCTTACGGTGGAAACCGACCCCCACAAGTGCGGCTTCGGCCAGTGGTACTACAGCGAAGAACGGCAAACCGCGGAACGGATGGTGCCCAGCCTGGCCCCTCTGCTGGCGGCTCTTGAGGAACCGCACAACCGCCTGCACCAGTCGGCCGTGGCCATCAAGGCGGCCTTTGTGCAGGCCGATCCGGAGTTGAACCCGCTGCTGGTTGGCATCGAAGCGGGCCATCTGGAGTGGGCCGGCAAGGTGCGGGACGGCCTGCTGACCGGTAGCGCCAGTCAGGTGGAAGTCGATCCCGCCAGGTGCGGGCTTGGCAAATGGCTGGATTCCGACGCAGGCAAGCAGGCCTATCAGCACGGCAGTGCGCAATTTAAAAAGGTTGTGGACGCCATCCGGGAGCCGCACCGCCAGATGCATGAATCCGTGGCCCAGGTCAACGAGCTGCTCAAGGCCGGCAAGACCGCCGCCGCCATTGAAAGCTTCAAGGACAACACCAAAAAGTACCTGGATGCGACCACCGAGGATCTCTGGCAGCTTGAGGAAATGGCTGCCAAGGATATGGAGGGCATGGAAAAGGCCAAGGTGATCTATGCCGAGCAGTGTTTGCCCAATCTTCGTAAGGTGCAGGAGCTGTTCGGGCAGCTTCGCGAGGAAAGCCACCAGCATCTCATGAGCGATGAGACCATGGCGAATGCCGCGAAAATGACCAAGGTGGTCATTACCGCCCTCAGTCTCGTTGCCATTGCGCTGGGGTTGTTTCTGGCCTTTTTCATTGCCCGCGGGGTCAGCGTTCTGCTGCGGAATATCGTGGAGCGCATGGCCAGCGGGGCGGATCAGGTGGCCACGGCCGCCATGCAGATTTCCGGCACCAGTCAGACCCTGGCCGATGGCGCCTCTGAGCAGGCGGCCTCGGTGGAGGAGACCTCCGCCTCGGTGGAAGAGGTATCCGCCATGATCAGACAGGATGCGGATAATGCCCGGGAGGCCGATAAGCTCATGAAAGATGCCGGGGCAGTGCTGCGTGAGGCTGACGAGTCCATGGGCAAGCTGACCAGGTCCATGCACGAGATTGCCGGGGCGAGCGCCGAGACCCAGAAGATCGTCAAAACCATTGACGAGATCGCCTTTCAGACCAACCTGCTCGCCTTGAATGCGGCGGTGGAGGCCGCCCGGGCCGGCGAGGCCGGGGCCGGCTTCGCCGTGGTGGCCGACGAGGTGCGCAACCTGGCCTTGCGGGCCGCCAAGGCGGCCAAGGACACCTCGCAGCTCATCGACGGCACCGTGCAGAAGGTCACCATCGGCTCGGGCCAGGTCGATGAAACCAGCAAGTCCTTCAGTGAGGCCACCCGGGCGGTGGAAAAGCTCGGCACCCTGGTATCGGAGATTGCTGGTTCCACCAGTCAGCAGGCCCAGGCCATCGGCCAGCTTACCAAGGCTATCGCGCAGATCGATAGCATCACCCAGATGAATGCCGCCAATGCCGAGGAGTCTGCCTCGGCCTCCGAAGAGTTGAGTGGCCAGGCTGGGTCCATGAATCAGGTGGTGCAGGAGCTGGTCGGCCTGGTGGGCGGCCAGGCGGATAAGCATAACTCGGCTAGAGGCGTGACGTCGGGCGGTTCCTCGGGGGCGCTGAAGATGCTGCCGCGGCCGGCGCCTCGGCATGAGGCGTTAAGGTCGCAAAAGGCGTTGCCAGCCGGCGACGGGCCGCGGCGCAAGGCAGCCCGGCCGGCTGAACGGCCCAGCAGGGCGCCGGAAGAGGTTATTCCCATGGATGATTCTGAGTTTGAGAATTTCTAGTAATTACTCAGGTTCACGGCTCAAGGTTAGAGAGCGATGAAGATTGATGGACATGTAACAACTCGTCACCCTGGCGAAGGCCGGGGTCCAGCCTTGCTGTAACTAGCTTAAAACACTGGACTACGGTCTTCGCCGGAATGACGTAATATGGCTTTTTTGAGTTGTTACGAGTCCATCAAGATTGAACGGTTTGAAGATAGTGAGACTTGGGCAACTGACACGTAACCGTGAACCGTGAATCTGACAACCTGGATAGTTGCAAATCATTAACTCAACTTTCTGAGATGCGATTTTTTTCACTATTACATTGCGTTATAACCAGGAACAGCAAATCAATCGTCATGCCGGACTTGATCCGGCATCCAGGAACCACGGGAAATGAGTTCATTTTAAGCCTGGATTCCGGCTTTCGCCGGAATGACGGCATGCTGCAGCAGTCATATAATTCATAAGTTCAATGAGTTATGTCAAGA
>MNYK01000104.1 GCA_001873115.1 Desulfobacterales bacterium CG2_30_60_27 | reverse complement strand
ACCCATATCGCCAGCCTGCCGGTGGCGGTCAATATCCAGTGCCATGCCCATCGGCATAAGGAAAAAGAGATTTAGGAGCCGTTACGAAATAACATGGCCATTTATATCTATTTCGTTACGGCTCCTTATGCCGCTCCGGGCACTTAGATGGCCATGTTATTTTTTTACAGCGGCTTAGGGGATGAAGGCTGATTTTCGATTTTTGATTGCTGACCGCTGAAGGTAACCCGTGTTCGATAATTTACGGAAGATAAATTTGCCCCTGACCGATGAGGTGATTCTGTCGCTTACGGCCGGTGACCTGGTGAGTCTTTCCGGGGTGCTGTACACCGGCCGGGATCAGACTCACCGCCGGCTCTGTGCCTTACTGGAGCAGGGCCTGCCCTGGCCGGTTGATCTGGCCGGGCAGCTTGTTTACTACGTGGGGCCAAGCCCGGCCCGGCCCGGGGCGGTGATTGGGGCGGCGGGCCCGACCACCAGTTACCGGATGGATGCCTATACACCAAGGTTGCTGGACAGGGGGGTGCGCGCCACCATGGGCAAGGGGGCCAGGTCGGCCGAGGTGCGCCAGGCCATGCTGGCGCACGGCGCCATCTATCTCGCCACCATCGGCGGCGCCGGTGCCCTGTTGTCCAAGTGTATCAAGGCCAGCGCGGTGGTGGCCTTTGCGGACGCGGGCCCCGAGGCCCTTTTCCGCTTCGAGGTGCTAGACTTCCCGGCCGTGGTCATCAATGACGTGCACGGCCGGGATTTCTATGAGATGCAGGGCCAGGTCGGCGGCTGACGGCCCGCCCTATTTCGTCGGCATGCCTTTGAAGCAACCGATGCCCTTGAGGAGCATGAGACCGGTGCGCAACTGCTGATCCCGTTCCAGCATGTCCTTGGTTTTGGTCTCCTCGTCCATGGGAGGTTCCTCGTCCATGGGCGCGCTGGTGCCATCAGCGGGCGGGGGAGTCAACTCATCCGGTTTTTTGTTGTCTGGTTTTTCGTCGCCATTGGTCAGGTGTTTCTTCAGGTCCTTTTCCCGCATGTACTGAGGTTCCTTCTTCGGCTTTTTCTCGTCCTTGGCCTCCTCATCCTTCTTGGCCTCGGTGAAAACGCTGGGCACCATGATGTCCGGGGTGATGCCCTTGGCCTGGATGGAACGGCCGCTGGGCGTGTAATAGCGGGCCGTGGTGAGGCGCAGGCCTGAGCCGTCGTTCATGGGAATCACGGTCTGCACCGAGCCCTTGCCAAAGGTCTGAGCCCCGACGATCACCGCCCGCTTGTCGTCCTGCAGGGCGCCGGCCACGATCTCCGAGGCGCTGGCCGAGCCCTCGTTGACCAGCACTATTATAGGAAATTTGTAGGCGTTGCCCTCGTTGTGGGCCTTGAACGCCATGCTCTGGTTCTCGAGGCGGCCCTTGGTCGAGACGATGACCCCGTCGTCGATGAAGATATCGGAGATCTCCACGGCCTGGTCCAGCAGACCGCCCGGGTTATTTCTGAGGTCGAGCACCAGTCCCTGGATCGGCTCCTTTTTCACGAGTTCATCCAGGGCCTGCTTGAAGTCCTTGGTGGTCTGGGACTGAAAGGAGCTGATGCGCAGATAGGCAAAACCCGGCTCCAGGGTGCGGGCTTTGATGCTGTGCAGGGGGATGACATCGCGGACAATGGTCATCTCCTTCAGGTCGCTCCAGCCCTCGCGGTGAATGGAGATGGTTACCTCGGTGCCCTTGGGGCCGCGCAGCCGTTTCACCGCCTCCATGAGGGTCATGTCCTTGGTGGCCTCATCGCCGATTTTGATGATCCGGTCGCCGGCCTTCAGCCCCATCTTGAAGCCCGGGGTGCCCTCGATGGGCGAGACAATGGTCAGGATACTGTCCTTCATGGTGATCTCGATGCCGATGCCGGTGAAGGCGCCGGTAGTCTCCATCTTCAGTTCCTTGAAGTCGTCGGGGTTCATATAGGAGGAATGGGGGTCAAGGCTGGCGAGCATTCCCTTGATGGCGCCGTTGATCGCATCCGAGACATTGATCTCTTCAACGTAATTTTTCTCGACGATGCTGAGCACGTTGGAGAAGGTTTCCAGGCTTTTGTAGGCGTCCTGGGTTTTGGCGTCCACGATGGTCGGCTGTTCCCGAAAGGCGAACAGCAGCACCGGCACGGCGATGAGGACGAGGAGCATGATTTTCTTGCCAGCGGAAAAGAACGGTTTTTTCATGACAGACCTTTGGGAAGAGGGGCACGTAAACTACCCGCGCGGCAGGTTGCCCTCCGCGGTTACGGGCAGAAAAAAAGCAATAGAGATACTAGCACGGCGGGGAAAATCAGACAATGGAATAAATTGAGAAGAAGCTATCAGCGGTCAGCCCGGCAAGAAATTTGGGTAACTGTCCAGCCGCACCACATCCGCGTCGTCATCGGCCTGCTCATGTGCAATAGCACACTTCACAGACCTCTTCCTGGCATCCGCGACACTGCTGAACACTTACAGGCCCCGGCATCTGCACGGTTTAAGTGCGCAAGCTGGATAGTTACGAAATTTGTAGCTGAGTGCTGAACGCTGACCGCCAATAGCTACTTGTCCTCGTTGGCACCGAGGGTGAGCATGGCGTTGTTGACCCAGCGCAGGGGGTTCTCTGCTTTGGTGCCGTGGCGGATCTCGAAGTGGAGACCCTCACCGAGCAGGCCGCTGGCCTCGTCGATTGATCCGATGATCTCCCCTTCCTTGACCAGGTCGCCCTTGTTCTTCAAGAGCCTGGAGGCGCGGGAGACCAGGCTGTAATACTGCTGACCGTGGTCGATGATCATGGTCTTGCCGTAGCCGCGCAGGTTGTCGGCGAACACCACCCGGCCGCCGTAGACGGCCAGGATCTTGGCGTTGGGTTCCGGCTTGATGTCAATGCCATTGCCAAAGCTGGTGATGCCGAATTGTTTTTTGGTCTGGCGGCCGAAGAGACTGGTTACCGTGCCGGTGACCGGCGGAGAAAGCTGGCCCTTGCGGGCCAGGATATTCGTCTTGTCCGGCGCCGCCGCTTTTGTCTTCTTGACGGCCTCCTGCCGCGGGCTGACCGCCGCCGCCGCGTCGTCGGCTTTTTCCAGTTGCGCCATGGTGGTGCTCAGTTTGCCGGCCGCCTCTTCCATTTCATGCAGGGCGCGCTGGTAGAGCTTTTTTTCGGTTTGTACCCGGCCCAGCAGGGCGGCGCGCTTCTGCCGGGTTTCGGCCAGGCGTTGCTCCTGCTCCTTGATCTCGACGATCACCCCGAGCAGCTCGGTTTTCTCCTGCTGTAGATTGGCCCGCCGTTTGGTCAGATCCACGATTTTTTCGCGGAACTGGCCGATCATCTGGTGGTCGTGATGGAGCAGGAGGCGGAAGTATTCCTGGAAATTGAGCAGGTCTGGCAGGGACGAGGTTGAGAAGATGACGTTCATGTAACCGATGGAGCCCATGCGGTAGAAAGAGGCCAACCGTTTCTCGAGATGGCCCTTGAGACCTTCCTTGGCCGCGTTCACCTTGCCCATCTCCTCCTGCAGGGAATGGATGGTGTCTTCATGGTGGTTGAGGTCGGTCTGTAGCCCCCCGATCTTGCTGCGCTGTTGCTGCAGGTTGGTCTCGATGGTGTCCAGGTCGGCGAGCAGGTTGTGCTCCTCGTCCTCGGAACGATGTAACTTTTGTTGATGGCCCTTGATGCCCGCCTCGATGCGTTCGATATTTTTTTTCTCTTTCTGGATCTGGGCCTCGATATTTTTGGTGGCGGCCAGGACGTTTTGTCCGGCGGGCGGAATGGACAGCAGCAGGAGCAGGGGCAGAAGCCAGAAAACGATGCGGCTGGGCGGGGTGCGCATGGTGGGTCAGACCCGCAGGAATTTCCGGATGGAGATCAGGCTGCCCAGGGAGCAAAGTATGATGCCTGTCATGAGAATAGTGCATGTTGTGGCCGGCGGGAAAAAGCTGAAATCAAAGAGGTTGAGAAAGCCGGGGCCGGAAAAGCGCAACTTGATCCAGGAGAAGAGCAGAAAGAGGGAAAGGAGCCCGAGGCTTGCGCCCATGAGCCCTTGGAGCAGCCCCTCCAGCAGCAGCGGGCCCTGGATATAGGTGTTGGTGGCGCCCAGTAGGCGCAGCAGCTCCAGTTCCTCGTGGCGGGTGAACAGGGTCAGGCGGATGGTATAGGAGACCATGAACACCGTGGAAATCACCAGCAGGCCGGCGCTTAAGAGGACCACAATGCGCAGCAGGCTGTTGAAATAGCCGAAGCGCTCCACCCACTCCTGACCATACTGGACCTTCTGGGCCCCGGGCAGGGTGATGAGGTAGTCAGAGAACCGCTTGATGGTGGTGAGGGTTTTGAGGTTCTTTTTGGGAAAGATCTCAATGGAAGGGGGTAGAAAGGTCGGGCTCATGTCCTGCAATACGTCCCGGTCCTGGTCGAGATTATTGGCCAGCCGGGCGAAGGCCTCCTGTCGGCTGACGAAGACGATGTTCTCCACTTCGTTGAAATCCGTGATCCGTTTCTTGAGTTGTTCCTGCATGGCGGGCACCACCTCGTCGTCCAGGTAGACGATAAGGCGCAGTTCGTCGCCCAGGCGGGCGCCGGCCTTCAGGATGTTGGTGTGGATCAGAAAAAAGAAGGAGAAGATGAGCACCGAGAGGCTCACGGTCAGCAGGGTCATGACCTGAGTGCCCCAAGTCTTCCGCAGGTTGCGGCCCGTCTGTTTCAGGATGTAGGGGAAAAACCTCATGACCTTGGTCCTTGTGGCATGGCGCTCAGGGCTCCATGGGCGGTTCGGTGAACCGGCCATGTTCCAGGTTGATGACCCGGTGGTTGGTCTGACGATAGATGGATTGGTCGTGGGTGGCGATGATCATGGTGGTGCCCGCCTGGTTCAGGCTTTCCAGCAGGCCCACCACAAGTTTGGTGATGGTGGCGTCCAGATTGCCGGTAGGCTCGTCGGCCAAGAGCAGGGTCGGCGCGTTGGCGGCCGCCCGGGCGATGGCCACCCGCTGCTGCTCCCCGCGGGAGATCTTGCCGGCCAGCTTGTCCCGCTTGTCGGCGATGCCCAGTTGCTCCAGCAGGGACTCAACCCGTTTGCGGATGGTGGCGGGCGGCAGGTAGCTGACCTCCATGGCCATGGCGATATTCTGATACACCGACTGCAAGGGCAACAATCTGAAGTCCTGATAGGCTACGCCTATTTTTTGACGCAGCCGCTGGAGGACGACGGGCTTGATGCGGTTCAGGTCGTGGCCCGCGACCTCGACGAGCCCCTTGTCCGACGTCTCCAGGGAACAGATGAGTTTTAGCAGGGTGGTCTTGCCGGCCCCGCTCATGCCGGTGAGAAAGATCATCTCCCCCCTCTTGACGGACAGAGAAATGTCTTGCAGGGCCATGATGTCCGGGGGATAGACCTTGGAAACCTTGACCAGTTCCACCATGGATTGACTGTTGTATGTCAAATCCGAACCTCGTGCATGGGAATGTGAACCGGGCCGGATGGGTTTTGTCCGCGGAATACCGCGACGGCCGGGGCTTTCATATTTTCTGTGAAAATACCGCATGTGAAAAAAAATTGACACTTTTTTTTGGGAATATTGTATACAAAATAGAATTTTAGTAACTATCCAGTTTACACACGTAAAACGTGCAGATGCCGGTGCCTGTAACTGTTCAGCAGTGCCGCGGATGCGTACCCCGCCAGGGGGTATAAACTTCACAAGCCTGCGAGCTGTAGCCCGCCTATGTGAGCAGGCTTGTGACAGCTAAGCGAGCGAAGCGAGACTGCGAAGCAGATGTGGTGCTGCTGGACAGTTACGAATTTTATCTCACTTCTCCTAATGCGAGCGTAGCGATACCGGCATGGCAAAATCTACCGTTCTTCTGCTGGATGATCGTCCCGGGACAGCCCCGACTCTCCAGGCCCAGCTTGTCGCGGCCGGCTGCCCGACCACCCGGGTGGGCGATCCCGGGGAGGCGCTCGCCCTGCTGGCCGATCTGTCGGCCGGCATCCTGATTATTCACAGTGACGCCTGTCTGGACCTGTTGCCCTTCATTCACCAGGTGGTGCAACTGCGGGACCGACCGTCCGTGGTGGTGTTGAGTAGCGCCCCCACGGTGCGCGAGGCCGTGGCCGTGGCCCGGGCCGGCGCTACGAACTATGCCGAAAGCGCGGCGGCCGCGGTCCGTTCCGTTCAGGATCTGGCCGGCTCGTTGGCCGCCGGGGGTAGGCCCCGGTCGAGCGGGGCGGCTGGCGGCCGTTTCGGCGGTCTGGCCGACATCATCGGTGCGAGCGTGGCAATGCACAAGGTGTTCGAACTGATCACCAAGGTGGCCGACACCGATACCACCGTGCTGATCCAGGGAGAGTCAGGTACAGGTAAGGAACTTATTGCCCGGGCCCTGCATGCTGAAGGACAACGCCACGCCGCGCCCTTTGTGCCCGTGAACTGCGGGGCGATCCCCGGTGAACTGTTGGAAAGCGAGCTGTTTGGCCATGAGAAGGGCGCCTTCACCCACGCCGTCCGCACCCGGATCGGCCGTTTCGAGCTGGCCAACGGCGGCACCGTTTTCCTGGATGAGATTGGCGAGATGAGCCCCATGCTGCAGGTCAAGCTCCTGCGGGTTTTGCAGGAACGGGAATTCGAGCGGGTAGGGGGCACCCGGACCATCAGTTCGGACTTCCGGGTGATAGCCGCCACCAACCGCGACCTGGAGGAGGATGTGGCCAGCGGGCGTTTCCGCGAGGACCTTTTCTACCGGCTGAACGTCATCCAGATCGAGGCCCCACCCCTGCGGCATAAGGTGGAAGACATCCCGCTTTTGGCCGACTATTTTATCGGGAAGTTCAACCGTGCCAGGAAGCGGCGCGTATCCGGCTTCACCCCCGAGGCCATGGCGGTGCTCCGCACCTATGCCTGGCCTGGCAATGTCAGGGAGTTGGAGAACGTGGTGGAGCGCTTGCTGATTCTGGCCCCGGGCAACCGCATCGGCGTGGAGGATCTGCCGGAACGGTTTATGATGTCCGGCCCGGCGCTGGCCAGTGACTCCGTGCATCTGGGTGGCGCGGGCCTGTGTTTGAGCGAGGTGGTAACCCAATTTGAAAAGGGGATTATCGAGCAGGCCCTTAATCGGACCGGTTGGGTCAAGAACCGGGCCGCCAAGCTACTGCAGGTCAACCGGACCACCCTGATCGAGAAGATGAAGCGTTACCAGATGGTCCGCTCTGGCGGCGGCGCCGAGGTTTAGACCCGGGGTAACACCGGGGCAAAATTGGGGAATTCCCATGGGCAGGAGGACCGAGACGAGAAGTGCGGCTTCAGTGACCGTCCCGCGGCGTCACGCCGTCGTGGTGCTCGCCTGCGTGCTGGTGTTCGTGGTATGCTGCCCTGCCCCTGGCGGCGCCCGGAATACTTCGGGCAAGAAGCCGGCGGTTGCGGCAGTGGTGGGGGATGCCCGGTTATGGGAAAAGGCCTTGGCCTTGCAGGAGCAAGGGAACCGGTTAGCGGCCGCCGAGAGCTTTCTGGAACTCCAGGAAAAATTTCCAGGCTCGCCCCGGGGCGAAGAGGCCCTCTGGCGCGGGGCCAACCTCCTGAAGGAGGAGGCCATGGCGGCCGACCTCCCGGACTGGGACGCGGTGCGCAACGCCTTCAAGCGCTTCGTTTCCGACTATCCTCGCTCCGAGCATGTTCCGGCGGCTTATCTGGATGTAGGCCTGGCCCATTTCCGGATGCGGTTCTTCCGCGAGGCCCTTATTTATTTCAATCTGTTTCTCAAGCGCTATCCTGAATCCGCCACGGTGCCCGAGGCCCTTGTCTGGAAGGCCCAGACCCTGCTCGATATCGGGCGGCCCTCCGAGGCGGCGGACGTGGTGCGCGACTTTCCCGGCGCCGCCGACCCCGCGTTGCGGTTGCAGGCCGCGGCCATCCTGGCCGCCGTGTTGCTCGATCAAGGTAAATTCCAGGAGGTGGTCGCCCTCTGTGACCGGGAAAAGGAGGCCCTGGTCACCCATCCGGAACGGCTGGTCGATTTCTTGACGCTACGCGGCCGGAGTTATCTGCGACTGGGTGAGGAAGAGGCCGGTCGCAATGATCTGTGGCGCTATGTCAATATGGTTGAAAAGGAGGAAGTCAGGCGGCCCGCCCTTTTTGAAATAGCCGAAAGCCTTCACCGGCAAGGGCAGGCGCCCGCGGCTAAGTATCTTTACCAGAGGATTGTAGACCAGGGGCAGCCAGAGGAGCGGGAGGTGGTGATGGCCGGTCTCCGGCTGGCCCGCTATGCGGACGACCCGGATCAGGCTGGCCTTGTTATGAATCCTCCGCCGATGCTTACCACGCTGGAGGGGGATGCGCCGTATGCGCGGGTGTTGGATAAGTTCGCCAAGGAACCCATGGCCCAGGACGCCCGCTACGGCCTTTTTAAGCGCTATCTGGCGCGGGACGATTTCGAGGCGGCCTTGCAGGTGGGCAAGAGTTTTCTGCAATACGCCGAGGTCGGGCACGGGGTGGCGCCTGCCCCGCGGGTCGGGGAGGTTTTTCTGAAGCTGGTGGATGAGCTGCAAAAAAGGGGGGAACACCGGAAGATCTATGACCTCTATGTGGCCGAGTACCGCCTGGTGGACGGCGCCGGCCAGGGACACCTGCTCTACCTCGTGGGGCAGTCCCTGGAGACCCTGGGGCTTTACGACCTGGCGGCGCAGGTCTACGACCGGGCCCAGGCCCTGCCCTTGGCGGAAGCGGAGAAGGCCGACCTGGATTTCCGTCGGGCCCGGGTCTATCTGGCTATGAAGGATTTCAGCGCGGCCGAGCGGCTCCTCAAAGATCTGCGCGAGCATTATCCCGGGAAGCCGCAACTGGCTGATGCCATGTTCTTGTCCGGCCGCCTCAAGGAGGCCGAGGGCACGCCGGCCGAGGCCCTCAATTTTTATGAACAGGCCGTGGCCGGACCGGCGGCGCCGGCCGCCAACCAGGAAGAGTATGCCCAGGCGCATCTGCGGTTGCTCCTGGCGCAGGGCCAGGAAGAGCGGGCTGCCGAGGCCCTTGAGCAATACCGGCGGACAGGTTGGCTGGCAGACGCGGCCTTGCAAGGCTGGTATGGCCGGCTTGGCTTGCAGTGGCGGCAGCGCCAGCAGTATGAGTCGGCGGCGGCGGCCTTCCGGGCGGCGGTGGCCGAGGGGATGCCCCAGGAGGGGGAAACGGTCCAGTCCATTCACCTCTTTCTGGGTGATGTGCTGCTCAAACTTGGGGACCGGGAGGCAGGCCGTCGGCAGTTGGAAGCGGCAGGAGCCGGCCCGGATAAAACCAAGCAGGAATTCGCCAGGCGTCTCCTGCAGGAGGAGGCCATTGACCAGACTCTGGCGGCTATGCCTTCCCTTTTCAAGGAGTAGCGGGCCAGACTCATGGTGGCGCGTTGGCGATGACTGATCTGTCCCTGGATAATGCCGGTGAGTTGCGTGAGTTTTTCTTCACCGTCATCGAGAGCCTGCCGGCCGGCATCCTGCTCGCCGACGGGGATGGTGGTCTGCTGGCCTTGAATCAAAGGGCGCGGGCCATGCTGGGCCTGTCGGCGGTTTCCCTGCTGGGCAGGTCTTGTTGGGATATCCTGCAACAGGGCGTTGGCTTGGGCCCGACGGTGCTGGCCGGCCTGCGGAAGTCGGGGGACCGGGTGCTCTGCGAGGTGCCGGGCAAGCAGGGTGGCGGCAGCCGGACCGTCGGCATTGTCAGGAATGATCTGCAAAGCCCTTTTCTGCAACTGTCCGGCTTTTTTCTGTCCCTGGAGGATATGACCGATCTGGTCATGCTGGAGGCCCAAGTGGAGCGGCAGAAACGTTTTGTCGCCATGCAGGAGCTGGCCGTCAACCTGAGCCAGGAACTGCGTAATCCCCTGGGCAGCCTGGAACTGTACACCTCGCTCTTGCAGCGTGATCTGGCCCATGACCCGGACAGCGGCATGGTGCTGGCCCGGATGACCCAGGCGTTACGGACCATGGACCACCTGCTGGGCAACTATGTCACCCTTGCCAACCTGCCGCGGCCCTGCTTCGCACCGGTTGCCGTGCCGGGCTGGCTTGAGGAGGCGGCCGCCCAGCTCCGCGTCCTCGCCGGAGAGGGGGGCTGCGTGGTGCGCTGCCACTTCGGCCATGAAACAGAAACCATCTCCGGCGACGCCGGGTTGCTGCGGCAGCTTGCCCTGAACCTGGGCCTCAATGGTCTTGAGGCCATGGCCGGCGGCGGGGGGCTGGACATCGCCACCCGGGAACGGCCCGCGGCCCCGGACCTGCCGGCCTGCCTGGAAATCAGCTTCGCCGATACGGGCGTTGGCATTGCGCCCGCCAATCTGGAGAAGATCTTCAACCCGTTTTTTACTACCAAGGACCGGGCCAGCGGCCTTGGCCTGGCCATTGTCCATCATGTGGTCGAGGTCCACCATGGCCTGGTCAAGGTGAACAGCCGGGCGGGCGGGGGCACGGTGTTCACGGTGCTGCTGCCCCGGGCGGGGTTGAGCGCTTGAGCAGGGCGGTGGGGCAAAGTGGCAGAGGGGCAAAGTTGCAAAGTAATAAAGTGGTAATGGTGGAGAACCGAGTTGTTTTTCTCGTCACTCTGCAACCTTGCCATTTTGCCACGTTGTCCCTTAAGCTTCCAGTCTGAGTAGCTACGAGACAAAGAAGACGAGAAATGGCAGGCAACGTGCACACGATACTGGTGGTTGACGACGAGCAGAACATGCGGGTCGCCCTGTTCGAGGCCTTAAGCCGCAACGGCTATGAAGTGACCGTGGCGGAGAACGGCCGCATGGCTCTCGACCTGGTGCGGAAAAAGGCCCCTGATCTGGTCATCGCCGATATCAAGATGCCGGAGATGGGCGGTATCGAACTGCTTGAACGCCTCAAGTCCATGCACCCCGACCTGCCGGTGATCATCATCACCGGTTATGCCACCGTGGATACGGCGGTGGCGGCCATGAAACTGGGGGTTTTTGACTACATTCTCAAACCCTTTCCCGTGGAGGTGATCGAGGAGGCGGTCAACCGGGTGGCGCTCTCCCTGGCCCCGGCCATGGCCATGGTGGCCGCCTGCCGTGCCCATGGTGAAAAAAAGCGCCCGGACCGGCCGATCATCGGTATGGACCCCAAACTGCTCCGTCTGATGGACAAGACGCGCGCCGTAGCCTCCAGCAAGGCCACCGTCCTTATCCTGGGTGAATCCGGCACCGGCAAGGAGGTCTTTGCCCGCTTTCTCCATGAGGTGAGCGATCGCAAGAACGGCCCGTTCGTGGCCTTGAACTGCGCCGCCCTGCCCGAAGGGCTTCTGGAAAGCGAGCTGTTCGGCCATGAAAAGGGCGCCTTTACCGGCGCCGTGGCTGCCAAGAAGGGCAAGTTCGAACTGGCCGAAGGGGGTACCTTGCTGCTGGATGAGATCGGCGAGGTCCCTCTTCATCTCCAGGCCAAGCTGCTGAGGGTGCTGCAGGAGGAGGAGGTTGACCGGCTCGGGGGCCGGGCCCCGGTGCGGACCGACGTCCACGTGGTGGCCACCACCAACCGCGACCTGGAAGAGGCGGTGCGGGCCGGTACCTTCCGGCAGGATCTTTTCTACCGGCTCAACGTGGTACCCCTGCGTTTGCCGCCCCTAAGGGAGCGCCGCGGCGATATCTTCCTGCTGGCGGAATATTTTCTGGAAAAATATGCCACCATGTACAACAAACCGGTCAAGCCGCTGGCCGGTCCGGCCCGGCAATGTTTTCTGGCCCACTCCTGGCCCGGCAACGTCCGGGAAATGGAGAACCTGGTGGAGCGCGCCGTCCTCTTGAGCACCGGCAGCCATTTGGAATGCTGGGATTTCTGGGAGGACGAGGAGCCGCCGGTCTTGGCTCCGGACGTGCTCTGTTCGCCCGCGACCCCGGCCGCCGCGGGGGTCGGCCTGACCACGGTACCGCTGAAGGAGGTGGAGCGTCAAATGATCCTACAGGCCCTTCAAAAAACTGACAACAATCGCACCCATGCCGCCGGGTTGCTGGGCATCAGTGTCCGCACCCTGCGCAATAAACTGCATGAATATCGTTCCCAGGGGATTCTTGAATAACCGCTGCCCGCCTTTCGTGTTTCATCCTTATTTTCCATGTGATTCAAATTAGTTATCTGCATGGTTGGTAACCGGCGCGGCTGGCCGGGGCCAGGGGCCGGGGTATCTTTTTGCCGAAGCCTTGGCAACGAAATGGCGGCCAATCGGCCGCGTGGCATCCTATTTGCATAAATCGGGAAATGGAGCATGGTACAATAACCACAGGGAGGACGTGATGCCAGTCAATAAGCTCTTCGGCGGTGGGATCGCTCTACTGGGCAAGGCCTTGGACCTTCGCGCCCAAAGGCAGGGCCTGATTCAAAGTAATATCGCCAATATGGAGACGCCGGGTTACACGGGGCAGGATTTTCCCTTTGCCAAGGTCATGGCCAAAGTGCAATCGGGCAGCGGGGAACTGGTCCGCACCAACCCCGGCCATCTTGCCGTGGAACCGGGGCAGACGGACGGCAGCCTGGCGGCGACCGGCGACAAACGGCCCGTGGATCTGGACGAGGAGATGGTCAAGCTCTCTGAAAATCAGCTTATGTACCAGGTGACCGCCAAGCTGGTTGCCAAGCGTTTCGAGGCGATGCAGTACGCCATTGACGAGGGAGGTAAGTAAGCATGAATATTCTGCAGGCCATGGAGATCAGCGGTTCCGCCCTTACGGCCGAGCGCACCCGCCTGAATATCGCCGCCATGAATATGGCCAACGCCAACACGACCAGGACCATGGAGGGCGGCCCCTATAAGGCCAAGTCGGTGGTCTTTGCCGCCAAGCCTCTGGCGAGGCGGGATTTCGAGTCTACCCTGCGGTCGGCCAGCGCCACCTTGCGCAAGGTGGAGGTGGCCGAGGTGGTGGAGGACAAGGCGCCCTTCAAGGAGGTGTACGATCCTTCCCATCCGGATGCCGATGCGTCCGGGGTGGTGCGGATGCCCAACGTCAACGAGGTGGAGCAGATGGTGGACATCATGGGCGCCAAACGGGCTTACGAGGCCAACGTCACGGCCTTGGATGCCGTCAAGAGCATGGCCATGAAGGCCCTGGATATAAGCAGATAGAAGAAGCTGAAAGGTGAAAGGGGTAAGAAAGTCTCAAGGCTGAAGGCGTAAAGGAAGATTGCACCATATGTCCTATACGTCCCATACGTCCCATACGTCCCTTGTCTCCTTGTACGGGGCCGGTTTTATCCGAGAAAACCAGGAGGGTTGACTATGTGCGGACTTTGCAGGCAGTTTAAGCTGGCCCATGGGGCCGAGTGTCCCGGCTGCCGGTTTTTGCGGCTGTCCCTTGGGCCGGCGGCCGGCGTTTTCGAAGACAAGGCGACTAGCACATCTTTTCTGGCGTTTGAGGCGCCAGAGCAGGGAGGGCAGGATAATGACTATCCCCATTCTTTCCGGAACACCGACGAACATGATTGCCGTGGCTGGCTCCACCCCGGCAACGCCCAGCAACTCTGGCGCCGGTTTCAGCGAGGTTCTAAAGCAGTCCATTGAGGCGGTGAATGGCGCCCTGCACGAGGCCGAGGCCTCCGCCGCTGGTCTGGCCAGCGGGCAACACGCCAACATCCATGAAACCATGATCGCCCTGGAGAAGGCCAATATCTCCTTCAGGCTCATGACCAAGGTGCAGAACAAGGTGATCGCGGCCTATCAGGATATCATGCGGCTGCAGGTGTAGGATGGTGCAAGGTGAAAGCTCGGAGCTGAAGGCGCAAGGCTGGGTGCTGACAATTGCACCACGATGCCATTAACCTCATGGCTGGCCTGGCGGCAGGCGGCCCGACGAAGATAAGGAAAGGAGCATGGCAACTCCCAAGGAAATGGCTGCACAGATGGGCTCGATGCTGGGTGGGCTCGGCATCATCCAGAAGATTCTGGTTGCCGGCTTCGCTCTGGCGGTGCTGGTGGGTCTTCTGACGTTCAGCATGAGCACCAGCAAGTTACAGTACAAGGTGTTGTATTCCGGCCTCACCGAGGAGGACGCCGCCGCGGTGGTGGCCCAGCTCCAGGAGGAACGCAAGCCCTATCAGCTTTCCGAGAATGGCCGGGCCATTCTGGTGCCGGCCGCCCAGGTGTATGAGGTCCGTCTCGCCTTGGCGGGCCAGGGTTTGCCGCGCGGCGGCGGCGTGGGTTTTGAGATCTTCGACAAGACCAACTTCGGCACCACCGATTATGTCCAGCGCCTTAATTACCAGCGCGCCTTGCAGGGCGAACTGGCGCGGACCATCCGGCGCTTCGATCAGGTGGCGGAGGCGCGCGTGCACATTGCCACCCCGAGGGAATCGGTCTTTATCGAGGATGCCAAGCCGCCGTCCGCCTCGATCAGCGTTCAGCTCAAGGGTCGCGAAAAGCTTGCCAAGGACCAGATTCAGTCCGTGGTCAACCTGGTGGCCAGCGCCGTGCCGGGCTTGACCCCGGAAAATATTACCCTGGTGGATACCACCGGTCGCCTCCTGTACCGCAAGCCTGGCGAGGCCGAGGGCATGCTGTCCGCCTCTCAGCTCGAATACCAGTTGAAAATCGAGAGTGCCATGCGCCAGAAGGTGGAGAGCATGCTGGAAGAGGTGGTCGGCGTCGGCCGCGCCATGGTCCGGGTAACGGCGGAGATGGATTTCACCCGGGTCAACTACACGGAAGAGAATTTCGACCCGGAGAGCAAGGTGGCGCGCAGCGAACAGCAGTCCGAGGAACAGGACTCCCGGGCGGGTGACCAGCCCGCCGGCATCCCGGGCGTCAAGGGCGAACTGGCGACCTTTGCCGAATCAGGGGAGACCACGGCCGCCGGTTCCACGGCCAAGCGTACCAATGTCACCCGCAACTACGAGATCAACAAGACCACCCGGCAGGTGCAGCAGCCCGTCGGGGTGGTCAAGCGCTTGTCCGTGGCCGCCATGGTGGACGGCATCTATGAAAAGGGCGTTGACAAGGATGGGAAGGCGAGTCAGACTTATAAAGTTCGCGCCCCGGAAGAGATGCAGTATTTCGAGAAACTGGTGAAGAACGCCATCGGCTACAGCGAGGAACGGGCTGATCAGGTGGAAGTGATCAATATGGCCTTTGCCCAGGCTCCGGAAATCGAGGCCGCGCCCCAGGCCTTGGATAAATGGCGTGACCTCCTCGAACGGCTGACCATGCCACTGATGTATCTCGTTGTTGCCTTTGGTGTCCTGCTGTTCCTGGTCCGCCCTGTCCTGCGCTTCTTGACCACCGGTCGCCCTGTTGGCCGACCCATGCGGACCATGGCCGAAGCACCGGCCGGGGGCGGCCTGGCTGGCGGCCCCATCGAGGAGGTCGGTTTTGCGCCCAAGGAGATGAGTGACCGGGAGCGCATGTACAAGCTGGCCCAGTCCGACCCCGACCGGGCCGCCGATCTCGTCAAGCGGTGGCTGCGGGAAGAGCAATAATTTTTTAGTAACTACTCACAAGCCCCAAGGTTCACGGTTCAAGGTTAGAGAGCGAAGTAGCCAACCGTAAATCCGACAACCTTGTGAGTAGTTACGAAAAGAGTACGTCGGTATGGTGAAACACAAGGGAAAAGAAGGGTCGGCGGACAATCTCTCCGGCCCGGAAAAGGCGGCCATCTTTCTCCTGACCCTGGGGGAGGACTTTGCCTCGGAGGTCTTCTCGCGTCTCGAAGAGGACGATATCAAGCTGGTCGGGCGCCAGATGTCCAAGGTCGATCACGTGGACAAAGAAGACGTGGCCGCCCTTTTGAACGAATTCAAGACCGAATCCGGCGGTAGCGCGGATCTTTATCTTTCGGGCGAGGGCATGCTGGAGCAGGCCCTGCGGCGCTCCGTCAAGTCCGACCGGGCCACGGAAATCCTGGATGATATCCGTTCAGACTGGAAGCTCACCCTGTTCACCAAGGCCCGCAAGCTCGACCCCAAGGTTTTTGTCAATTTTTTGCGCAATGAGCATCCACAGACCGTCGCTCTGGTCCTTTCGGTGCTCAATCATGCGCAGGCCGCCGAGATCCTGGGCAATCTCAAGGAGGATGTCCAGGTCGAGGTCATCATGCGCATGGCCGAACTCGACAAGGTGAGCCCCGATATCCTGGTGGATCTGGACCGGGTGCTGCAGGATGAACTCCTGGCCGTGGAGGGTGTCGAAGGTCAGCGCCTGGGCGGGGTGGAGGCGGTGGCCGAGATCCTGAACAGCGTGGATCGCGTTGTCGAGGCCACCATCATGGAGGGCGTCGAGGAACAGCGCGAAAATCTGGCCGATGAAATCCGCAAGCTCATGTTCGTGTTCGAGGATCTCCAGGGTGTCGATGATCGCGGCATCATGGCCATCCTCAAGGAGGTGAGCACCGACGACCTGAAACTGGCCTTGAAGACCGCCTCGGAGGAACTCAAGGGGAAGATCTTCAAGAGCATGTCCTCCCGGGCCGTGGATATGCTCAAGGAGGATATGGAGATCATGGGGCCGGTCCGGATCAAGGATGTGGAGAACGCCCAGCAGATGATCATCAAGGTTGCCAAGCGTCTGGAGCAGGAAGGCAAGATCCAGTTGATGACCGGCGGCGGGGGCGAAGACGAGTTTGTCTGATATCATCAAGTCGCAGTCGGCAGCCGGCAAGGCCGGCCGGGCCGCGAAGACGGAGACCGGGTCGTTGGCCATGCCTGACCATGGTTTTACCTCATTCAGCGACCTTTGGCAGGACATGGCCGATCCGGGTTCCGGGGCAATTGTCGGGGATCCCTTCAAGGCCCGGGCGGAAATCCGTATGGCCAGGAGCCGCGGCGACATCATTATCGAAGAGGCCCGGGCCGAGGCCGAGCGGCTCAAGGCCGAGGGCTTGCAACAGGGCCTGGCCGAGGGCCGGCAGCAGGCCGCGGTCGAGGCCGCCCGGATGATGCGGCAGTATGAAGAACTCCTGGGCCGGATCCAGGCGCAGCGCGCCGATCTGCATCGCCAATACGAGGAGGATGTCATCACCCTGGTCAAGGCCATGATCGAACAGTTGGTCAACCACGAGGTTACCGTCAACCCGCGGGTCATTCAGGCCTGCCTGCGGCAGGCCATGGGGTTTGTGGTGGAACAGTCCGAGGTCAGGGTCCGTCTTCATCCCGAGGATTTTCAGCGAATCAAGGCGGCCGGCCTGGATGATCCCGCCCTGCTCGAGGGCCGCAGTCAGGTGCATTTGGTCGAGGACCCCACCGTGAGCATGGGAGGTTGTTTTCTGGAATCCAGTTTCGGGGAGATCGACGCCACCTTGGAATGCCGTCGGGAGCAACTGTTCGCCGTTTTGGATGAGGCCTTTAGGGCCGCCCAGGCGGCGGAACCGCGCCCGGATGACTCTAAGTGAACCGGCATGATGCATCCCTTGGGTGGATTACATGAATTTTGACGCCTGTCTGCATGCCGTACGGCATGCCCCGCTTATCTCGGTGCGCGGCCGGGTCAGCCAGGTCATCGGCCTGGTCATCGAGGGTCTGGGGCCTGGCATCCCGGTGGGTTCCATCTGCGAGGTGGAGGTCTTCAAGGGCCGGGAGCGGGTGCGGGCCGAGGTGGTCGGCTTCCGCGAGGGGCGGGTGCTGCTCATGCCCCTGGGCGAGATGCGGGGGGTGGAACCGGGCAGCGTCATCAGGCTGACGGGCAGCAGCGCCACCACGCCGGTGTCGGAGGCCCTCCTGGGCCGGGTCATCGACGGGCTGGGCAATCCGGTGGACGGCAAGGGGCCACTGGACACGCGCGTGAGCTACCCCCTGTATGCCAAGCCGCTTAACCCCATGCAGCGGGAGCGGGTTCTCGAACCGGTGGACGTGGGTATCCGGGCCATCAACGGTCTCCTGACCCTGGGCAAGGGGCAGCGGATCGGCATCCTGGCCGGCTCCGGGGTGGGCAAGAGCGTACTCATGGGGATGATCGCCCGCCATACCGCGGCCGACGTCTCGGTCATCGCCCTCATTGGCGAGCGGGGTCGCGAACTCAGGGACTTCATCGAGCGCGATCTGGGGCCCGAGGGCATGGCGCGCTCGGTGGTGGTGGTGGCCACTTCCGACCAGCCGCCCTTGGTCCGCATGCGTGGCGCCTATCTGGCCATGGCCATTTCCGAATATTTCCGTGACCTGGGCCGCGACGTCATCATGATGATGGACTCGGTCACCCGCTTCGCCATGTCCAGCCGGGAGGTGGGGCTGGCCATCGGCGAACCGCCCACCTCACGGGGCTATACGCCCTCGGTCTTTTCCCAGCTTCCCAAGCTGCTGGAACGGGCCGGCGCCTGCAAGGGCAAGGGCAGTATTACCGGCATCTTCACGGTGCTGGTTGAGGGCGACGACATGAACGAACCGATCGCCGACGCGGTGCGCTCCATCGTCGACGGTCACATTTTGCTCTCCCGCGAACTGGCGAGCCGCGGTCATTATCCGGCCATCGAGGTTCTGGGCAGCATCAGCCGGTGCATGAGCGATGTGGTGGTCCAGGAGCAGACAGGCATTGCCCACCGGTTTCTCGATACCCTGGCCACCTATCGGCGCTCCGAGGATCTCATCAATATCGGCGCCTATGCCAAGGGGAGTAACCCGAAGATCGACGAGGCCATCCAGATGATCGAGCGGATTAACGCCTACCTGCGGCAGCCGATTCTGGAGCGGTCCTCCCTGGCGGACAGCCGCGAGGAGTTGCTGGGTCTCTTTGACCTCAAGCGGCGGGTGGTCAGCGGTCGGCGCGTCGAGGACCGGGTGCCGCGGGAAGGGGAGGCAGGGTAGGTCATGGCCTTCAAGTTCCGATTGCAGTCCGTGCTTTTTTTTCGGACCAGTCTTGAGGAGAAGGCGCAGCTTGCCCTGTCTCGTGAGCAGCGCCTGCTGGAGGACTATCGCCAACGTCTTCAGCGGTTGCAAGATGAGCGGCAGGCCATGATGGCCGACCTGGAACAGCGGAAGCAGGGGGCCATGGCGGCCAGCCTGTATGCCCTTTACGTGGAGGGCCTGCTGGGCATGGAACGGGAGATTGCGGGGCAGGCAGATACGGTGGCGGGCCAAGGCCGGGTGGTGGAGGACTGCCGTCAGGAACTTGCCCGCCGTATGCAGGACCGTAAGGTCATGGATCGTCTCAAGGAGAAGGATTACCGTCTGTTTATTGCCGAAACCCTGAAGCGGGAACAGAAGCAAAGCGATGAGCAGGCCATTTTGCGGTACGGCAAGGGCAGGATGTAATGAAATCGCAACACGGCGTCGATGACCGGCGCCACAGGTCGAGGAAGCGATGAAACGGTTCTTAATGCTGCTAGTTGTGGGTTGTCTCGGGCTGACCATTGCTTACCCATCCTGGGCCGCGCCGTTGGTGGAGGCCGGTGCGAAGAATAAACCACCACAGGTAACTGCGAAGGAGGTGGCCCAGGCCACCACGGTGCAGGCGCGGGAGCAGTCCGTGGCCGCCCAGGAGCAGGCCCTGGCGCGGAAGGAACAGGAACTCACCGCCCTGCAGACTGAACTCGATACAAAATTGGCGCGTTTTGCCAAGCTGCAGAAAGAGGTGGCGAGCCAGCTTGACGAACTGAAGGGCATCCATGGCAAGCGCTTTAAAAACCTGATCGCGGTTTACAGCGCCATGAGTCCCTCCAAGGTCGCCCCCCTGCTGAACAGCATGGAGGACACGACAGTGGCCGAGGTGCTGCAGGCCATGAAAACCGATCTGGTGGCCAAGATTATGCCCAAGCTCGAGCCGGAAAAGGCGGTGCGGGTGAGCAAGCTGATTGGGTTGCTTCAGGAGAAAGGCACAGAGGCGGAAGGCACAGGGGCACAGAGGCAGAAGGCGCAGAAGCAGTAAGGCACAGAGGAATATCGAACATCGAATGTCGAATATCGAATGATGAAGTGAAGAGAACTTCATCGGTTCGCCGGTGCTTGGCCCGGCTGCCGGCCCGGGCAAAAACTTCTTCTCCACGCCGACTCTCGGCAATTCTTTCCCACCCCCAATTTTTTATAAAGTTCTGGCGCGCGTGCCGCTCCGCAGGGGCGCCGGCCGGTGGTTTCCGGCATGCGGCCAGGGGCTGCCAACGGTTGCGCCCGCCCGGTGCCGTCGGCTGCGGGGCGCCAATAGTCTATTATTATTTCTTTTAATTACAGGGGGATGTCTGGCAGTCCGGCGTTGCGGGAGAAGGTTGGCATGCCGCTTGCTTTAGTGTGAAGCAGGATGACCGGCAAGACCGCGCGAGGTGGTTTTTTCGGCATCGGCACCAGGCAGAGGGGGAAATCGGTGAATATTCTGACCATGAATGTCCTGCAGGAAACCGCGGGCCTCTTGCCCGGCACGGCCATGGGTCGGGCGGGTGGGACGTCGGCAACCGCTTCCTTTGCAAACTTCTTGACCAAGACCCAGGCCGAGACGGGTAAGCACCTGGACAACCTGTTCGGCGTTCCCGCCGCGAGCGCGGCAGGCGCCGGGGGCGAGGCCGGCGGCCCCGGCCGCCCTCTGGACAAGGCCATCAACCTGGAGGCCATCGACACGGTGGCCGGGCTGCTTCAGCAGATGATGGCCCTGCTTCGCCAACAGGCCGACCCGGTGCGGACCGGGCCAGGGGATTGGGAGGTCGCCGTGCCCGACACCGGTCTGCTGGAGCAACTCGGGGTTGCGGCCGGCATGACCAGTGAGCAGGTCGGCAAGTTTGTGCAACCCCTGGTTAACAACAAGGCAAAGATCAGCCTCGGCCAGTTGCTGGACGCCATGGCCAGTTACTTTGCCACGCTCGCCAAGGGCCAGCCCATCACGGTGCCGGACACAGACCTGCCCCTGTTTCAGTCCCTGCTGGCCCAAATGGGGATTGAGGTGGAATCCCTGGATGTCATAGCCGCCAAGGTTATCACCAAGGATGATACCCTTGATCTTTCGTTGTTGCTGGCAGCCTTAAAAGACCTGCCGGTCGGCGCGGCAGACCAGGCCGTGCCGTTGAGCCCCTTGGATCTGGAGCAACTGCAGGCCGTGCTGCGGCGGGCCGGGCTGTCGGCGGACAAGCTGCGTACCCTGTTGGCCACGGCCGGCGCTCAGTCCACCGCGTCCACTCAGTCCATCCAGTCCACGGCCGGCAATCAGACCAGTTTGCCCGCGTTCGGCGAGCAACCCGTCGCCACTTTAAGCGTGCAGGGCTTGAAGGATCTGCTCGCCCGGGCCATCCAGAATATCCAGGCGGCCCGGCCCCAGGTTGATCCAACCGCCTTCCTGCAGCGTCTTGAGGAGGTTTTCACTCAGGCTGGTTTCAAGGAGCAGGGGGTCGGCTGGACCCCGGTGGTGCAGAATGCCATTGAAAGTATTTATCAGAAGTTGTTGGCAACCGTGGACCAATCCACGGTGCAGGTCAGCGGGGTGAAATCGTCGGCTGCGCCGGTAGTCCCGGCAAGCGGCAGGCCGGCTAGTACGCAGCCCGACCAAAGCCAGGATCAGGTTGGCCTGTTTGGTCTGGACACGGAGACGGAGGCGGAAACGCCCGAGGCCGCAGCCTCCCCGGTTGCGGAGCCTTCCCCGCCAGGTCTGGAGGCCGGGCCGGAAAAATTCAGGGCCGCTCTTGACCATGCACCGCAGCCGGCCGCCATGGCCGCCAGTTCGGCGCAGGAAACGGTTGTGGCCCAGGTGACTCAGGAGCCCGCGTCCCTGCCGCGCACCGTGCCTGTTCTGGTGCAACAGACCATGGAGCAGTTGAGCCAGGGCGTGCTGCACGGCGCCCGGAACAACGAACACCATCTGGTGCTGAAATTGTTCCCCGAGGATCTGGGCGAGGTCAAGGTCGTCCTGCATGTGCGCAACGAGCAGGTGTCTGTTGATTTTTCCATGCATAACCATCAGGTCAAGGAAATCCTGGAGCAGCACATGCAGCAGTTTCGTGACAATCTGGAGAAGCATGGCTTTGTCCTGGAACAGTGCTCGGCCTCGCTTGATTATCACGACAAGGCCAACGGCGGCCAGCAAGGTTTTGACCTTGCCATGCAACAACCATGGGAAGGCGGCCGGGTGCATGTCGCAAAGCTGCCCGAGGACGTACTATATCGGCAGGCGGCCGCCCCGGCCAGGGCAGGCGGGATCGATCTTTTCATGTAAGCACGGAGGATACCATCGTGAGTGTAGCATCCACAACCGGTCTGCTTAGCTCGGCGGCCCCTGAACTGAAGACCGTGGGTAAAAGTACCATGGACCGTCAGGACTTCATGACCCTGTTCATCACTCAACTGCAATACCAGGATCCCACCAAACCCCTGGACAGCACGGAGATGGCCTCGCAACTGGCGCAGTTCAGCAGCATGGAGGCGACCATGCAGATGAGCGACAACATGAAGAAGCTGCTGGACTACCAGACCTCGCAGAACAACCTGCAGCTCCTCACCCTGCTGGACAAGAATGTCCAGGCTGCGGGTAATGACCTCGGGGTTACTGCCGGCGTGGCCGGCAAAGGCGAGTTCACCCTGGTGGAGCCCATGGAGGATGCCACTCTGTACGTATACGACGCCAAAGGCGCCCTGGTGCGCAGCATGGACTTGGGCGCCATGAAGGCGGGCACCTTTGCAATGACCTGGGACGGCAAGAACAACGGTGGCCAGGTGGTGGCGGACGGCCTCTACCGTTACGAGGTCAAGGCCATTGACGCCAGCGGCGCGATGGCCGATATCAAGTACAAGATGACCGGCAAGGTTACCGGGGTGCAGTTTGACTCCGGCAAGGCCATGCTCACCCTGGACAACCAGGTCAGCATCGGCACGGCCGATGTGCTGCAG
The DNA here is from genome assembly GCA_001873115.1 of Desulfobacterales bacterium CG2_30_60_27. Taxonomy (GTDB): domain Bacteria; phylum Desulfobacterota; class Desulfobulbia; order Desulfobulbales; family CG2-30-60-27; genus CG2-30-60-27. Next base: position 8,229 of record MNYK01000104.1, on the reverse strand, counting down.
GTCATGTAAGACGCCCCCGGCGTGGCGGCACGGGGTTATACGGATTATTATTCACGGGAAACTTTCTCTGGAGGAAAGACAATGGGCGTCTCAAGTTCTTTATTCTCAAGCATCAGCGGTTTGAACACCATGGGCGAGGCCATGAGCGTGTTGGGCGACAACGTGGCCAACGTCAACACCATCGCCTTCAAGTCCAGCCGCGCCTCTTTTCAGGACGTCTTGTCGCAGTCGGTATCCACGGCGGCCGGTTCGGCCCAGGTGGGCCGTGGCGTGACCCTGGCCACGGTGGATGGCCTCTTCGCCCAGGGCTCCTTTGAGAGTTCCTCCACCCCCACCGACATGGCCATCGGCGGCCAGGGCTTCTTCATGCTGCGTGCGGGGGACAACGCCGAGGCCAACATGTTCTCCCGGGCCGGCCAATTCCGTTTCGACCAGGAGGGCAACCTGGTCAACCCGACCGGCAGCTTCGTCCAGGGCTGGACCCTGGAGACCACCACCGGCGAGAGGCAGGGCACCATCGGCGACATCCAGATCGGCAAGTCCACCCCGCCCACGCCCACGGAACGCATCGAGGTCATCACCAACGTCGATGCCCGGGTGGCCAACGAGACCAACGAGACCCGTCTTTTCGACGCCTGGGACGCCCGCAACGCCGCCTCGGTAAATCCCTCGCCGCCGATCACCTCCAGTAACTACGAATATACCACGGCCATCAAGGTCTTTGACTCCAAGGGCGCCAGCCACGACATCACCGTCTACTTCGACCGCACCTCCAAGGATAACCAGTGGGAGTTTCTGGTCACCGTCAATCCCCAGGAGGATATGCGCGCCTTTACCGAGGAGCAGAAGGACATCTACCCGCCCTATGAGCGCTATAATTATGAGGATCCCCGGCAGAAGGGCGCGGGCTCCTTGCTCTACGGCACCATCGATTACTCCACCTCGGGCGCGATCGATGCCATCAACGCCTGGAACGTGCCGCCGGACGGCCGGGTCGAACCGGCCCAGCTCACCAACCGTATCACCCTGGACACGGCGGAATCCTATTACAGCTTTCCGGTGAATTTTACCGGCGATACGGTCAACAGCCCCATTCAGATCAACTTCGGGGCGCGCTACACCGGCCTGCAGAGCGGCCAGAACCAGATTCTGGTGAGCGACTTGGGGGCCTTTGCCAACTCCGGCACCAGCTCCTACATTACCAAAGAGACCCTCATGACCTCGGTTTACGATCAAAACGGCAATGCCCTGGCCGTCGGCGACACCTTCTCTTTTGCAGGCTACGACAATCTGGGCGCCGCGGTCGGACCTTGGACCTATACGGTGACCGGTACGGATAAGGTTAGCGACTTCCTCAATGCCCTGGGCGGCCAGTTTAGTTGTACCGCCACGGTCGACAGCCTGGGCCGCCTCAAGCTCACCGATCTGAGCGCCGGCGTCTCCTCTGGTTTTTATGTCTCGAGTTTCACTAACGTGGCGGCCAGCGGCGCCGATCCCTTTGGCAGCCAGATCAATATCACCACCTCCAAGCAGCAGATCCTCTCGCCTGGGCGGGCCCTTGCCACGGCCGGCATGACCCCGCCGGTCATCAACGCCGACAGCGGCTGGGACGCGGTTTATGCCAGCAGCGGCGCCGGCCCCGTTGTGGGCGGCAACACCTTCACCTTTGCCGGTACTACGTCGGATAACGTCCCGGTGCCGGCGACGGCATACACCGCCGTAGCTGGTGGCACGGTCCAGGATCTCCTGACCTGGCTTGAGAGCACCTTTGGGGCCAACGCCCAGATTGACGGCGCCGGCCGCCTGGTGCTTACCGATCGGACCTCCACCTCCTCGGACCATCCCGGTGTCCTGGCGATTTCAGGGATCACTTACGGCGGTGGCGCGCCGGCCATATTCGGAGCGGCGGCCACGCCTTTCAGCACGATTCCCGGCGACAGCAGCGAGGACGGCAGCCGTCAGGGCACCATGGTGAGCTCGGTTTTTGAAGCCGAGGCCCTGAGTTCCACCCAGTACGCCAACAGCTCCACCACCATCTTCCAGGACCAGAACGGTTTTGCCTCCGGCTTCCTGCAGTCGGTGTCGGTGGACACCGACGGCATCATCACCGGCGCCTATTCCAATGGCCAGGTGCTGCAGCGGGCCCAGGTGGCCCTGGCCACCTTCAACAATTTGGACGGCCTGTTCAAGGAGGGTGGCAACATCTACACCCAGACCACCAAGTCCGGCGCCCCGATTACCGGCGCGCCCGGCACCAACGGCCTGGGCTCCATCGCCCCCAATGCCCTGGAGCAGTCCAACGTGGACATCGGTTCCGAGTTCGTGCGGCTGATCACCACCCAGCGCGGCTTCCAGGCCAACTCCAAGATCATCACCACCGTGGATGAGATGCTCACCGATTTGATCAACATCAAGCGGTAAACTGTTGCGGATAGCACCTTGATGCATAGGAAACGGCCCGGTGACCCCGGGCCGTTTCCTATGGTGCGCCGAACGAGGCGCGGTCACATGGAGGTGTAAGTTATTTTGTCGACCGACAACGGGGCAGGGTTATTGCGGAGCGTTTTGGGCGTTTGGTCGGCTGCGACCCCATGAAGAGAGGAGACGTGGCGCTGGCCTTTAGCGGAATGCCTTGCCTTCCTCTTGCGCCACTTTCTTGAAGAATGGGCACTCCAGACAAGTCAGAAAGTTTCCGGCAAAGGAGCTGCTGATGGCCTGGGTGCACATGGTGCCCGCCACCTTCCAGCAGAAGCGCCCGGCATTCTTGCCGTGGTTCACCCCGTGATAGGGCTTGGCCGTGGCCGCAGGGCAAACTCCGTTAACCGCGACCTTGGCGCCGCCCGGTTGCCGACCGCAATTCATGAATTCCCAACAGTTTAGCAGTTTTTTCATGCTGTTGCGAACTCGTGGTCCAAAATATTAAAGAAAATCGTAACGATCCAGCTTGTGTCGGCAGTCAAGCGTTCCCGGTCTGAAAATACTTTTCGCTCATTCTCGGCGGGCGTCCTGCCCGCCTCCGAGGCGTCCGCGACCTCCCGCGCAGCCTGCGCCTGAGGTCGCGGACGAACCCGCAAAAAGCATTGCCAGTCCGGGAACTCACCTGGGTTGCGGTTCCACTGGATAGTTACAAGAAAATCAAAGAAAATGGGGGCAAAACGCCGTTGGTTTATTTGACCGGCGCGTTTTCGTCGCGGTGCTGCTGGAAGCTCTTCAGCATTTCGGTAACCGGCATACCGTTGGGGCCAACGGCAACGGGGTTTATTGCCAGCAAATCTTGCAGGGTCCGGGTGGCGGCCGTCTCGTTTTTCAGGTCGTACATCTGGACGATGGCCTTGTTCAACCGGGAGGGCTCGTGGCGGGGGTCGGCCTGGATGGCCTTGTCAAAGGTGGCGATGGCCACGTCCGGCTGGTGGTTGCGTTGATACATGACGCCGAGGTCGGTCAGCACGTTGGCATTGTTCGGGGCCAGTTCCAGGGCCTTGGTATAGGCCTTGATGGCCTGGGCATGCTGGTCCGTATCGAAATAGGTATTGCCGATTTCAATCCAGGCGTTGGTATTGTCCGGATGCACGGCGACCTCTTTTTCGAGGGCCAGCAGGTTGCTGGTCTGCTCCATGGTCATGCCGCCTCCGGCAGGGGCCTGCGTCTCCTGCTGGGGCCGGGGAACCGGGGCGCCAGTCTTGTAGACGGTAAATATTACCCCGCACAAAAAACCGGCGAAAAAGGCGGCGATTGTGAAGATCAGCAGGTTTTTTTGCTTGACTTGGCTTCGGGTTGTTACTGTACGATTATTCATAGAGACATAATAACGTGTTCCAGGGGTTTTGCAAGTGCTGTCGCAAACGGTGTTTATGCGGGAGGCCGGGGTTGGCGTAGCGCCTTCGTTGTCAATGCGACCGTCAACGAGGCTGGTAATCTTATGTTACGCACCACGAAAATTAATGGATACATATTTTTTATCAAAAAACTCTTGCGATATTAATTATTAAGTGATTCCTTAAATCCGGAAAAATTGTCCGGATTCCTGGAAAATTGGCTGGGTTCGTTGGGTTGTGATTCGGCGGGTCTGCACAGGTAACTCTTTTAAATTAAAGTGATTAATGATATTTGTTGCTGGTTGGCATGGTTTTTGCTTATTAATATTAACTACAAGGAGGTATGGCCAATGTTTTGTAGGATGCAGGCAGAGCTGGCGATCTCTATTGGGGTATCCGAGAGAAGAATTACTAACAATTAACAATCTGCGCCGCTGGTCGGCAGGCTGCTCAAGCCAACATCTTACAGGGGTTGCGGAGAAGGAGAAAAAATTATGAAAAGAGGAGTGCAAAAAATGTGCGATGCAGGAATGAAAAAATGGTTGTTAGCGGCAGGCGCTTTGTTAACAGTTAACGGCTTCGCCGTTACCGTAAGTGCTCTCCCTTTGGCCTTAACCCCCTCGACATCGATCGATGTTTCTTCAGGGGCTGGTTCTGCTTCAGGGGCTGTGAGCAACGGCCATCAGATTTTCAATTTTTTGGGCAATGCCGGGGATATGGTGAGCCTGTCGGTCAATGTGGTGCAGTTTGGCCCCGGGACCGTCTTCAACAATGATGACACCAGGCTTTTTTTGTTCAATGAGCTAGGCAAGTACGAGACCCGTGCCGATAGTCTTGGCAGTAACCCGCCGCCGGCGCTTGATTTTACGTTACCGACCGACGGAACATACTATGCCGCAATCACCACCGGTTTCAACCGTCCCTTGTTTGGCGCCGACGGTAGTACTATCACCGGCTGGGCTGATACCGGGATGGGGAATGTGAGCTTTGAGCTGAATGTCGAGATTGCCGCTCCACCTACCACCAATCCGGTTCCGGAGCCGGCTACCATGCTGCTCTTTGGCACGGGTCTGGTTGGCGCCGCAGGCTATCGCCGCCGCAAGAAGGGATGATTTTATCCGTAACTTAGCAAAGTCAGGAGAATAAAATGAGAACCCGATTGAAAAGAAATATGCTTGGGCTGTTACTGGCAGGGGTATTGTTGGTCACCCCGGTAATGGCGTTGGCCTCAACCATTAATTTTTTTGGCACTACTGATGAGGGGGGAGGTCTCCAGTTTGATGCCGCTGTCACCATTGCTGGCGGAGCGGTGACCGGGGCGAGCTTTACCATTGCTGGCGGCACGGCCATTGATCTGGTAAATCTAACGCAAATTTTTTACGTCGCTGGCGCACACCTTAACCTTGGCGGCAATACTGGCGGCAATGACCCGGATTACTTTGCCCTTGAATATTACTGCCCCGACCCCAAGGCAATCAACAGCATGATGGCGATTGTTGGTGGAACAAACTACACGGTGTCGGCCGCCAATCTTACTACTGATGCTCCTTGTGTGCCCCTGCCGGGCGCCTTGGTTTTGCTGGGAAGCGGGCTGGTCGGCCTGCTCGGCATGCGCCGTAAACCTTAAGGGTGGGGTAAACGCTTACTCATGGGTGCCGTTTGGGTGCTTGGCAGGCGGGCTTAGCAGGCGTTTACCGGCCAATTTTTTCTTCCATATTCCTCCCTGTTAAAGCAGAGGCCCTTGCGGGCCCCTGCTTTTTTAATTGTGTCTGTCAGTAATACCGGTGATTTTCCTGGTGATATCGGAGAAGGGGGATCCACCTCAGGCGTTTCGAAAAGAGCCAGAGAAAAAGAGTGAAAAAATAGTTGCATTCCCGTCTCGGAGTGTTAGGATAATTAACCTGCTTCGCAAATAATAATGATGGTCCTGCAGGAACCCAAGGATCACCATCGCCACCAATAATTTTTAAAATGATTTAATCCCTGGGAAGTTTGCATGCCTGATCAGCCAGACCCTGCCACCCCGCCCGCGCTGCGCGCCGTTCTCCAGAAGTTTTGGGGCTACGACTCCTTGCTGCCCATGCAGGCCGCGGCCATGGGCTGCGTGCTGGCAAGTCGCGACTCGGTGGTGGTGCTGCCTACCGGCGGCGGCAAGTCCCTCTGTTTCCAGGCCCCGGCCCTGTGCCTGGACGGGCTGGCCGTGGTAGTCTCGCCGCTTATCTCCCTGATGAAGGACCAGATCGATGCCCTGCAAGGTTGCGGGGTAGCGGCGGCCGGCATGCACAGCATGGTCACCGCGGCCGAGGGCCAGCGGATTGCCGCCGCCATTCGGGCCGGGGAGCTGCGCCTGCTTTACCTGGCCCCCGAGCGCCTGGTGCAGGAACGAACCCTGGCCTTTTTGCAGGGGGTGAAGATCTCCCTCTTTGCCATTGACGAGGCCCACTGCATCAGCGCCTGGGGCCATGATTTCCGGCCCGAGTACCGGCAGTTGCGGCGGTTGAAGGAAACCTTCCCAGGGGTCGCGGTTCACGCCTACACAGCCACGGCCACCGCCCGGGTTCGCCAAGACATTGCCGAGCAGCTTGGCCTGGTCAAACCGGCCATCCTGGTGGGACCGGTCGACCGGCCGAATCTGGTCTACAAGGTGCGGCGGCGCGCCAACCGGCTGAGCCAGATTCGTGAGGTGCTGGACCGGCATGCCGGTGAATCGGGGATCGTCTACTGCATCACCCGTAAGGACGTGGACAAAACCTGCCTGGCCTTAAGCGAGGCCGGTTACCGGGTGCGGCCATATCACGCCGGCCTGGCCGACGAGGAGCGGCGGCGCAACCAGGACGATTTCATTCGGGAAAAGGTGGAGATCATCGTGGCCACGGTGGCCTTCGGCATGGGGATCGACAAGTCCAATGTGCGCTACGTTATCCACGCCGGCATGCCGAAGTCGCTGGAGCATTACCAGCAGGAGAGCGGTCGCGCCGGCCGCGACGGCTTGCCGGCCGAGTGTTGCCTGTTTTATTCCGGCCAGGATTTCATGACCTGGAAACTGATGCTCACCAATATGCCGGCCGAGGCCCAGGCCGGGGCGCTGGCGGCCCTGGGCGCCATGCATGGCTTCTGCGCCGGGGTCTCATGCCGGCACCGGGCCCTGGTGGAATACTTCGGGGAGAAACACAAGGGGGCGGCCTGCGACGCCTGCGACGTCTGCCTCGGCGAACTCGACCTGGTGGCCGAGCCACTGATCATCGCGCAGAAAATCCTTTCCTGTGTCGTGCGACTGCAGCAGCGCTTTGGCGGTGAATACACGGCCATGGTGCTGGGCGGCTCAACCGACCAACGTATCGTCAAACAGAAGCATGACGCCTTGAGTACTTGGGGCATCCTGGCCAAGGAGAACAAGCGCGCCATCCGCGACTGGATCGAACAGCTCGTGGAGCAGGGTTTTCTGGCCAAGGTCGGTGAATTTGCCGTGTTGCAGGTGACCGATACGGGTCGCTGTCTGCTCAAGGGGGAACTGGCCCCCCGCCTGCTGCAGCCGGCCAAAAACGCCCCGGCCCGCGCCAAGGTGGAGGTGGATTCCTGGGAGGGCGTGGACCGGGCTCTCTTCGAGGCGTTGCGCCAACTGCGCCGGGAGATCGCCCAGACGCGAAACGTTGCCGCCTACATCATCTTCGGCGATGCTACCTTGCGCGATATGGTCCGCCGCCGACCAGCGACCATGGAGGAGTTCCTGCAGGTCAAAGGGGTCGGTCAACAGAAGCGCGATGATTACGGCCAGCAATTCCTCGCCCGCATTGCCGGCTTTTGCAGCGGTAAGCCGGACGCCGCCGCTCCTGCTTCCAGGTAATGCATCATTCCTCGGCAATCTTAGGGTATTCCCGTCTCCCTGCTTCTCCCGGGTTCCATGACCGAGCCTGATAGAGGTAGAGCACAGGCTACCCACGGAGATAGGCGTTGATCTCGGCTGCAATCGCCGCCTCGGCCTCGGTGCCTAAGTGATGCACCATCACTACGTCTTTGAGCAGGCAGGTGCCGACCCCGCACTTGACGCAACCGATGTCGCGTCGCGCCAGAATTGCCCCGATCGCCGGGTGGGCCGCCAAGACCACCTTGATCTCCTGATTACCTAAGTCGTGCAGCAGTTTCATGATCCGGCCTCCGCTGTTGATGATGCCTCCATGATAACCGGTGACGTCGGGGCATGACATGACTTGCGTCAAGGTAACTATCCAGCTTGGGTCGGCAGTCAAGCGTTCCCGGCCTGAAAATACTTTTCGCTCATGCGGGGGCGGGCGTCCTGCCCGCCTCCGAGGCGTCCGCGCCCTCCCGCGCATCCTGCGCCCGGTCGCGGACGAAGCCGCGAAAAGCATTGCCAGTCCGGGAACTCACCTGGGTTGCGGTTCCACTGGATAGTTAC
>MNYK01000043.1 GCA_001873115.1 Desulfobacterales bacterium CG2_30_60_27 | reverse complement strand
ATGCTTTTCGGGATGTGAATATAGCCTTTGCCAATGAACTTGCACTAATTTGTGACTCAACTTTCTGACTTGTGGGTAAACATATATTAAATGTATGAAATAATTGATTTTTTAATGGAAAAGTCCTTTCGTCCCTGGTATATTGTGTTTGGCAAAAACATAATAAAAACAAGGAGAAAGGACTGATGGAGTATATACAGAAACTGGCTGAGCAGCAAGAGGCAATTCGTCTGGAGAATACCATTGATTCATTTTTTAATGACTTCCAGCTTGGTCACTTGCTTAATGCCGCTGGCATTTGCAAATTGCGTGGTGCCTCGCCGCTGAAGGTGTTCGGCGCGATTTTCAAGCTGCCCTTCGAGGGGAATAATTTCTTTCGCGGCATTGCCACAAATAAGGCCTTGGGATTTGGCAAGGATGCGGCGTACACCCTGTTGCGCAACCCCCGGCATAACTGGCGCAAGCTCATGCTGAGCCTGGCCGTGAAAATTGTGAGCGTTTTTTCTCTGCTCACCGATGGTGAGCGGGAAAAGGTTCTGATCTTTGACAGCAGCACATACGACAGGAACCGTTCGAAAAAGGTTGAGCTGCTCGCCTGGGTCTTCGATCATACCCTGGGCAAATCCCTCCGAGGGTTCAGCATGCTCACCATAGGCTGGTCGGATGGCTACAGTTTCATTCCCCTGGATTTTGTTTTGGGCTCCTCGGCCAATACGAAGTCGAGGATTCAGGAGGCAAGGAAGCCAGTCGACAAGCGGACCTGTGGGCACAAGCGGCGCATGGAGGCTATCCGCAAGGCGACCGAACCGCTGGCCGCGATGGTAAAGCGGGTGTTGGCAGCGGGGATAGACGCCGACTATATCCTGATGGACAGTTGGTTCTCCTTTCCCGTGATCATCGCGACGCTGTCCAGCTACCGTCCGGTGATCTGCATGCTGAAGGACATGCCCAAGGTTTTCTACAAGCATGACGGGCAATGGTATACGTTGGGGAGGTTGTACGCTCGGCTGAAAAAACGACCTGGCCGGGCAAAGATTTTGGCCAGTGTCGTGGTGGAGACCAAGCAGGGGCAGCAGGTAAAAATCGTGTTTGTGCGCCACCGCCACAAGAGGGACTGGCTGGCCGTGCTTGCCACCGACCTGGAATTGGCTGACGAGGAAATTATCCGAATCTACGGCAAGAGATGGGATATCGAGGTGTGCTTCAAGATGCTCAAGCAGCATCTGAAACTGGAAAAGGAAGCCCAGTTGCGGGACTATGACGGTCTGATCGGCCATACGACCGTGGTCATGATCCGCTATATGTTCCTCGCGTTTAGGCAACGGCTGCATACCGACCAGAGGACGGTTGGCAGTCTCTTTCATGCCTGCTGTGACGAAGTGAAGGATTTGACCTTGGTTGAGGCGCTGCAACGGCTGATGGCCCTTGTCGTTGAGAAAATCCGCGGCACAGGAGAATTTGCTGCTGATGTCATCAGCAAGATGATTGATGCAATGATGGGGGCTGCAGTAGAGCTTATGGAAACAATGCGCGTTTTGCATAATAAAAATTACGGAATACTGGCAAGTTAAATTAAGTCAGAAAGTTGAGTCACTAACTTTTTCAGCCTCAGAAAAACTAAGGGTCACACGTAAAAATTAAATATCGGCATTGTCTGGAAGAGTATCTTTCCCTGTCCGGTGTTTCCAGTAGTCTGGTTCTCTGTGCAGATTCATAACCGCAACGATATGGATTTCTTGATGATATTCCGAGTATAGAACGCCGAATGGAAACCTTCTGACCAACGAACGCCTGATGTCTGCTTCTATGATTGGCCATGCTTTGGGGAATGCCGTGGATCGTTTGATGGTTTCATATACTTCGATGGCGAAGTCATATCCCAAGCCAACCCCTTTTTCTTCGTAATATTCAATGGCTGCCTTGAATTCCTCTTCAGCTTCCGGATGAAACGAGACTTTCACTTATCGAACCTTGACCAAATTTTAGCGAACACCTCATCTCCTGGAATCGCCTTAACCTGTCCTGATTTCAATTCGCTTAGCCTGCGCTTTGCAACTTCAGCCCATTTTTTATCGAGTTCTGATTCTGGTTGATTAAGGCTTTTCAATAAAGAATCAACTATCAAGGCCCTTTCTTCTACTGGCAGGGCCACGGCTTCATCAATCAATGTTTTGGTATTCATTCCAGCACCTCTTTATATACTTCTTCTAGTGGCCTCGCTTACAGCCCTTAGTCGGAAACATCGACCAGTTGCCAGAGCCTAACTGCATGCCACAATACACCAAGACCATTTTCCTGACAAACCATTTTTATGAAAAGCTAACCAACAGCGCGCTGTTTTTTTCGGTTTCTCGATACCGCTTCCAGCCATCCCCCTAAACCCCTATAGCCTATCCATCTGAAGCTTTTTAAGCTGCGCCCGGGAAAACACCGGGCCATCCACGCACACCAGCTTGCTGTCCAGGTGGCAGTGACGGCAGACGCCGATGCCGCATTTCATGTGGCGCTCCATGGTGGTGAGGATCTCTTCATCAGCAAAGCCCATCTTGCCCAAGGCGGTCAGCACGGCCGCAATCATCACCGGCGGCCCGCAGACCAGGGCGGTGCTGCTGGCCGGATCTACCTTGACCTGACCCAACAGCCCGGTGACCAGACCGACTGGCCCGTCCCAGCCCGGCTCGGGGGCATCCACGGTGAGGTGGCAGGTGACCGCGGGGTGGTGCTGCCAAATGTCGATGTCACCCCGAAAGGCGATGTCCGACGGCACCCGGCTGCCATAGAGGATGGTGAGTTTGCCATGGCCCGGGGTGTCCAGGCAGCCGTTGATCACTGACCTGAGCGGCGCCAGGCCGATGCCGCCGGCCACGACCAGCAGGTCCCGGCCCTGCAAATCCTCCATGACAAAGGGGCGGCCGTAGGGGCCGCGCAGGCCCACCTGATCGCCGGCCTGCAACGCATGCATGGCAGCAGTCAGGCTGCCGGCCCGCCGCACCGAGAGCTCAATGGTGCCGGGCCGGGTGGGCGTCGAGGAAAAAGAGATGGGCGCCTCGCCGCGATGCGGCAGGGAGACCATCATGAACTGACCGGGCCGGTAGGTGAAGGCCTGATTGGCCTGCTGGTCGGCCAGGGCCAGGACAAAGGTCTTGATCTGGGAATTTTCCGCGATGATCTTCTGGATCACCGCCGGCCTGGGCAGGTAGTCTTCGCTGCGCATGAGGCTCATGGTCAGTCCTCTCCTGCCATTTTTATAAATCTGACGATGTCGGTGCCGCCGAAACATATCCCCACGCAACGGCCGCAGCCCACGCAACTCGGCCGGCCGTGCTTGTCCACGTCGTATTTGAGCTTGTGCAGGAAGCGCGTTTGGATGGCGTGGATCTTGTGGGCCACCGGGTTATGGCCGCCGGCCAGCCGGGTAAAGCCGGCAAAGGTGCAGGCGTCCCAGCTCCGCAGCCGCTCACCGCAATCAGGCCCGGCAGGCCGGTCGACAATGGTGAAGCAGGTGCAGGTTGGGCAGATGTAGGCGCAGCCGGCGCAGTCCTGGCAGCGCAGGGAGAGCTGCTCCCAAACGGACTCCGGTACCAGGCCCGCCGCCAGCCGCTGGATGGCCTGGTCGGCATAGACGTCCAGCCTGAAGCCGGCCATGGCCTCCAGGGAAAGCTGGTACTGAGCCCTGGTATCTTCCGCCTCGGCTGGCGTGAAAAACTGCTGCCAGGCCTGCAACATCTCCCTCCCCTTGGGCCGACCGACCTCGACCAGGAAGCGGTCGCCCAGATCGGTAAACATCAGATCAAAGCCGGTTTCGAGAAAGGGCCCGCTCTTGGTGGCCGAGCAGAAACAATTGGCAAAGGGGGCATTGCAGTTCAGGCCGATGAGCACGGAGTCCTGGCGTTTTTCGAGATAGTGCTGGTCCTTGACCCCGCCCATGAAGACCACGTCCATGTACAGCACTGCCATGAGATCGCAAGGCCGCACCCCGAAGTAGACCGTGGGCTCGGGCCGGACGTCGGTCCGGTTGAAGCGGTAGCCGTCCGCGCTGACCGCATAGGTGGCAAGGGTTTCCTGCTGGGGAAAAAGGAAGGACTTGATGCCGTTCTGGGCCTGCTCGGTAAGGTTGATGGGCACCCGGTCCAAGTGGTTGATGGTGCAGAACAGGGTGTCGTTGTGCTGGTTGGTGACCGGCGCGACCAGACGGTGACCTTTTTTCACCTTGCGCAGAAAGCTCTTCAAATGGTCCTTGGCCAGGATGAAGGCCTGATCCATGGCGTCGTCCCTCATAGTTTCTCCAGCCGCACGGCGCAGACCTTGAATTCCGGGCATTGGGCCACCGGGTCTTGCGCCGCGATGGTCAGCCGGTTGATGGGCGTCTCGCCGAAATGGAAGTTGGTGTACACCGAGCCCGCGGCCACCTGGTCGGTGATCTCGGCCTTGATCTCCACGGCGCCCCGCCTGGAGGCCATGCAGAGCCGGTCGCCGCCTCGGACTTTGAGCCTGGCCGCGTCGGCCGGATGAATCATAAGCAGCGCCTCGCCGCATTCCCGGTTGAGCAGGGCGCTCTGCCGGGTCATGCTGCCGGTATGGTAGTGATGATAGATGCGGCCGGAGTTGAGCAGGAAGGGGAAGTCCTGGCAAGGCAGTTCGGCGGGCGGCAGGTGGTCGTTGGGGACGAAGTGGCCCTTGCCGCGGGTGAAATAATACTTGTGCAGAAAGGGCGTGCCCGGATGCGCCGTGTTCCAGCAAGGCCACTGCAGGCCCCACGAGTGCCGCAGCCGGTCGTGGCGGATACCGGCATAGATCGGGGCCAGCAGGGCGATCTCCTCCATGATCTCGGCGGTGGACTCATAGGCCATGGCATAGCCCAGCCTACCGGAGAGCGCGATGATGATGTCGGCGTCGGTGCGGCAGTCGCCAATGGGCGGGATCGCCTGGCGCACCAATTGCACGCGACGCTCGGTGTTGGTGAAGGTGCCGGTTTTCTCGGCAAAGGAGGCGGCCGGGAAGACCACGTGGGCATGCGCCGCCGTCTCAGTGAGAAAGATATCCGACACCGCCAGGAATGCCAGGCTGGTCAGGGTCTCCTCCACCCGGTCCAGCGAGGGGTCGCTGCGCAGGGGATTTTCGCCCATGATGAACATGGCCCGCATGGGGCCGCAGGCACCGCTGTGGGTCATGTCCAACAGGCTTAAGCCCGGCGCCGCCGGCAGCCTGGTCTGCCAGACCCGCTCGAATTTCTCCCGGTAATCGCGGTTGTCCACTGCCTGGTAACCGGGGAAGACGTTGGGCAGGGCGCCCATGTCGCAGGCGCCCTGGACATTGTTCTGGCCGCGTAGCGGGTCCACGCCGGTGAACTGTTTTTCCACATGGCCGGTCAGCATGGCCAGGTTGGCGATGGACTGCACGTTGGCGGTGCCGCAGATATGCTGGGTAATGCCAAGGCAATAGCAGACCACCGAGCGTCGGGCCCGGGCATAGAGTTGGGCGGCCCGGCGGATATCCTCCAGAAGCACGCCGGTGACCGCCTCCAGCTCGGCCAGGTCGAGGCGGTAGAGCATGGCCCGCAGCGCGGCAAAGTTCTCGGTGCGCATATCGATGAAGAGCTGGTCGGCCAGGGACTCGTCGAGGATGACCCGCATCATGGCGTTAAGCAACGGGATGTCGGTGCCGGGCGCAAGGGCCAGGTGCAGGGTGGCGCACTCGGCCAGCCTGGTGCGGCGCGGGTCGATGACGATGAGTTTGGCGCCCTTGTCCACCGCGTTCAGCATGCGGCGGGCCACCTGGGGATGGGCCTCGGTGGTGTTGGAGCCTATGACCAGAATGACCTCGGCATCCTCGATCTCGTTGATCGCGTTGGTCATGGCGCCGGAACCGAAGGTGGTGGCCAGGCCGGCCACCGTGGGGGCGTGTCAGAGGCGAGCGCAGTGGTCGATGTTGTTGGTCTTGAGCACCGCCCGACTAAACTTCTGCAGCAGGAAGTTTTCCTCGTTGGTGCACTTGGCCGAGGAGAGCACGCCGATGCCCTGACCGTTAGTAGAAGCGCCGATACGGCCCAGTTCTTGAGCCGTATAGTCCAGGGCCGCGTCCCAGGAGACCGGCACCAGCTCCCCGTTCTTGCGCATGAGCGGCGTGGTCAGCCTTTTCGGCGAATGAATGAAGTCGTGCAGGTGCCAGCCCTTGACGCACAGGTTGCCCCGCGACACCGGATGGTTGCGGCTGGGCGAGGCGCCGGTGACCCGGCCGTTCTCTTCCCGCAGGTAGACGCCGCAGCCGCAGCCGCAATATACGCAAGTGGTCAGGACGTGCCGCATGGGGTCGAGCCTCCCTGGCTGGCTTCCGAAGGGGTGGGCAAGCTACGGCTTCCATGGTAAAGAGGCTGGTCGTTTTGTGCAAGGGAAATGGATGGGACCGCGCATGGGACCGTTCCCTGCGCTCATGCGAAAAAAAAGGCGGAGCCCACGAACAGGCTCCGCCTTTCCATATTAAAACTGGCCAAGGGCCAGAAGGGAAGCTAGACGGTGAGGTCGTCGCGCACCGTTTTGCGCGGCCCGCCGTGGCCAGCGGTGGACCAGTCGCGGATGGGCATGATGGCGGTGAGGCTCTCGCCCTTGTTCAGCCGGTGCAAGCGGTCATGGATGTGCTGCCAGATGCAGGGCACCTCGGGATTGATCTCGCACTTGCCGTCCTGGGAGCCGCCGCAGGGGCCGTTCATCAGGCTCTTGGCGCAACGGGCCACCGGGCAGAGGCCGCCGGTGAGGTGCAGGATACAGTTGCCGCAGCCGGCGCACTGCTCGGTCCACACCCCTTGGAGCTGGGAACCGCCGAAACTCGTGGTATTCACCGCCGGAAAGACCGGAGTGACGGGCCGCAGGTTGGCGATAAAGTTCACCCCCACGCCGCAGGCCATGGAGAGGATGGCGTCGTACTGGCCGTCCCATTGGTCGATGGAGTCGATATATTCCTGGTCGCACTGGCGGGTCAGGGCCGCCTCGATGATCTCGATGGGCTGGCCCTCCTTCTTCTTGCCCAGGCGAATGAGGCTGGCCAGGATCTCCACCTCCCGTTCGCCGCCGGCGGAACAGACCGTGACGCAGCCTTTGCAGCCCAACAGCAGGAGGCGTTTAACACCCTGGAGCATGGCCATGATTTCGTCAATGGGTTTGCGTTCGGCAATAATCATGCTGTCTCTCCCTTGAACGGCCCTACACCCAGCGCCCGGATTCGGGTATCCATATTCCGAGCCGTGGCAATGAACTCGGGGTGCAGGCCGCGCTCCAAGTGGAACATCTCGATACGCTCCGGCTCCACACCCAGTTCCTGCAAGGCCTTGCGCACGGCCAACACCCTTTTCGCGGCGCGCTGGCTGCCCATGGCGTTGTGGCATTGGTCGGCCGGGCAGCCCACCACGTAGACGCCATCGGCGCCGTCCTCGAAGGCGGCCAGCAGGGTGCTCACCTTGAGTTTGCCAGTGCATACCTGCCGGGCCAGCCGCACGTTGGCCGGGAAGCCTTCCGCGGCCATGCCTTCGGCCCCGGCGGCACAGCTCTGCTGCGACGTGTAATGGCAGACAAAGGCCCGAATATCAGGGGTGAAATCGCTCATCTTGGTTCTTCCTTCAGAAATTATTGCTACGAACGCCAGCGGCTAGCCGCTAGTGCCCACCACCGCAGGCGGCGATCGACCGTTCGTCCTCGGATTCGTTCTGCTTGATGGCCTTGGCCGGGCACTCGGCCGGGCAGATGCCGCAGCCGCGGCAGGCCCTGGGGTCAATCACCGCCACGCCCTGGTCGTCTATCTTGGGGATGCGCCAAGGGCAGACCCGCACACAGGTAAGGCAGGCCACACACAGGTCGCGTTCCACCCAGGCGGCCTTGCCCTTGTCCAGCAGATCCTGATCGGTGATATAGCCGCCGGCCATGGCCAGTTCCCGCAGGGCGCCCATGATGTCGGCAAAGCGCACGTCCTGGGGGCAGACAAACACACAGCTCCGGCACTTGGAGCAGAACCAGAGCAGGTCCGAGGCGAGCAGCCGCTCTTTCAGGCCCATGCGGACCATGTGGATCATCTTTCTGGGGTCGAACTCCGGGATGGCCTGGCTCACCGGGCAGATGCCGCTGCATGCCCCGCAGTTGAAACAACGGTTCAGGTGTTCGCCGCCCGGCTGGGCCACCACTTCGGCGGCAAAACCAGGGGTAATATCTTTGTCGGTCAGTGCCATGGTAAGCCTCTTATATGTTGCGCGTCCACCAAGCCCGTCCCCCCTGCCTTTCGGGTAAAAGCGCCGCTGGCTATCCTGGCCGGCCCGGGAAAAACCACGGCATGGGAATCAGGAGCGCCCGCCGGTGTCGGGCCGGGGGGGGGCAGGCTGAACAAGGCCGCACACATTCTTTGCGGAAAAAATGAACAGAAATTACTACCCAAGAACAACCAGTTTGTCAATACGGAAAAGTTTGAGGAATGTGATAGCCCTGCACCGACAGATCAAACACGGTTCGCAGAGCCCGGTTCTCTGATATGTCAATCGCGGAACATCTATCATGACTCATCTCATCGCGAGTTCTTCTTTTTGAAACCAACTGCAACACTGCAATTAGTTGCATGCAACTGATTGCAATACTGCGTTGCAATGATTGCATTTCAATGGATTAAGTACCGTTTTCTGTAAAAATCATAGCTCGACAAAAAAATAAATATCCTAGAATAACACGTAATATCAAGCATATTCGTTTGCCGATGTTGCCGTAAAACCATGCCCTGGCCATGGTTGGCACAACCCGTGCATTAGTACTAGTCAAAGCAAACAACAAGGCAACTGCCACGCTTAACATGGCAACACAAGGAGAGTCATCATGAATACCATCAACTTGAACACCACTGACCGGGACACCATCCTTGATGACCAGA
>MNYK01000088.1 GCA_001873115.1 Desulfobacterales bacterium CG2_30_60_27 | reverse complement strand
TGCGGGGGCGGGCGTCCTGCCCGCCTCCGAGGCGTCCGCGACCTCCCGCGCATCCTGCGCCCGGTCGCGGACGAATCCGCGAAAAGCATTTCCAGGCCGGGAACTCACCTGGGTTGCGGTTCCACTGGATAGCTACAACAGCTACAGACTATTCACCTTCGAGTTCTCTTTTATACCACAAGGGCATAAGTTTCGTACGAGCAGACAAGCTGCTCAACTCAGCTTTATCATCGGTAGGATAGGGGCGCGGCTTGAACAAAAAAACATGGGCTTTAAAAAGAATAATGAAACCGTTCCCAGATCTTTGTGCCGCACGGGCGAGCAACCCATGACCGGCAACCGGGCACGGATCATGGAAGACGAGCTGCTCATGGTCCGCCATTCCGGCGAGATTCCGGCGGTGGCCTTCCATGGGGCGCTCCATTTTCTCGGCGTGGATCCGGAAGGGCCGGGCCTGGTGCTCACCGCGGCGGAGCGTCTTGCCCTGGCGGGCCAGGCGCGGCAACGTTTTCGGGAGATCCTGCTCCGCGATCTGCGGCCGGATAATCGCGACCAGCCGCATTATCGGGGCCAGGCGCGCTGCGCCATGAACTGGGAGCGCTGCTCTATATTCTGCCAGCAGCAGGGGCTGGAAGTCAAGGCCCTGCGCCAGGAGGTGGCGGTGGCGCTGATCAGCTTCCTGCGCCAGGAAAGCGACGAGATCAAAGCCGGACTGCGGCCAGCCAGCCTCACCTGCACCTCGGTTACCCTGGGCCGGCTGGCCGCGCAACTGGGGTTGGCCGAGGCCGATCTGCCGGCCGGCTGGGAGACGCGCTGCGCCGACCGCGACCGGCCCGAGGGCCCCTACTTCCCCTGACGGACGCGGTTCAACAGGGCGGTGGTGGAATGCTCGCCCACCAGGGGAATCGACCGGACCTGACCGCCGGCCGCCAGCACCTCGGGGCCACCGACGATGGTTTCCACCGGCCAGTCGCCACCCTTGACCAGGAGGTCGGGCCTGATCGCCTTGATCAGCGTAAGCGGCGTCTCCTCGGCAAACAGCACCACGTAATCGACACAGCCCAGGGCGGCGAGCAGCCGGGCCCGGTCCTCTTCCCGGTTGACCGGCCGGCCCGCGCCCTTCAGGCCGCGCACCGAACTGTCGCTGTTCAGGCCGACGATCAGGCAGTCGCCCAGTTGCCGGGCCTGTTCCAGATAGGTGACATGGCCGGGGTGCAGGATATCGAAGCAGCCGTTGGTAAAGACGAGCCGCCGGCCGGTCTGGCGCAAACGCTGTGCCAGCGCAACCAGGGCCGGCAGAGTTTGGATCTTGTCCTGGTCGGCCAGCGGGTAGGGGCTAGGGGCCACGGTGTTGAAGCGGCCGCGCACCGTGGCCAGCAATGCGCCATCCAGCGGGGCGCCAGCCGTTGCCTCGGTATCACCCGCCTCAACCAGGATAACGCCGTCCGGCGCCACGATCATGGAGTGGCCACCGAAGGGGGTGTCGCCGGTTACGCCGCACCGGTTAGCGGCCAGCACAAAGAGCTGGTTTTCAATGGCCCGCGCCTGGAGGAGGGCGCGCCAGTGCGCCAGGCGCGCCGTTGGCCACTGGGCCGTCACCAGCAGGAGGCCAACGCCCGCAACGGCCTGCTGCCGCGCCAGCTCCGGGAAGCGCAGGTCGTAGCAGACCAGGCCCCCCAGCAGGCCCACTGGGGTGGCCATGGGGCGCGGGCTCATGCCGGCGGTAAAGTGGCAATCCTCGGCCATGGGCGCGAACAGGCGCTGCTTGCGATAGCGGCCGACCACGCCATCCGGGCCGGTGACGTACATGGTGTTGTGAAAGCGGGACTCACCGTTCCCCTCAACTCTTTCCATGAGCGAGCCGGCCAGAAAGACCTGGTACCGGGCGGCCAGGCTGGCCAACTGTTCCAGCAATTCCGGGGTACGGGCCGCCATGGGTTTGAGTTGTTCGTAAGCAAAGCCGGTGGCCCACAGTTCGGGCAGGGCGACCACACTCTGGGCTGGCGGGGCGAGCAGGGTAAGCAGCCGCGTCATTGCGGCCAGGTTATCGTCTACTTGGCCCTGGCGTACGTCAAACTGCAGAAAGCCCGCGAACGGGGGAATGTGGATGGCGTCGGTCATGTCAGTCTTCCTGCACACCCTGCTTGACAAGCGGGCGCTTCCTGCTATGCTGGGCGGATTGTGTGTTCAGGCTGTCAGCTTATTAGGCTGTAGCCTTTTAGGTAATAAAAGTCAACAAGCCAATCCGGCCGGGAAGACGATGGTGGCAAGGCGTGATTTGCCTGGTATCTTGCTGTTGCTAACAGGCTAAACGCCTACAGCCTGAACCCCTGAGTTTTACTATGAAAAAAACCATCCGTTTTCTACCCGACGACATCACCTGCGAGGTGGAGGAGGGCGAGAGTCTGCTGACCGCCGCCGCCAACGCCGGGGTTTATATCCATGCCTTCTGCGGCGGCGACGGGGTGTGCGGCAAGTGCAAGGTGGTTGTCGAAGCGGGCCAGGTGGCCGCGGCCAAGGCCATGCAACTGCGGCCCGAGGAGGAGGCGCAGGGTATCCGCCTGGCCTGCCAGTCCAAGGTGATGGAGGACATCACCGTCCGCATCCCCGAGGAGATCGCCGCCGATGGCCGGTCCTTGAAGCGCAAGCCCAAGACTACTCGCGCCATCTCGGCCCGTTCGCTCGATGCCCTGGTGGGCCAGTGGCAGGTGGCGCCGCCGGTGGAAAAACGCTTCCTGCAACTGCCCCCGCCCTCCGTGGACGACAATATCCCGGACCTGCAGCGGTTGCTCAAGGCCATCCGCCAGCGCTGTCATGACTGCGAGGAGCCCACCTACGACCATCCCGAGCTGCTGAAAAGCCTGCCCTTTATCTTGCGCGAGGCATCCTGGCAGGTGACGGTTATCATGTTGCGCGGCAAAAGGGCCGAGGAGCCGGACCGCATTATCGCGGTGGAGCCCGGTGACACCACCGCTCAGCTTTACGGCCTGGCTTTAGACATAGGAACCACCACGGTCTGCGGCGTGCTCCTCGACCTCAACAGCGGCACGGTCATCGGCGAGGCCTCGTCGTACAACGACCAGATTCCCTGCGGCGAGGACATCATCTCGCGGATCATCTACTCGCAGCGGCCAGGCGGGCTGGCCGACCTGCAGGGCAAGGTGGTGGCCACCGCCAACCGGGTGATCGCGGCGGTGTGCGGCCCCCGGGGCATCAACCCGCACGACATCAGCTATATCATGGCGGCCGGCAACACCACCATGTCCCATCTTCTCCTGGGCCTCGATCCAAAGTTCATCCGGGAGGCGCCCTATGTGCCGACCTGCAGCCAGTTTCCCCTGACCCGCGCCGCGGCCCTGGGCATTGCCGCCCATCCCTCGGTGCGCCTGTTCCTGTACTCCTCGGTGGCCAGCTTCGTGGGTGGCGATATCGTGGCCGGCGTCCATGCCTGCCAGATGTACAAGAGCCCGGAACTTACCCTGTTCATCGATATCGGCACCAACGGCGAGATCGTGGTCGGCAACGAGGAGTGGCTGGTCTGCGCCGCCTGTTCGGCCGGGCCGGCCTTCGAGGGCGGCGGCATCCGGCACGGCATGCGGGCCAGCCGCGGCGCCATCGAGAACTTCCACATTCATCCCGAAACCCTGGAGCCGATGATCGTCACCATTGGCCAGGCCAAGCCTTGCGGCATCTGCGGTTCCGGCCTGATCAGCACGGTCTCCGAACTGCTCGAGGCCGGGGCCATCGACCAGCAGGGCAAGTTCAACCAGACCCTGAACAACCCCCGGGTGCGGCCCGGCCTGGACGGCTATGAGTACGTCATGGTCTGGGGCCACGATTCCCTTACCGGCGAGGACATCGTCATCACCGAGGTGGACCTCGACAACCTGATCCGTGCCAAGGGCGCCATGTACGCCGGCTACGAGACCCTGCTGGAGTCGGTCGGCATGACCTTCGCCGACCTCGACCGGGTGGTGCTGGCCGGCAACTTCGGGGCCTACATCGACCTGGAGCGCGGCATCTGCATCGGCCTCTTGCCCGATATCGCCCGCGAGAAATTTTTCTACCTGGGTAACGCCTCCCTGCTGGGCTGCCAGATCAGCCTCACCGACCACGTCCGTTTCCGCGAGCGCGTTGAGGTCAGCCGGCTGATGACCAACATGGAGCTCGCCGAGAATCCCCACTTCATGAACAACTACATGGCCGCCCTCTTTCTGCCACACACTAATATGGAGCTGTTCCCCACGGTGCGGGACAAGCTCCAGGCCTGAAAGGCCCGAGGAACATGGACCTGGTTCCCGACCTGAGCTTTTGCATCGTCGCCCGCCAAGGCCCGGAGCAGTTGCGCGCCATCCTGCAGGCGCTCTACGACACGGCCGGCCAGATCATGTTCGAGGTTTTTGTGGTGGATTGCGGCACTGGCCCCGGCCTGGCCGGGATGCTCGGCCGCCACTTTCCGGCCGTCCACCTCTTCGATAACCCCGGCCAGCCAAGCTGGGCCGAGGCCAGCAACCTGGCCCTGCGCCTGGCTCGCGGCCGCTACCTGGCCCTCTGGGACGATGACCTGCTATGCCATCCCGGCTGCCTCCACGCCCTGCTCGGCTTTCTTGACGACACCCCGGAGGTCGGCCTGGCCGGCCCCCGCATCGTGGACGCCGTTGGCCGGCCCGAGGCGACCATGCGCCGCTTTCCTACTCTATTGAGTTTGCTGGCCACCGTCCCGGCCATTGGCCGGGACTGGCCAGGGCAGCGTTGGCGCGACCGTCATCGTTACGCGGACAGGGATTTGACCGTAAACGTCGAGGTCGACTGGCTGCAAGGGGCCGCCCTGTTCATGCGCGCGGAGATGCTTGAGGAGATCGGCCTGCTGGAGGAAGCCTATGGCGACCGCTACGCGGACATGGATTTATGCTGGCGGGCCAGGCGGGCCGGCTGGCATGTCCATTCCCTGGCCCAGGCCGTGGCGGAACGCCTGCCAGGGGCCGGCCCGGTTTTGCCAGTACCGCTTGCGCCGCCGCCCTGGCCCGCCCTGGCCCGGTTTTTCTGGAAGAAATTGTAGGTTCCGCTGGATAGTTACAAAAATTGTCTCTCTCTGTGGCATTCATGCTATAATGCATCAGACTTGACGCTTTAAGATAATCTAGCATAGCAAATATGAGCACTGAGGCGATATATGTTTTCTGAGCAAATGCAGGAAAGGCTTGGGCGTCTCGGGCGCAACCTGCAACTCGCCCGCAAAAGGCGGCGGAAAACCCTGCGGCAGGCCGCGACCATGATCGGTACGTCGGTCTCATCGGTACGCAGGATGGAGGCCGGCGACCCCTCGGTTAAATTCGGCACCTATCTGGCCGCGCTGGAGGTTTACCAACTGGACGAATCCTTGCGGTTCGCCGAGCCCGAGGACGACCGCATCGGCCTGACTTTGGACAAGCAGCGCCTGCCGGTACGGATCCGCCTGAAAAAGGAAAAACGCCTTGACTTCTAAGGAGTTCGAGCGGGTCGTCTTTACCGAGCTGGCTGGCGAACCAGGGCCGGTGCCGGCCGGGCTGTTTACCCTGGACCTGGACCTTGGCGTCGGCCGTTTCCAGTATGGCCGCCGCTATCTGCAACGGGCCAACGCCATTCCCTTGGACCCGGTTAATCTGCCGCTGACCGGGGCAGAATATCTGACCCGGAAAAATCATGGGATTTTCGGGGTTATCGGGGACGTGTTGCCGGACAGTTGGGGCAGGTATATCCTGGCCAAGGAACGCAATGTGCCCTTTGGCGCCCTGCGGGATTATGAGTTTATCGACCTGGCCTCGACCCAGACGGTGGGCGCTCTCTCCTTCGGTGCCACCCCGGACCAGCCGACCTCCAAGGCGCGGGAGGCGGTCTCCCTGGCCGAGCTTGGCGAGGTGGCGCGGCTTTTCGAGCGGGCCATGGCCGAGGAGCCCCTGCCGCCGGAAATCCTTTACCTGCTTCGGCAGGGCACCTCACTGGGTGGCGCGCAGCCGAAATGCCCGGTGAATATTGACGGGGAGGCCTGGATCGCCAAATTTGCCAGCAGTAAAACCGTGGTAAAATATCCGGCCATCGAATTCGCCACCATGACCCTTGCCGCCAAGTCCGGGATCAGGGTGCCAGAAATCCGCCTGGAAGTGGTGGGCGGCCGGGCCGTCTTTCTCATCAAGCGGTTCGACCGGGTGGCGGGCGCCAGAATTCCCTTCCTGAGCGCCATGGCCGTAAGCGACCTGGATGTCGACGAGCTGGAACAGGCTTCTTACCCTGAACTCGCCGGCCGGATGCGGAAATTCGTTGAAAATGTGCAGATGGAGCAGCATGAACTTTTCCGGCGGATGGCTTTCAACATGCATGTCCGTAACGAAGACGACCATCCGCGCAATCACGGCTTTATTTACCGGAACGGCTGGTCGCTCTCTCCAGCCTTTGATATACTGCCCATGCCGGCCCGGGCGGGAAGCGCTACCTTTCACCTGGCCTTGCAGGTCGGCGACTTCGGCTCCGAAGCCAGCCTGCAGAACCTGCTCAGTCGGCATGAACGCTTCAGCCTGACACGAAAAGAGGCCATGACCATCATTTTGGAGGTCCGGGATTCCTTGACGAACTGGGAGCAGGAAATGCGGCGGGCCGGGGTAAGCCGGCCAGACTTGGAGTCAATCCGTTGGAGTTTTGCAGGATTCAGGAGATAACCGGAGAGGCGGTACTCGCCGGGGCCGGCGTTTCGTCTCTCACCCGTTCCAGGCCGTTTTGGCGGTCGAGGCTTTTTGACTGGTAGAGGGCCATATCGACCCGATGAAGGATGTCCACCAGGTCGCGACCATGCCGGGGCGCCTCGCCGAGGCCAAAGCTCACGCTGAAATCCAGTTTTTTGGCGGCCGCATAATCCCGCACGGCCTGCTGGATACGCCGGGCCGTCTGTTCGGCCTGGTCGAGGGTGGCGTCGGGCAGGAGCAGAACGAATTCATCGCCGCCCAGGCGGGCCACCAGGTCGTAGCCCCGGACGGCATGCTGCAGGATGGCGGCAAAGTCTCGCAGGACCTGATCGCCGGTGCTGTGCCCGAAGGAATCATTGATGGCCTTGAATTTGTCCAGGTCGGCAAACATCACGGTCAGGGGGCTTTTGCTTCTTTCCACCTGCTGGAAGAGGGGCGCGGCGCCTTCGAACAGGGCCCGCCGGTTCATGACGCCGGTCAACGGGTCGAGCCGGCTCTGTCGTTCCAGTTGATTGCGGTTTTTTTCAATGCGGCCCATGAGGATATAGCTGTAAACGAGGATGATGCCGCCGAACAGGTTCAAGAACCCGAGCCCCGGGCTCAACTCCTGGCCGTGCCTGGTAAAACGCAGGATGAAGGCCAGGATGATCGCGGCAAAGGAGCCCGCCAGGGCCTCGGCAAAGATCCGCATGCCGTAGCGCATGCCATTGCCCAGCACCACGACGATGAACACCAGCTCCGATGGCGGCAGGGGGTAAGGATCGTTGGCCACGGCAATGGCCACAATGGCAATGTCCAGCCACATGGCCAGGCGGAAACGGCTCGGACAGTAATGGATCTTGCCAGCGTGAATAAACAGGGCGGTAACGCAGCCAACATAGGTCAGCAGGGCCGCGTTCATCTGGAGCGGGGTCAGCCAGGCCGGGCTGATCCCCTTGGACAGATTGAAAAAGGCCATGGCCAGACACCAGAACAGATAGCGGGTGCAGAACTGGACCTGCTGCTCCGGCCAGGAGGGGAAGCGCACCTGGGCCTCGGCCTGGGCCTGCCGGCGCTCCCCGCCTTGCCGTCGTTCCGGGGCGGACGGTCGCGTATCTGGTATGTAGCGCTGGGAGGCCATCTGGTATCGGGTAAGGTGTTTGATCGGGCATGGCGGGCGGCCAGTCGTCGCCGGTCACCGATCTCATGGCCCGCTATCCTATCATGAAACTGTTGGAGTTGCCAACAGTTTCATGATAGTTGCCGCGGTTCGTCATGGCCGGTTCAGGCAGCGGGGCCAGGCGGCACAAAGACCCGCTGCCCCAGTTCCTGGTCAAGCATCAGCAGGCCGCGGCCGTCGCCCGCCACCCGCGTAAGCTTTTTCAGGATGAGGGAGAAGCTCCCCTCCTCCTCCACCTGTTCGGTGACAAACCACTGGAGAAAAATTCGGGCAGCATGGTTTTTTTCCTTGATGGCCATGTCCATGAGCTTGTTGATGCGGTCGGTAACGAACTTTTCATGTTTCAGGCCGTGGGCAAAGGCCGCGGCGGGTGATTTGAAGTTGTTTTCGGGGCCTTCGATCGGCAGCAGGTGGTTGCGGCCGCCGGTCTCGCAACTGAAGTTGAAGAATTTCTCGCCGTGGGTCATCTCCTCCAGGGCCTGCACTCGCATCCAGGAGGCGAAGCCCGGCAGATCCTCGGACTGAAAATAGCCGGCCATGGCCATGTAAAGATAGGCCGAGAAGAATTCATTCTTCATCTGTTCGTTGAAGGCATCCTGCATTTTTTTGCTGAGCATGGGTTTTCCTCCGTTAGGTTGGTTAGACTGTAGTCTGAAGTTTTAGGCACAAAGGCAGAAGGCACAGAGTAAAAAAACATATCGAGCAGAAACTAATTTAAAACTTTGGTAACTATCCAGTGGAACCGCAACCCAGGTGAGTTCCCGGCCTGGCAATGCTTTTCGCGGGTTCGTCCGCGACCGGGCGCAGGATGCGCGGGAGGTCGCGGACGCCTCGGAGGCGGGCAGGACGCCCGCCCCCGCATGA
>MNYK01000095.1 GCA_001873115.1 Desulfobacterales bacterium CG2_30_60_27 | reverse complement strand
ACAAACGGCCCATGGTTATATGCCTACAACCAATTGGTAGTCAAAGGAGTCTCCTATGGAGGGTAATTTTATACCCTGATGCCGTTCAGCCTGGGCCTCGAATATTTTTTTGGCAACGTCACGGGCGATCTCCAGGGTTTCCACCACTGTCCTTCCTTGGGCAACCAGGCCGGGAACCTCTTGGGAGGTGGCCAGATAGACCCCCTCAGGAAGTTTTTCGATATGGAGGTTAATGATTTGTTCCATTATCAGTTCTCCAAGTCCGGTCACAACTTAAAAGGTGACAGACTTATTTCTACCCATTTCATCTATCTTTCATAGCATCTCTTGAAGTTCGTCGCGTGTCATTTCACAATCTCGCAAAATCTGCGCAAGAAGTCCTCTTCCAATATGCTCACCACGATGAACTGGAACAACCGTACACCTGCCGTCAGGATGTTGCAGGAAATGATGGCTGCCTTTGGTACGGATAACTTCAAACCCTACCTTGTGCAGGGCTCGTATAAGCCGACCACCAGTTATGGCTGGGAAGGTGCTCATACGCTGACGGCTACACGTTGGACGCCGACAAACTCATTCGAAACAGGCTGTTCGACTTCAAGGCAGAGCGTAATCGCCTCTTTTATTCTTTTTATTAAAACATCCAAAGAGCTGGCCTGGGTGTGGCACCCCCGAAGAGCGGGAACGGATGCCACGAAATAGCCATCCTCATCTTTTTCTATAACAACATTAAATTCATGAACCACCTTTGCATCCTCCTCTCTATGAGGTTTCTTTTTCTCTCATTATTGGAGGTTTACGTTAAATCACAAACCATGTCAAGGCCGGAGAGCGTTACAAAGCAAGGAGGTAATGGTCGGACTGGATACGGGGAGCCAGGTGGGCTTTATGAGGCCGTTGTTGATTTGTTGCTCTTCAATTATGTGAAAGGCCGGTAGCGTCTGTTGCAAAACAGATGGCGTCATGGCAATGGTGCCCGCTGCATGCGGTTTTTGTTTGACCTCAGGCGGCAAATATCTTCTTATGGGGCAACATTCTCCCTTTGAATCCAATTGCCAAGGACCAACCATGCGCAGACTCGCCGGCCTCATCCTTGCTGTATTCCTCCTGCTGGCCGCTACGCCCGGGCATGCCGCCCACGGTGTCAGCATCGACGGCACCCTCAAGTATCCACCCGGGTTCAGCTACTTCGACTACACCTCGCTGGACGCGGTCAAGGGCGGCACCCTGCTGCTGCACGACCTGGGCAGCTTCGACAAGATGAACCCCTTCACCCTGAAGGGCACCCCGCCGGCCGGCCTGTCCGAACTGGTCTTCGAGACCCTGGCCGAGCCGAGCCTGGACGAGCCCTTTGCCGCTTATGGCCTGCTGGCCCAAGATATCGAGGTGGCCGCCGACCGCTTGTCGGTGACCTTCACTCTGAACCCGGCGGCCAAATTTTCCGACAACACGCCGGTCACGGCCGAGGACGTGGCCTTTTCCCTGGACACCCTGAAAAGCGACAAGGCCCACCCCTTCTACCAATCCTATTACAACGATATCAGTAAGGCCGAGATCCTGGCGCCCAACAAGGTGCGCTTTGTTTTCCGCCAGAAGAACCGCGAGTTGCACATGATCGCCAGCCAACTGCCGATCTTTTCCAAAAAGTTCTACACGGAACACGGTTTCGACGAGCCATCCATGGCGCCGCCGCTTGGTTCCGGGCCGTATACGGTAACGGGCAGCAGCCCTGGCAAGTTCATCACCTACACCCGCAACCCCAATTACTGGGGCCGCGACCTGCCGGTGCGGCGCGGCCAGTTCAACTTCGACACCATCACCTTCAAGTACTACAAGGACCAGATCGTGGCGGTGGAGGCCTTCAAGGCCGGTGAATTCGAATTCATGCCGATCAACATGGCCAAGCAGTGGGCCCGCGACCTGACCGGCCCCAAGTTCGACCAGGGGCTGATCGTCAAACAAACCCTGGCCCACCGCAACGACCAGGGCATGCAGGGGTTGGTCTTCAACACCCGGCGGCCGCTCTTTAGCGATCGCCGGGTGCGCCAGGCGCTGACCATGGCCTTTGACTTTGAATGGGCCAACCAGGCCCTGTTCTTCAACGAGTATACCCGGGCCGGTTCGTACTTCAGCAACTCCTTTCTCGCGGCCAAGGGGGTGCCCAAGGGGAGGGAGCTCGCCCTGCTTGAACCATTCCGTAAGCAGGTGGTGGCCGAGGTCTTCACCACCCCGCCCACCCCCTTTGCCAACCCGGACCCGAACGCCCTGCGCCAGCATCTCAAGCAGGCGCAAGAGTTGCTGGCCGCGGCCGGCTGGACCGTGCAGAACGGCGTGCTGCAGAACAGCAAGGGCGAGCCCTTCAGTTTTGAGATCATGCTTGATTCCGCAACCTTTGAGCGGGTCATGGCCGCCTATGTAAAAAACCTCGCACGCCTGGGCGTCAAGGCCAGCTACCGGAGCATCGACCCGGCCCTCTATACCCGGCGGCAGCAACGTTTCGACTTCGACATGATGGTCTACGTCTTTGGCCAGTCGCAGTCGCCGGGCAACGAGCAGCGCGATTTCTGGCATTCTTCCGCCGCCGACCGCGAGGGCTCCCGCAACCTCATCGGCATCAAGAACCCGGTGGTGGATCAACTGGTGGACAAACTGATCTACGCCACCACCCAGGATGAACTCAGCGCGGCCTGCAGCGCCCTGGACCGCGTCCTCTGGTACGGCTACTACCTGGTACCGAACTGGTATCTCGACCACCACCGCGTTGTCTACTGGAACGTCTTTGGCCGGCCAGGCCCGCTGCCCACCTTCTATTCGCCCATGCAGGCCTTGATGACGTGGTGGAAGAAGTAGAAGAAGTTGAAAGCTGAAAGCTCAAAGCTGAAAGTCTATGGAAAAAGGCAATTGGAGAGTGTGATGAAAATAGTTACCTGCCTTGCCATTTCAGCCCATTCAATTAATTTTAGATCTTCAGATACCTTAGACTTTCAGCTTTCAGCTTTGAGCTTTAGACTATGAGTTTATACATTCTCCGCCGCCTGCTCCTCATGATCCCAACCGTATTCGGCATCATGCTCATCACCTTTGCCGTGACCCAGTTCGTGCCGGGTGGGCCGGTGGAGCAGCTCATCGCCCGCATCGAGGGGCACGGCAGTGGCGGCGCCGAGGTGCGGGCCACGGGCGGCAGTGCCCTCTACCAGGGCGCCAAGGGGCTGGACCAGGAACGCATTGCCAAGCTGCAGCAGCTCTACGGTTTCGACCAGCCGCCGATGAAACGCTTCTGGCTCATGATGAAACACTACCTGGTGTTTGATTTCGGCACCTCCTACTACCACCAGCAGTCGGTCGCCGCCCTGGTGATCTCCAAGCTGCCGGTCTCCATGAGCCTGGGGCTGTGGTCCTTTGTCATCATTTACGGCACCTGTATACCGCTCGGGATAGCCAAGGCGGTGCGCGAGGGCTCGCGCTTCGACGTGCTCACCTCGTCGGCCATCCTGGTGGGTTACGCCATCCCCGGCTTTGTGCTGGGTATCCTCTTGATCGTCCTTTTCGGCGGTGGCTCCTTCTGGAGCCTCTTCCCCCTGCGCGGCCTGGTGTCTGACAACTGGCAGACTCTGCCCCTCCTGGGCAAGATCACCGACTACCTCTGGCACATGGTGTTGCCCGTGGTCTCCATGGCCGTGGGCAGCCTGGCGGTCATGACCCTGCTCACCAAGAACAGTTTCCTGGAGGAGATCCGCAAGCAGTACGTCATCACCGCCCGGGCCAAGGGGCTGGAGGAAAACCGCGTCCTCTACCGCCACATCTTCAGAAACGCCATCATCCCGATCATCACCGGCTTTCCGGGCTCGTTCGTCACCGCCTTCTTCACCGGCAGCCTGCTCATCGAGACCATCTTTTCGCTGGACGGCATGGGGCTCCTGGCCTACGAGTCCATTTTGAACCGCGACTATCCGGTGGTGCTCGGCACCCTTTATTTCTTCACCATCATCGGGCTCATCTCCCGGCTGCTCTCCGACCTCTCCTATGTGATGGTCGACCCGCGCATCACCTTTGACAGCGTGGAGTCGCGGTAACCATGGCCAACCCGCAAAGCCTGTGGCGCCGGCGCTGGCGCCGCTTCAAGAGCAACCGCCGCGGTTACTGGAGTCTGGTGCTCTTTACCCTCCTTTTGGTGTTAAGCCTCGGCGCCGAGGTGATCAGCAACGACAAGCCCTTTCTGGTCCATTATCAGGGGGGCTACTATTTCCCCATCTTTCAGACCTACAGCGAGACCACCTTTGGCGGCGACTTCGCCACCGAGGCGGACTACCAGGACCCGCTGGTGCGGGGCAACATCACCAGCCATGGCAACTGGGCCCTGTTCCCGCTGAACCCCCACTCCTTTGCCTCGATCAGCCTGGATCTGAACGCGCCGGTACCTTCGCCGCCCACCCGCAGCAACTTCCTGGGCACCGATGACCACGGCCGCGATGTGCTGGCCCGGCTGATCTACGGCTTCCGGCTGTCGGTGCTCTTCGCCTTCGTCCTCACCATCGTCGGCACCGTGGTCGGCATCGTGGCCGGCGCGGTGCAGGGCTATTTCGCCGGTCGGGTAGACCTCTACATGCAGCGCTTTATCGAGATCTGGAGCGCCATGCCCGAGCTCTACCTGCTGATCATCTTTGCCTCCATCTTCAAGCCCAGCGTTCTCTTGCTCATCATCCTGCTCTCGCTGTTCGGCTGGATGGGGCTCTCCGACTATGTGCGGGCCGAGTTCCTGAAAGGCCGCAACCTGGACTACGTCCTGGCCGCCAAGGCCCTTGGGGTAAGCGACACGACTATCATGTTCCGCCATCTGCTGCCCAACGGCATGACGCCGGTGATCACCTTCCTGCCCTTCCGCATGTCCGGCGCCATCCTGGCCCTGACCAGCCTCGACTTCCTCGGCCTGGGCGTGCCGCCGCCCACCCCGAGCCTGGGCGAACTGCTGGCCCAGGGCAAGAACAATATCGACGCCTGGTGGCTGTCCATCTCCACCTTCGTGGTGCTGGTGGGGACTCTGGTGCTGCTGATTTTTATCGGCGAGGCGTTGCGCGAGGCGTTTGATCCGAGGAAAGTGTAAAGAAGTAGGGTGCGCCGTGCGCACCATCGCAGGCACATGTGGTGCGCACGGCGCACCCTACGGTTGAATGCAAAAAAGGAAACCCGTCATGCCCCAAGCCACACCAGATACCGCCGCCCCGCTCCTGCAAGTCGAAGATCTTTGCCTGGATTTTATTGCGGACGGTGTTGCCAGCCGGGTGCTGGAGCAAGTCTCCTTTGCCATGCAGCCGCACGAGACCCTTGCCCTGGTTGGCGAGTCCGGTTCCGGCAAGTCGGTGACCGCGCTTTCCATCTTGCGGCTGCTGGAGACCGTGGCCAACGTCAAGACCACGGGCCGCATCCTCTTCGAGGGCCGTGATCTCACCACGCTTTCGGCCAACGACATCCGGCGGGTGCGGGGCAACCGTATCGCCATGATCTTCCAGGAGCCCATGACCTCGCTGAACCCGGTCTACACCATCGGCGACCAGATCGTCGAGCCCATTGTCCTGCACCAGGGGGTGAGCAAGGCCGAGGCCAGAAAAAGGGCCGTCGAACTCCTGGACCGCACCGGCATTCCCGACCCGGCCGACCGCTTCCACTCATACCCGCATCAGCTCTCCGGCGGCCAGCGCCAGCGCGCCATGATCGCCATGGCCCTGGCCTGCAAGCCGGCCCTGCTCGTCGCCGACGAGCCGACCACGGCCCTGGACGTCACCATCCAGGCCCAGATCCTCGCCCTGATCAAGGAGTTGCAGAAGGAGTTCGGCATGGCCGTGCTCCTCATCACCCACGACCTGGTCATGGTGCAAAAGATCGCCGATCACGTCATCATCATGCACCACGGCCGCATTGTCGAGCGCGGTCCCACCGCCCGCATCTTTGCCGCGCCGCAGGATCCGTATACCATCCATCTGCTGAACTCGGTGCCCAAGGGCGAGCCCCAGGTCAAACCACCCAGCGCCCCGATCATTTCGCTTACCAACCTGCGCTGCGAATTCGGCGCCCAGAGCGGTCTTTTCCGACGCAAGTCGGCATCCATCCAGGCCGTGGATGACGTTACCCTCACCATCCACGAGGGCACCACCTTCGGCCTGGTGGGCGAATCCGGGTCGGGCAAGTCCACCCTGGGCATGTGCCTGCTCCGCCTGGTGAACTGCACCGGCACCGTGGAGTATGGCCAGGTGGACATCACCGAACTTTCCGCCCGCCAGATGCGGCCGCTCAGAAAGGAGATGCAGGTGGTCTTTCAGGATCCCTTCAGCTCACTGTCCCCCCGGCTTACCGTGGGTCAGATCGTCGGCGAGGGGCTCTTGGTGCACCATATCGGCAAAACCCGCGCCGAGCGGCGGCAACTGGTAGCCGCCAGCTTGCTCGAGGTGGGCCTGGAGCCGGCCATGGTCTCTCGCTACCCCCACGAGTTCTCCGGCGGCCAGCGCCAGCGTATCGCCATTGCCCGGGCGGTAATTTTGAAACCCCGCTTTCTGGTCCTGGACGAACCCACCAGCGCCCTGGACATGACCATCCAGGCCCAGATCATCGAGTTGCTGCGCGACCTGCAGCGCCGCCACAACATGACCTATCTCTTCATCTCCCACGATCTGCGGGTAGTGCGGGCCCTGGCCGACGAGATCGCGGTCATGCACCACGGCCGCATCGTCGAATCCGGCCCGGCTAAGCAAATCTTTGAGAACCCGCAACACGAATACACAAAGCAGCTCTTTGCCGCGGCCTTTGAACTGGAGCCCGTGAAAAGCAGCAATGCTGCCTGACATTCATAATTATCCTTTGGGATGGCGGTAAAACCAACGGACCTGCGGGCGGGCAACCTGACAGTTGTGCAAGACTGGTTTGGTGGTGGACCTAAATCACTAAAACACCTGCGTCCCCTTTTGGCGCTCTTTGTTTGGCATCAGGTGTCAAACTTCGGACGTCCAGGGCGGTATGGTCCAAAACGGCTGATAGAAACAACGGCTGTACGTTTTTAAATCAATAAAGCAGGAAGACCCCTTTGATGAGCCCAGCTAAAAATTAATTTGATCCGGCGTCAAACCAAGCGCCACTGCAATTTTTTTAAGCGTTGCCGGCCGCGGCTTAGCGGCATTTTCCATCTGGGCATAGGCCGCCTGGGAAATACCGACGCGGGCGGCCACCTCGGCTTGTGTCAGGCCAAGATGTTCACGCCAGGCCCGCATGGGTGTCCAGTCGTGGTCAAAGGTAAGATTGACCACCTCGTTGGGCACCAAGGACTCATGTCGGTCCCGGTTTGCCAGCCAATCGGCGTAAGGCATAACCACGAAGGCCGGAGCACCGTCCCGGCCATGGATGATTTGAATGTCAGTACGTGTGTTCATTGCGTTTTTTTACCTCCTGAATTTCAACGATCCGAACTTCGCCGTCAAAATCGAAAAACACCCGGTAACGCCCAACACGCAACCGGTAGCCGTACTCATGATTGGTCAA
Source organism: Desulfobacterales bacterium CG2_30_60_27 (assembly GCA_001873115.1). GTDB lineage: Bacteria > Desulfobacterota > Desulfobulbia > Desulfobulbales > CG2-30-60-27 > CG2-30-60-27. The sequence goes on along the minus strand of MNYK01000095.1, from coordinate 1,354 downwards.
GGCTTTGACCCCGGAACAGGAGGGCATAGAGACCAAGCTATTGACGGCGAGACGAATGGCGGCATTGTCTTGGCGGTCAATTTTGCGGAGTTGCCGCAGGGCTCTCGTATGCCACTTGATGCTGTTCATAAGTATTTTATATAAGTTTAAATAAGCATTGTCAAGGGGTAGGGGGGAAGAATGAGAAGACGTCCTTAAAATCACAAATCTTCTTTCCCTGGTGGAATATTATAAAATAATGGAGATAGTTTGGTAAGTTAAACGACGAGTTGGTACACCGTTAAATCACTAAAACAGGAACGTCACCTTTGAAGTCCTGAAATAATGCAATAAGGATGAAAAAGTTAGTGAAATAGAAAAGAACGCCCGACCAGTCGTCCGGCCACTACCGTCGCCCATGGGAACCGATGATCTTCTCCTGCTTGGTTCGCCGACAAACATTGTCGTAGGTATCGAAATCAGCGCATGAGGTGCGTACGAACAAGCGCTGCGAGGCGTTAAACTCGCACTTGGTGGCGTAAAGACAGGTCTTGCTGTAGCTATCCCAATGCTGGCACTCCTCTACGCATTCCACGCCGTTAAAGCTCATCACGGTTCGTTCGTACAGACAGGTTTTGGAGTAGTCGTCCCACTGCTGGCAATCGGTGGTGCTGAGCGGTGCGGCGACCTCGCCCTGCCCTCCTCCGCAGGTTACCCGGTCGTTACCCACCTGCACCGATTCCCCAATGCCCAGAACAATGTCACGGGCCTGGATGGCCGGTGCTGCCAGCAGGGTGGCAACCAGTAGCAACGTCATTCCCAAAAGAACTTTCATGATCTACCCTCAAAAAGACTTGAATCTAGATAATGTCCATTCAGCATGTACCTTAAGCTGACCGCTGCCCCATGCATCCATGGAACCATGCTAGCATCGTTTCAGGAAAACATTTACACTTCTGTCATTTCGAGTGAAACGAGAAATCTTTCCAGGGCAATGAGCTATAAAGATTTCTCCCTGCGGTCGAAATGACAGTCTTTTAGTGAAACGTTCTACTAGTCTCGGTCATTATCGTCAACTGGAACGGTGAGCGGTTTCTTGAGCGATGTTTGATTTCATTGATGGATCAGACACTCAAGCCGCACGAGATCATCATGGTGGACACCGCGAGCTCGGATAATTCTCTTTTAACCGCACGTCTGTTTCCGTCAGTGCAATTGATAGCGCAGGAGCGGAATACTGGTTTCGCCAGAGGTAACAATCTTGCAATTGAGGCGGTGTTTGCGGAGTCGAAATGGATTGCGCTCATTAACCCCGATGCGCTCCCCGAACCGCGCTGGCTTGAAGAACTCTTGGTTGCGGCAGAATCCAATCTTG
>MNYK01000084.1 GCA_001873115.1 Desulfobacterales bacterium CG2_30_60_27 | reverse complement strand
ATCGCATCTGTAATGGCCTGGTCGAGCTTTTGGGCAACCCGATCGTTACCACCAGCGCCACCTGTCAAGGTGATGAGTGCCTGCCGGAGGATGCCTTTACGGTCGAGGAGCGCCTGGGTCATCGGGTGGACGCGATTATCGACGGCGGGCCGCTTGTCCCCGCGCTCTCCACCATAATCTCACTGGTGGGCGAGGGGCCGGTGGTACTCCGGCAGGGCAAGGGCGATATCACTCAGATGTTTTAGTGAATGCTGAAAGCTGAAGGTGCAGTGGGAATATCGAATACCGAATACCGAATACCGAATATCGAATATCGAATGATGAAGGGAAGAAACTTCGTAACTGGTACTCTGTAACATTTAAGTCCAACCCCCCTCCATCCCCCCTTATCACGGGGGAAGCCTTTAAGCCTCCCTTGATAAGGGGAGGTTTGGAGGGGTTGGATGCGAAAGAATATGTGTTCCATGGTACTAGTGTCGTGTCAACGTTGAAATGTCATTTCGACCGCAGGGAGAAATCTTTCTAGCTCATTGACAAGGAAAGATTTCTCGTTTCACTCGAAATGACATAGTGTCGTTGACATGACACCAGTACCATGGAACACATATTCTTTCGCATCCAACCCCTCCAAACCTCCCCTTATCAAGGGAGGCTTAAAGGCTTCCCCCGTGATAAGGGGGGATGGAGGGGGGTTGGACTTAAATGTTACAGAGTACCAGTTACGAAGTTTCTTCCCTTCATCATTCGATATTCGATATTCGGTATTCGGTATTCGGTATTCGATATTCCCACTGCACCTTCAGCTTTCAGCATTCACTAAAACATCTGAGTGATATCGCCCTTGCCCTGCCGGAGTACCACCGGCCCCTCGCCCACCAGTGAGATTATGGTGGAGAGCGCGGGGACAAGCGGCCCGCCGTCGATAATCGCGTCCACCCGATGACCCAGGCGCTCCTCGACCGTAAAGGCATCCTCCGGCAGGCACTCATCACCTTGACAGGTGGCGCTGGTGGTAACGATCGGGTTGCCCAAAAGCTCGACCAGGCCATTACAGATGCGATTGTCCGGCACCCGGATGCCCACGGTCTTCTGCCTGGTCATCATGATCTTGGGCACGATCTTCATGGCGGGCAAAACAAAGGTGTAGGGGCCGGGCAGGAAACGCTTCATGAGCCGGTAGCCGTGGTTGGAGACATGGCAGTAGGTGCTGACGTTCTTGAGACTGGCGCAGATAAAACTGAACGGCCGGTCCTTGGGGCGGCGCTTCAGCTCATAGATACGCTGCACCGCCTTGTGGTTGTAAATATCGCAACCAATGCCATAGACGGTATCGGTGGGGTAGCAGATGACCGCACCCTGCCGCAGGAGTTCCACCGCCTGGCGCAGCAGACGTTCCTGTGGATTGTCAGGATTTATGCACAGGATCACCATGACGCCTCCCCACTATTACTCTGTAACCTTTAAGTCCACCCCCCTCAATCCTCCTTGTCAGGGGGGAAGTCTTGAAGCCTCCCTTGACAAGGGGAGGTTTGGAGGGGTTGGATGCAAAAGAATATGTGTTCCATGGTACCAGGAGTCTTGTTTGCGTCGCCCGTATTGCTGCCGCCGACGGCGACAACGCGGCTTTTCGCGCGGTCCGGGGCCATAAAAAGTTGCCCTCCGGCCCCAGTCGGACTACAATGGGCTCCTTTCATCCCGGGGCCGCCTCAGGCGGATGGTTATACTAATGCATCCGTCCGACCGGGGCAATGCCAAAACCAGTGCCGTAGCGCCGGCAACATTACCAAGGAGACCCGCCATGCGGCTCGACAACGTCACCCAGGCCTTCACCTTTGACGACCTGCTGCTGGTGCCTGCGGCCTCGGCCGTGTTGCCCACCGAGGTGGACCTGGCCACCCGCCTGACCAGGACCATCAACATCCAGTTGCCCCTGGTCAGCTCGGCCATGGACACGGTTACCGAACACCGCAGCGCCATCACCATGGCCCGGGAAGGCGGCATTGGCATCATCCACAAGAATATGAGCGTGGACGATCAGGTCATGGAGGTCGCCAAGGTCAAGAAGTCGGAGTCCGGCATGATCATCGACCCCATCACCGTGGGCGAGGAGCACACGGTTGGCGAGGTGGCGGACATCATGCGGAACTACCGGATCTCCGGGGTGCCAGTGTTGCGCGGCAAGAAGCTGGTGGGCATCGCCACCAACCGGGATCTGCGCTTCGTCACCGACATGTCCCTCAAGGTCCGGGAGGTGATGACCGCCAAGAATCTGATCACCGCCCCGGTGGGCATTACCATGGAGGAATCCAAGGCCCTCCTCCACCAGCACCGCATCGAAAAGCTCCTGGTGGTGGACGAGGCCAACAACCTCAAGGGACTTATTACCATCAAGGACTTGGAGAAGATCAAAAAATACCCCTATGCGGCCAAGGACGACCTGGGCCGATTGCGGGTAGGGGCGGCCGTAGGCGTGGGTGCTGACTGCGTTGCCCACGCGGGCAGGCTGATCCAGGCCGGGGTGGACGTGGTGGCGGTGGATTCGGCCCACGGCCACTCGAAGAATGTTCTGGCCGCGGTGCGCGCCATCAAGGACGCCTTCCCGGAACTGCAGATCATTGCCGGCAACGTGGCCACGGCCGATGGGGCCGAGGATCTAATCAAGGCCGGGGCCGACGCGGTGAAGGTCGGGGTGGGGCCCGGCTCCATCTGCACCACGCGGATCGTGGCCGGCGTTGGCGTCCCCCAGATGACCGCCATCCGCGACTGCGCCCAGGTCGGCGACCGCTACGACGTGCCCATTATCGCCGACGGCGGCATCAAGTATTCCGGCGACATCACCAAGGCCATCGGCATCGGCGCCCATGCCGTGATGGTTGGCAGTCTCTTTGCTGGCGCCGAGGAAACCCCGGGCGAAACCTTCCTCTTCCAGGGCCGGACATATAAAGGTTATCGGGGCATGGGATCGCTAGGCGCCATGAAACAGGGCTCCAGCGACCGCTATTTCCAGGACCGGGTGGAAAACCCAGCCAAGCTCGTGCCCGAAGGCATCGAGGGGCAGGTTCCCTTCAGCGGCCCCCTCTCGGATATCATCTTCCAGCTCATGGGCGGGCTGCGGTCCGGCATGGGCTACGTCGGCGCCCGCACCATCAAGGAACTGCGCGCCAAGGCGCGGTTCGTGCAGATCACCACGGCCGGTCTCAAGGAAAGCCATGTGCACGACGTCAGCATCACCAAAGAGGCCCCCAACTACCGCCTTGGCTAAACCTTGAGGACTCAGCATGGCTATTCATGATGAAAAAATCATCATCCTGGACTTCGGATCCCAGACCACCCAGCTCATCGCCCGCCGCATCCGGGAGCAGAAGGTCTACTGCGAGATACATCCCTTCAACCTGAAGCTCGACGCCATCCGGGCACTGGCCCCCATGGGCCTCATCCTGTCCGGCGGTCCCTCCTCGGTCTATGACCCCGGGGCGCCGATCAGCGACCCGGAACTCCTGAATCTCGGCATCCCGGTCCTGGGCATCTGCTACGGCGCCCAGCTCATGACCATGCAGGCGGGCGGCCGGGTGGAGCGAGCCAGCAAGCGGGAGTTCGGCAAGGCCGACCTCGCCGTGCTCGCCACCGACGGCCTCTTCGCCGGCCTGGAGCCGGGCCGGGCCGAATACCAGGTGTGGATGAGCCACGGCGACCGCATCGAGACCCTGGCGCCGGGCTTTGTTATCGCAGCCACCAGCGAACACTCGCCCAACGCCGCCATCCGGCACGAAAGCAAACCCTTCCACGGCGTCCAGTTCCACCCCGAGGTGGCCCACACCCTGATCGGCACCGACGTGCTCCGCAACTTCATCTTCGGTATCTGCGGCTGCCAGCCGGCCTGGACCATGGAATCGTTTGTGCAGACCACGGTTAATCACATCCGGGCCACGGTAGGCCAGGAACAGGTGATCTGCGCCCTGTCCGGCGGGGTGGACTCCTCGGTGACCGCGGCCTTGGTGCATCGGGCCATTGGCGACCAGCTCACCTGCATTTACGTGGACAACGGCCTCATGCGCACCGGCGAGACCGAAAGCGTCCTCGCCTACTTTCGCAAAAAAACCGGCCTCAAGGTGGTGCACGTGGACGGGGTGAAATTTTTCCTCGACCGCCTGGCTGGCGTTGCGGACCCCGAGAAAAAACGGAAGATCATCGGCTACGGTTTCATCGAGATCTTTGAAAAAGAGGCCGCGAAGCTCGGCGAGGTCCGCTTCCTGGCCCAGGGCACCCTTTACCCGGACGTCATCGAGTCGGTGAGCTTCAAGGGGCCGTCGGCGGTCATCAAGAGCCACCATAACGTTGGCGGCCTGCCTTCGGTCATGAAACTTGAACTACTCGAGCCCCTGCGCGAGCTGTTCAAGGACGAGGTGCGCAAGGTGGGCCTCGAACTGGGCATTCCCGAGGAGGCCATCTTTCGGCAACCCTTCCCGGGACCGGGGCTGGCCATCCGCATCCTGGGCGCCCTGACCGAGGAACGCCTCAACATCCTCAGACAGGCCGACGTCATCGTTCTGGAGGAGATGAAGCGTACCGGCTACTACCGCAAGGTCTGGCAGTCTTTCGCCGTGCTGCTGCCCATCCAGACCGTCGGGGTCATGGGCGATGAGCGGACCTATGAAAACGTGGTGGCCATTCGCTCGGTCGATTCGGTGGACGCCATGACCGCCGACTGGTCCAAACTGCCCTACGACTTGCTGGGCCGCATCTCGAGCCGCATAATAAACGAGGTCCGCGGGGTGAACCGGGTGGTCTACGACATCTCCTCCAAGCCGCCCAGCACCATTGAGTGGGAGTAACGGTGCAGGTGGACATGCTATAGGCTGTAGACTGTTAGCCTAACAACCTACAGCCTATAGCCTACAGTCCAATACGCTCCAAGGAGGTACGGTGAAACACACTGACCAGGAGGACCGCGACAAGGCCGGCGTACCGCCCACCTGCACCCCGGCCATCACCGATCTCGGCATGGCCAACCGGCTGCTGGCGAGTCTCGCCAGAATCGTTCAGCTCATCACGGCCCAACGCCTGCCCTATGAGGCCAAAATCGACCGGGTTCTGCGGGTCATCCTGGATCACCTCGGGGTGGAGCAGGGCTCCATCATGATTCTGGCCGGCCAGCACTTGACAATCAAGGCCGCCAGCCGGCCGGAGCTGATCGGTGGCCGGCAGCCCTTAAGCGAGAGCTCGGTGGCCTCCTGGGTGGCCCTCCACAAAAAACCGTTGTTCATTCCCGATATCACCAAGGACCACCGCTTCCGCTCGCGCCACAGCACCTACCGCAAAAACGCCTTGCTGTCGGTCCCCGTCCTGCAGGGCAACCGGCTGATCGGCGTCATCAACGTCTCGGACAAGACGGGTCAGACCGATCTGCTCAAGGATGACATCGCCTTTCTCATGAACTTCAGCGCCCTGGTGCTCTCCCTCATCATCCAGGCAAGCCTGACCGAACAGGCCAGGCAGCAGCGCAACACCTTGCGCCGGCGCAACCAGGAATTGCGCCGCCAGGAAACCATGCGGGCGGAACTCTCCCGGATGCTCATCCATGACCTCAAGGGGCCCCTGTCCGAGGTGGTGGCCAACCTGGATATCCTCTCCTATTCCGCCACCGAGAACACCAGTGAATTCGTGACCGCGGCCCAGATGGGCTGCGACCAGGCGGTGCGCATGGCCGAGAACTTGGCCACCACCGGCCAGATGGAGGACGGCAAACTCGAACTGCTGAAGCACGAAATCGTCCCCGCCATGCTGCTCAAGGAGGCGCTCGCCAACATTCGGGGGCTGGCAACCCTCAAGAACGTCACCCTGGAGAGCCAACTGCCCCCGGACCTGCCGCCCATCCGGCTGGACCGGGTACTCATCCTCCGGGTGCTGCAGAACCTGCTCATGAACGCCTTGCATTACTCGGCGCCGGGCCACACCATCACCGTGGGGTGCGAGCCCATGACTGGCCGCCAGCATCTGTGCTTCTCGGTGGCTGATCAGGGGCCCGGCATCCCGGCCAGCGAGCAGACCCTGATCTTCGAAAAATACATCCGGCTGCAGCGCGGCCAGGATTTGCGGACCGGCACCGGCCTTGGTCTCTATTTCTGCAAGCTGGCCGTGCAAAAACACCGCGGCGGGGTGGGGGTGGAAAACCGGGCAGAGGGCGGCAGCCGCTTCTTCTTCACCCTGCCCCTGCAATAAGCCAGGACAGATGCCCATGCAAAGCCCGGCCCAGATGACCTTCCTGATTGTCGATGACGTGGACGCCATGCGTCGCTCCATCCGCACCATGTTGAAACTCATCAATTACGGCCGGCTCTTCCTGGAGGCGGCCAACGGCCGCGACGCCTGGCGGATTGTCGAAAAGGGCCAACCGGCCATCGACTTCATCATCTCCGATTACAACATGCCCTATCTGACCGGCACCGAACTCCTGCACCGCATCCGCCTCAACCGCAAGCTGCGCGACATCCCCTTTTTGATGATCACCGCCGAGGCCAATATGGAGGTGGTGGCCGAGGCCGCGGAGGTTGATGTCGACGCCTATATGACCAAACCTTTTGTCACCGCCACCCTGGAGCAGAAAATCACTGAACTTCTGGACCAGGCCGCCCACCCCGGCCAGGTGACCCTGCTGCTGCGCCGCGCCCAGGAACTGGAAGAAGAGGGGAAACTCGACGAGGCCCTGGCCGCGGTGGCCAAAGCGGGAGCCAGCTCCCCCACATTGTCCCGGCCCTTCCGGGAAATGGGCCGCCTCTTGCTCAAAAAGAATGACCTGCCAAACAGTCTGGCCGCCTTCCAGAAGGCCACGGAACTCAACCGGCTCGACGTGACCTCCTACCACGGCATGGGTCAGATCTTTTTCCAGATGGGCCGGATCGACAAGGCCATTGACAACTATTCCCGGGCCATGACCATCAGCCCCCGCCACGCCGAGCGCGCCCTGGACTTTGCCCGTCTTCTCCTGCAACAGGACAAGGCAACAGAGGCAAGCCGGGTGATGCGGCTGGCCTTCAAAATCAACTCCAACGACCCGGACATGAAGGAACGGCTGACCAGGTTCTGCGCCGACCACGGCCTGCACGACCTGACCATCAAGGCAAGCCGGGAGATCCTCAAACAGGATCCGGGTCGGGCCAAGGTTCTCGGATACCTCGGCATCGCTCTGTGCAAGAAGGGATTGTTCAACGAAGGAGTCCTGACCCTGGAAAAGGCGGCCGCGGAAAATGAGCCGGACCCGGAACTCTGGATCGCTCTGGCCCAGGCCTATCTGGCCATGAGAATGACGGGCCGGGCCGAAAAGTGGGCCGCCCGGGCCATCCGCATGGCCCCTGACAATGAGAAAGCGCGAGCGATTTACGATGCCTGTCTCTGAAACCGGGCGGCCGCCGCTGGCCTAAAGCCAGCCGAGATCCAACTCAAAAATCAGCAACTGCTCCCCCTGCGCGGCAGGCAAGCCCGGCAGGCCGAGCATGCCATGGCCGCCCTGCGCGGCGACGTAAAGCCGCACGGGCGCATGCCGACCCGGTCCGCCTTGCTGCGCAGGCCCGGCGAGCGCGGGTCGGATCTGATAGTCCATGACATGGCCGGCCAAGGGCGGGGTGTCCCACACCTGCCGGAGCCGCTTGCCATCCCAGGCAAGCCCGAAGACCGAGCCGCCGGGCCCGGCCTCCTCGCCGGCCAGGACACTGTCCAGGGAAGCACGGTTTTCATTCACCACGATATCGCTCTTGCCGTCGCCGTTGAAATCAACGACCACGAGGCGGCAGGGAACGGGCAAGCGCTGCCGGGTGGGCTCAAACAGGGGGATAAGTTCCTCCTCGACCGGTCGCCCGCTGACCGCCCGCTGGTTGGCCCCGTAAAGTTCGTCGCTCCGCCAGAGCAACGAACCATGGGCGTCGTGGACCTGGAGATGGTGGCCGGCGTCGAGACTGATGGTTTCGCTCTCGCCATCGCCGTTCAGGTCGGCCAGGGCGAAATCAAAAAGATCGATCCCCTTGGGCACCGGCACCTTGCGGTCCGCCACCAGGGCGCCGTCCTGCCAACTGAGCCAGAAAAGCTGGCCCGCCACCACGGCGTCGAAGCGCTGGCCGGCCAGCATCGGACCCTCGCCCGGCACGGCGAGGACGCGGATATACCAGCCGAGGTCATGGGCCAGCAAGGTGAGACCGGTTGCGCTCCATTCCAGGATGAAGGACCGCGGCATATTCCCGGCCAGGGCGCTCACGTAGATTTCCTGCCGGCCGTTATGGTTCAGATCGGCGATGGACAGCCCATGCACCTCGACCCCGGCCGGAACCGCGAAGGCCGCCAGTTGAACCACACCCGTGGCCCGCATTTTTTGCACCACGATCTCGCTGGCGCTGGCCAGCACCACCTCATCCTCGCCGTCACCATCAACATCGCCTGCGTCCATGGCCTTCATGGTCATGGCCACCGGGGTGTTCACCACGGCGGCATCAACACGGTACACCCCGGACGAAAACTGGATATCCAGGTCGGATTTTTCAGGGTGGGCGGTTCGGATGGCGGCCTGTTCGCCCCCGGGCTCGCCGACCGCCGCCGGGGCAACGGCGGCCTTGGCAGCCTTTTCCCGCTCCCTCAGAAAAAGGGCGATATCCCCGGCCAGGCGCTCCACGGCCGGCACGATTTCCTGGCTGGCCTCGCCAGCGAGCTGGAAGGTATGGATCGGATGATCGGTCACAAAGGGATCAAAAAGCTCGGCCCGCATCAGCCAGCCGTGGTCTTGCGCCTTAAGTCCGAGACCAAGCAGGTAGGCGGCGCCCAGGGGTTCGAAAAGTGGACCAGGCGCCTTGCGGTCCCAGGCGCGGCCAAGTTCACGCAGCACCCGGTCCACCCGGGCGGGCTCGATCAGCGCCATCCCGGCCTGGCCGGCCAGGCGGCTAACAAGCATAGCGCGGAACCCGGGGCCCAGGTCTACCAACGGTCCCGTGGTCGCCTCCATGGGCAGCAGGGCCACGGTGACGCCCTGGCCAGCCGGACAAGGACCGGCCCCAAGCAGACCAAGGAGCAGGACGACACCTGCCAGGCGCATCAGCAGGCGGGTTGCTTGACGCATTCGCTTCTTTCCGGTTGCCATCTTGTCTCTTTTTGGGTAGTTATTAAGATTGGTTAGACTGAAGTCTGTCAGGAGTACGTAAAGAACGAATCAAGGCCCGCAACACCGGCTCGGTCTCTAAAAGTTTGGTTCATTCGTATTTAAGTTGAAAAGGACAAAGATCTACCGAACATAGTTTCTGGTTGCACATAGTCGTCATTCCCGTGCAAACGGGAATCCAGTATTTTCAAGCTGTGGCGCGCAACCTGGATTCCCGCCGGCACGGGAATGACGGTATTTTCCGCCG
>MNYK01000070.1:549-9473 GCA_001873115.1 Desulfobacterales bacterium CG2_30_60_27 | reverse complement strand
CGAAAAAGCCTGTCATCCGTCTTTAGGAGCCGTTACGAAATAACTTGGCCATTTATATTGATTTCGTTACGGCTCCTTATGCCGCTCCAGTCAACTCGTTGGCCATGTTATTTTTTTACAGCGGCTTAGCCTTGAACTTTAAACTTTCAGCCTTCAGCTCAGGCTGCCTCCTCCTCGTTGGCCGTGCCCTGCCGGTTCAAGACAAACCCGAGAAATTTTTCCTTGGGAATGAGCTCCAGGGCATTCTTCACATCGTGGATGGAGGTCTTGCCGGCCTGAACCACCATGAGGATGCAATCCACCAGCGGCGCGAAGGCCAGGGCGTCGGCCCGATCCAGAAGCGGCGGCACGTCGAAGATGATGAAACGGTCCGCATAGCGGCTTTTCATCTCCGCCACCAGATCCCGCATCTTGGGCGAGGCCAGCAACTCCGTGCTCTCGGGGATCTTCTTGCCACCGGAGATGAAGGTCAATTTGTCGATGCCGGGCCAGATGATGAGATCCTCGAGGGGCTGATGGTCCACCAGATAATCCACCAGGCCCCGCTTGCTGGCGAAACCAAGACAGGTATGAATCATCTGCTGCTTGAGATCGCCGTCCACCAGCAGCACGGTCTGATTGAAATCCTTGGCAAAGGTGAGGGCCAGATTGACCGCGGTAAGGGTCTTGCCCTCGCCCTGCACGGCGCTGGTGATCATCATGGTGTTCCAGCCGTTTTCCTTGGCCCGCTGCTGGATTTGCGTGCGCAAAACCTTATATGCATCAAGTTCCGGGGCCTCGTGATTGATGCAGACACACCGGTTGCGGAGCAATTGTGCGGGGTCAACCTGCACCGCCGTCGAACGAGAATAATCCGGTGCCGTCCAGCCCCCGGCTTGAGCAGGCTGCGCCAAGGCGCCGATAACTTCCGTAATTTCCCCGCGTTCCTCTTTCGCCTTATCAAGGGCCTTGCGCAGTTTCATGCTTATCACTCTCCCAAACTGATCCCAACCAGGGAAAAATTATCTTACATCGTAACGATCCAGCTTGTGTCGGCAGTCAAGCGTTCCCGGACTGAAAATACTTTTCGCTCATTCTCGGCGGGCGTCCTGCCCGCCTCCGAGGCGTCCGCGACCTCCCGCGCATCCTGCGCCCGGTCGCGGACGAACCCGCGAAAAGCATTTTCAGTCCGGGAACTCCCCTGGGTTGCGGTTCCACTGGATAGTTACCTTACATCTTAATAGAGAAGTTCCAACCTGTGCATCAACTTCGCCCAGAAGATATCCAGATCCATGATCAAAAAATGGAAAAGGAGAACACCGGCAACAATGCCGCCGACAATTAGCAGCCAGATCAACATTTTTTTGCGCTTTTTGTTCCGCTTGTCCTGCTCGGTCTCGATCTCGGGGATGCTGCCCAGCACCGGAAACGAGGTGGCCACGGCCAAGGCGCCGACGCTGCGCACCGATTCATCGATAAACTCCCGTACCGCCAGCATGCCGAAACCGGCCCCCACCCCGAGCACCACCCCGATGAGCATGATCGCCACCCGGTTGGGCTTAAATGGCTTCTCCGGCAGCCGGGCCGGATCAATCAAGGTGAAGCGCCCGCCCTTCTGCTCCTTTTCCAGCCCCCGGGAAACCCTGGCCTCCATGGTCTTGCGGATCAGATCATTATATTTTAACTCGGTGGTGTTCTTTTCGTTCATCAGGGTCTTGTATTCTCCCTCCACCCGGGAGGTCAGATCAATACGCCGGTTGTAATCCGCCACCTTGGCGGTGGTATCCTTGATCTGCTGCTTGACCGAGGCAATTTCCGACTTGGTGCTGGCAAGCTGGGCCGCCAGAGTAATATAGGAGGGGTTATCCGGCTGAGCCGTGCCGCCCTTATCGTCCGTGGACGCGGCATCGCCCGTCATTCTTTCCAACTCGGCGATCTCGGCCTTCATCTTGATGACATCCGGATACTCATCGGAAAATTTCGTGGTCAACGAGGCCAACTGCACCTTGAGCTCCTCCAGGTGCGATTTTCTGCTCAGGCCGGTTTCCGGGATGGAGGCCAACTGGCTTTCGAGATAACCTTTCTGCTGCTCAAGACGCTGCGAGTTAGACTGTAACTGTTGCAAATCCATATCAAGCCGTTGCAAGTTCTGGACATTGACCTGCAGCATTTCGGGCAACGCGTCGGCGTGCTGCTCCTTGAAGGTTTTAATTTTCGCTTCCAGCCCCTCCAGGTCCGCCTTGACCTTTTTCGCCTCCTCTTCCAGAAAAATGAAGGTTTCACTGGCCTGTTTTTCCCTGACCTTCAGGTTTTCTTCAAGAAATAGCGAGGCCAGCACATCGGCGGTTTTTTGCACCTTCCCCGGCGTATCCTGCCCCTCATAGCCCAAGGTGAAGGCGATGGTGGCCGTCGCGGGCCGGCCGGTCTTGCGGTCCATCACCTCGGCATTGATCAAATCCAGGTGAATATCGCCCCGCATCTTGTCGACAATTTCCTCGGTGGTCAATTTCTCGCGCAAATCCTGGTAAAGGCCGACCCGGTCGACGATTTCCAGAAGCTTGGTGGAACTCATGATCCGCTGATTGGTGATTTGCAGTTGTTGCTCGGCATAACTCGTCACCGTGGTCATGACGTAGTCCGGCGGAATTTCCTGCTCTTCGATGAGAATCGTTGAAACGGATTTGTAGCTCGGCGGCCAAACCAGCGCCGTGATCACGCTGATCAACACAACCAGCCCGGCCGTGCCGATCAGGCTCCACTTCCGGCGCTTGACAATCAGCAGGTAATCCTTGGGGCCTAATTCCATGGTCTGCATAGACAATCTTCCTCCGCCAAGCCCTGGGGATCGACACCCCGAAAAAATGCCTGAAATCAAAACAAAAAATTATTCAAAAAACGGATGTTCGTAGCGCAACTCCAGAAACACCACGTTTTTCGTTCTCTCCACATCACCGGAATTTTCATTAATAGATTCTTCATTAATCATCGAAAATCCATAGGAGGCCTGCAAGGCCAAGTTCTGGCTGACTTTATACATGATGCGTGGTTGGGCCCGCCAGGTTCGAGTATCGATTTCCTGGCTGGCGAATTCCCCGGCGCCTGATTGGTTGAGATAATAGCCGCCATACAGGCCTATGCTTAACTCCTCGGTCAATCGGCGTGCAATATCCAGGCCGGTTGTGGTTCTTTCAGTCGTCCCACTCCTGCCGCTCGCCTGATCCAGATCACGGGACAGGGAAAGTTCCCATTTGGTCAACAGGCCTTGACAGGCATAGGACAATCTGCCTCCCCAACCCTGTCCATCATTGGTTTCCGTGCGCAGGCGCCCGGTGGGAAAACCAAAAAGGGTCACCGGCACCTCAAACTCGCTCCTGGTAAACCGCGGCCCGATCTCGCCGGACAGGCTCACCTTCTCACTGTATTTCCAGCTCGCCCCCAAGGTCATTGTGGTGCTCTGCACATCAATATTTGGATAATCATAGCGTATGGTGCTGACGTTCATCGTGCCCGTAAGTTCGGGCACATATTGGCTCAAATCATGGTTCAGGCCCAGACCAAAGGAATGGGCCTGGAACCCGGCAAGCGCGGCATTTTCATAACGATCACGGTAAAAGGCATAGGAAAAATTCAGCGCCGTCTTCTCGGAAAAGGTATAATCGCCGCCCACATTGTATTGCTGCCGCGCCCGGCCGGAAGTAATCAGAATGGGCAGACCGGTTGCCTCCACATCACGTCCAGGCTGGGAATCCTGCGTAAAGTTAAGATTCACCTGAGTCCGCAGCCTTTGGGTAAGCATATAGGTCAGCCCAGCAGTGAGAAACTGATCAACTGCGTTCAAGGCATTATTATCGACATAGGAAATGCCGGCCACGGAACCCTTCAGAGAGGCGGCCAGCCTGGGATCCTCAACCTTCAACTCAACCCCTGGAGTCACGGTGGAAACAAAATCACTCTCCTGGGACTCCTTGGCGGCATAAAAAATATTATCGTCGTATTCTTCCTGAACTTTAACGGAAGGCACCAACCGGAACTCTCCACCCCGGGCAGGCGCGGGGGCAACAACTAAAAAAGCCGTCATGAGGCAAAATACTATGATGAAGCCGGCGGGACGCACCATGAAAGTATCCAGGGGAAAACCGATCATGGCACCACAATGACATCGCCCCGCTTCAGGGTGATGTTGGTATCCAAATTTTTGCCGTCCGCGACCTCATCATAATCAAAGGGGAAAATGACCGTATCGCCCCCCTGTTGCCGGAAAATCTTTACCTTCCCCCTATTGGCAAAGGGATTAAAACCTCCGGCCATGGCAAGCACCTGCAGGACGTTGATATTGGCATTCAGCAGGTGCCGGCCGGGCTGGTTGACCTTGCCGATCACATAGACCATCATGCTGTTCACCTGATGTACAATGACCGACAGGGTCGGGTCGGGAACGTAGCGGATTATTTTCTCTTCCAACTCCCCTTTAAGCTGCGCCACGGTTTTACCGCCAGCCATCACCTCGCCAATGAGAGGAAAGGAAATTTTGCCGTCCGGCAGAACAGTGACCAATTTGGCGAGGGCCGGATTCTGCCAGGCCGAGATGTCCAGGATATCCCCGGGGCCCAGGATATAATCGGCCCCAACGGCGCCCGGCTGGTCTGCACCGGCGTCTGCCGACACAAGGGGGGCGCACAACACCAAGGCAAACAGCACCAGCACAACCAGCTTCAGCAAAGTCCCGCCAGCGCCCCTCAAATTGCTGGATCCACCGCTCGCAATTATCACTCGCATAGGTCCTCTCTCCCAGTTATAACTACCAAGGTTGTCAGGTACAAGGTTGACGGTTGGCTACTTTGCTCTCTAACCTTGAACCGTAAACCTTAGAACTTTGAACCTGGCTGAGCAGTTACAAGTAATTCAGATTTTGCCCAGGGCAGCCTCGGCCTCTTCCCGGCCCAGGAAAGCCGTTTTATCGGCCAGGGCCGCTTGCAATTTTTGCTTGGCCTCATCGGTCTTGCCCTGTTTGAGGCGCAGCATGCCCAAATGATAATTCACCACCGGCGTCGGGGTGGCATCAGCAACCGCCTTTTCCAGCAATTCCGCGGCCCGATCCACGTCACCCATCTTGTAATAGATCCAGCCCAGGGTATCAATTATTTCAGGGCGATCCCCCTGCAGCTTCTGCACGTCCAGCGCCAACTGCAGGGCCCGCTTGAGGTCGGCCTCGCCGGCCCCCTTCTCGGTCAACAGAAAGGCCAGATTGTTGGCCGCGGCCCAGAAGCGGGGATCCTTGGCCAAGGCCGTTTCGTAGGCCTGGATGGCCTTGGGATACTCCTGGCCCATTTCATACAAAAGCCCCAGGGAAAGATAGGCGTTGATGGCATCGGGCTGCTTTTGCAGCAGTGTTTCAAAACGCTCGATGGCCTTGGTCCGCTGCCCCTGCATGACATACATGCTGGCCATGTTTTCATAGGGCCGCGGCCAGGTCGGGTTGAGGTCCATGGCCTTCTGCAAGGAAGCCTCGGCCTCGGCATACTTCTTGTCGGCCAGGTAGACGCGGCCCAGCAGATTATGCGCCACGGCATCCTTGGGATCCTTCTGGATACGTTCCTGGCAGATCTTGATGGCCGCGCCGACCTCGCCCTGCTTCACATGGTACTGCACCAGTTGCGCCATGATCTCCGCTGATTGGGGATTTTTCTCATATCCGGCTCGCAACTCACGCAGGGCCTTGTCTTTTTGCCCCTGACGTTCAAAAAGATCAGCTAACTTCATGAAGGCAATGGGGGCGCCGGAGGTTTTTTCCTTGATGGTGGCGAACTCCTTTTCCGCCTTGGCAAAATCCCCCATGCTTCCGAACAGATCGCCCAGATCACCATGCACATTTACGTCCTTCGGATCGAGCTCCAGGATTTTCCGTAAATTTGCCTCGGCCGCGACAAAATCCTTCTTCAGAAAGAATTTTTGGGCCAGCGCCTTCCGCAAGGTTTTGGAGCCGGGGTTGTTAACCAGGCCCTGCTTCAGGGTATCGAACACCAACTCCGGTTGCTTGTTCATGGTATGGGCATCCGCCAGATTGAGATAGCCATCCTCGAACTGGGGGCGCTCCTGAACCACGGTGCGGAATTCCGCCACCGCGTTTTCCCCTTCACCGCGGCGCAGATGAATGCCCCCCTTCAAAAAATGGGCCTCAATACTCTTGGGATTTTCTTTCAACACCTCGGCGACCAGGCTCTGCGCCTGATCAATCTCGCCCAGAACAAACAGTATTCTCCCGAGGCGATTCTTGGCCTCGATGATGCCAGGATGGGCAGGATCCTTTTCCAGGGTCAGACACTCCTTGAGCAGGGCCTTGGCGCCATCCAGGTCGTGGCGGGCGGCCCGTAATTCACTTAGGGCGAAACGCAGTTTGAAACTCTTGGCATTCTGCTTGATGCCCTCGTCAAGCAGGGCCTCCGCCTTCTCCCCCTGCTGTTTCGACACCAAAAAACTGGCGCAGCGGATCCGGACGTCATCATTGGCTGGATCCGCCTGAATCGCGGCTTTCAGGGTTTCGCTGGCCTCGCTTTCCTTCCCGCTCCCCCAATATAAATCCGCCAGGGCCAGCTTGTACGCCACCTTGTCCGGCGCCAAGGCGATAACCTTGCGCAGCATACCGGCGGCCGCGTCGGTCCGCTTGGTGGTGGCGTACAATTTGGCCAGGATGAAATGGAGCTCGACACTTTCCTGATTTACCTGAATCCCATCCTGCAGAATTTTTTCCGCCGCGGCCAGTTCAGGGTCATTGTCGTTTTGGGAAAAAGGCCGGGCCTGGGCAAGCAGGATGAAAACCTCCGGCTTCTTAACGCCACGCTCAAGCAGGCCTGCCAGAAGGCCTTTGGCATTGCCGTAATCCTTGGCCGCTAATAGAATGGAGGCCTTGAGCAACACCGCCTCCTCGTTTGTCGGCGCCTTGCCGAGGACAAGATCGGCCTTTTCCGTCGCCTTGTCCAACGCCTTCCCCAGCAGAAACAACTTCCCTAATTCAAGCTGGGCGTCCAGCAGTTCGGGATCAAGCGCGACCGCCTTGGCATAACTGCCGAAGGCCCCCTGGAAATTCCCGTCCTTAAGAGCGGTCTTGCCAAGCATAAGATAGGCCCCGGCAAAATCCTTGTCGATCTGGATGGCGTTTTGAAATTCCAGCCGGGCCTTAACGTAATCGCCCTTTTCAAAAAGCTCGACCCCCCGGTTGTAGAACTTCATGCGTTTCTCTTCCTTGCTGCCGCAAGCAGCCAGGGAAAAGACGAGAAAAAGCACGAGCACCAAGGAAAAAATTTTGCGCATGTTCATCAAGACAGGCTCCTCACAAATTGCGAATGATGATTCGGCATAACTGCTCAGGTTGTTTAGCCCGTCAGGCGGTAGACTGTTAGGCAAAAAACGGAGCGTATGCGGAACACCGTACGACTTATACCGCAAGGGCATAAGTTACGTATGAGCAGACGAGCTGCTCAACTCAGCTTTATATCTCGTGTTTCGCTGTTGCTAACAGTCTAAATGCCTACAACCTATAGACCTGAGTAGTTACCTTTTTTTCAAAGTGGCAAGCACTTTATCATAAACCCTATGCCGTTACAAGAAGTTATCCACAGGCTGAAGTTATCCGCAGCCCGCGGGTATGACTCGGCTTTCTCTTGAAGAACAGACATGCATCCTGTATATTGAATGATCCTTTAACTTGGCCCGGCAACGCGACAATATCAATGAGGGATCCGAATGGGTAATTGCCTCACTCCCCATGGTGGCAAACTGCAAAATCCGCTGACCGCGCCGGAGCAGGCCGAGGCGCTGAAAGCTGAATCACAGCACTTCACCTCCCTGACCCTGTCACAACGTCAGACCTGCGACCTCGAACTGCTCATGAATGGCGCCTTTTCCCCCCTGACCAGCTTTTTAGGGCAGGCGGCCTACGATGCGGTGCTCGATACCCTGCGCCTGCCCGACGGTACTCTATGGCCCATCCCCATCATCCTGGACGTTGCGGAAGATTTCGCCGCCAAGCTCCAAACGGGCCAAAAAATCGCCCTGCGAGACGGCGAGGGCTTCATGCCCGCCGTGCTTACCGTGGAAGAAATCTGGAAACCGGACAAAATCCGCGAGGCGGAAAAGGTTTACGGCACCTCGTCCAAGCAACACCCGGGGGTCCGCTATCTCCTGGAGAACGTGCATCCCTGCTATATCAGCGGCCCCATCGCGGGCCTGCAAACCCCGGCCCACTATGACTTCGAAAATCTGTGGGACACGCCCATGGAACTGCGCGCCCTGTTTAAAAAAATGGGTTGGCGGCGGGTGGTCGCCTTTCAGACCAGCAAACCCATGCACCGCCTGCAGCGCGAGGTAGTTCTGCAGGCCGCCAAGGACATCCAGGGCCATATCCTCCTCCACCCGGCCGTGGGCATGACCAAACCGGGCGACCTGCATTATTATTCCCGCGTCCATTGCTACCAGGCGATTCGTCGCCATTTTCCGCACCACCTGGCGCTGCTTTCACTTTTGCCGCTCGCCATGCGAATGGCCGGTCCCCGCGAGGCCCTCTGGCACGCCATCGTCAACCAGAATTTCGGTTGCTCCCACATGATCGTCGGCCCCAAGCACGCCTATCCGCCCGCCAAAAGTAACGGCAGCATCCCTTTCTATCAACCGGATGAGGCCCATGAACTTTGCCGGCAATACGCCGGCGACCTGGGAATCACCATCATCCCGGTGGAAGCCATGCAATATGTGCCGGGCCGTGACCGGTTCATGCCGGTGTCCCGCATCCGGGAGCAGCGGTTGCAAGCTAGCGAATATACCAACGCCATACTGAAAAAAGACCTGGTCATGGATGCGGAGATCCCGACCTGGTTCAGCTATCCCGAGGTAATCCAGGAATTGCGCAAGGCCTACCCGCCTAGAAACCAACAGGGTTTCACGCTGTTCTT
>MNYK01000070.1:0-537 GCA_001873115.1 Desulfobacterales bacterium CG2_30_60_27 | reverse complement strand
GGTTTCACGCTGTTCTTCACCGGTTTATCCGGCTCCGGCAAATCGACCCTGGCCAAGATCATTTACGCCAAGCTGCTGGAGGCGGGCGGCCGCCCGATCACCCTGCTGGATGGCGACATCGTACGCCATAACCTTTCTAATGAATTGGGCTTCTCCAAAAGTCACCGCAACATCAACGTCCAGCGGATCGGCTATGTGGCCAGCGAGATCACCAAGAACGGTGGCGTGGCCATCTGTGCGCCCATCGCGCCTTACAGCGCCACCCGTCGGACCGTGCGCGAGATGGTTGAAGAACACGGCGCCTTTATCGAGGTTCATGTGGCCACCTCCCTGGAGACTTGCGAGGCGCGAGACCGCAAGGGGCTATACGCCAAGGCGCGCCAAGGGCTGATCCCGGACTTCACCGGCATCAGCGCCCCCTACGAGGCCCCGGAGCAGCCGGAACTGCGGATCGACACCTCCAGCCTGAGCCCCATGGAAGCGGCCCAGGAGGTCTTCCTGTATCTGCTCAAGGAAGGCTACCTCGATGCCGACCCC
>MNYK01000071.1 GCA_001873115.1 Desulfobacterales bacterium CG2_30_60_27 | reverse complement strand
AAAAACTATGTCCAGTACCTCTTTGTCCTTTTCAACGTAACTGCTCAGGTTGTTTAGCCCGTTAGGCTGTAGACTGTTAGGCAAAAAAACGGAGCGTATGCGGAACACAGTACGACTTATACCGCAAGGGCATAAGTTTCGTATGAGCAGACGAGCTGCTCAACTCAGCTTTATATTTCGTGTTTCGCTGTTGCTAACAGTCTAAATGCCTACAGCCTATAGACCTGAGTAGTTACTTTTCAACTTCAATACGAATGAACCAAAATATCTGAATCGTGCTGCCTCACGTAACAATAGGCATCTCAGCCGGAATGCACCAGCCGGGCGGCGAAAAAACCATCCATGCCGCTCAGGTTCGGGATGGTGCGGAAAAAGCCGCAATCATCCACAAAAATTCGGGCAACGGGCGGTAGCGTCGGAGTGCATGGGCTTATGGAAAAATCAGGGTGGTGGTCCAAAAAGCGCTCAATGACTGCCTCGTTTTCCTCGGGCTCGGTGCTGCATGTGGCGTACACCAGCACGCCAGCAGGGGCCAGTAGGGGGGCGGCCATGTTCAGGAGTTCGGACTGCATGGCCTGGTAACGGGCCAGGTCGGTCAAGCGTCGGCGCCAGCGGATCTCCGGATGCCGCCGGATGACCCCCAGTCCGGAACAGGGCACGTCCAGCAGAATGCTCGGGAATTGCTTTTGGCAATCATGGGCGTATTCCGCCAGGCCAGTCGGGATAATCTCCACCCGATCGACATAGCCGAGCCGGGTCAGGTTTTCCCGCAGCCGGATGCTTCTGAGGGGGTGCGGTTCCACGGCCACCAAGCGGGCGCCGGCCGGCAGCAGGCTGGCGAGATGGGTGGTTTTGCCGCCCAGGCCGGCGCAACCATCCAACAGGGGGCCGGCCGGCAGAGGGCCAAAAAGCAACGGAATAAGCTGGGCCCCCTGGTCCTGGACCATGAAAAGGCCTGCCGCAAAGCCTGGCAAGTCCTCTACGGCCGGCAGGGCGCCATGCAAAACCACGCTGTCTGGCGCCACGGCGCCTGGTGCCGCCACAATGCCCGCTTGGGTCAAGAGCTCCAGAAAGTTATTGGTGTTGGTTCTGGCGGGGTTGAGCCGGAGTATCAGGGGCGGGGGCGTGTTGTTGGCCTGGCAGAGGCGCGCGGTTGCCTCGTGGCCGTAGCGGGTCTGCCAACGCTCCAGCAGCCAGTCCGGGTGGCTGAGGCCAACGCGCCATGGCACTTTTTCTGCCTCGCTGGGACCGGGCAGGGCTGTTTTCCTGGCGCTGATGGCGCGGAGCAGCGCGTTTACAAAGCCGGTGAGCCAGCGGGGTTGGTGGGCGGCCTGCAATATCTTGATGGTTTCATTGATGGCGGCGGAGTCGGGAATGCGGTCCATGAAGAGTATTTGGAAGATGGCGACCCGCAGGGCTTGGAGGGTCAATGGTTTCATCTTTTGTAGCGGATGGTGGGCATGTTCGGCCAGCACCCAGTCGAGATAGCGTTGCCAGCGGAGCACGCCATACACCAGGGCCATGACCAGGCGGCGGTCGCGCACGTCCGCCATGCGGTGGCGGCGCAGTTCCTCGTCGCGCAACTGGTCGATGGCCACGCCATTTTCCGCGCCCTGGCGAAGAATGGCGATGGCCAGGACGCGGGGGTTAGTTGGCAGGCTGGCGGGCGGCAAAAGGTGGTCCTCGGAAGTTTGGTAACAGGGGAGGTCAGGCCAGGCCGATGACCGAGGCAAAACGGCCGGTGTGGTGGTTGCGACGATAGGAATAAAACTCAGGGGAACAACGGGTGCAGAGGCTGGCCAGGGCGATGTTGCGAGGTGAGAGCCCGCTTGTCTGGAGCTGGTCCCGGCTGATGGCCCAGAAATCAAAATAGCCGGGCCGCCCCTGAAAGGCATGGAAAGCCGACGGCAGTTCCTCCTCAAAGTGCCTGAATTCGGCGCAGCATGGTCCCAGTGAGGGGCTTACCACGGCGATGAGATCCTGCGGCCGTGTGCCGAAGGCAGCGCGCATGGCGACCACCGTTTTCGGCAGAATACCCGCCACGCTGCCCCGCCAGCCGACGTGGGCCGCGCCGATGGCCGGGCCGGCCGGATCATAAAGCAGGACCGCCTGGCAGTCGGCCTGCTGGATCATGAGCAAGATCCCGGGGGTGTCGGTAATCAGGGCGTCATAGCCATCCGCCTCCAGGTCAGCGGCCTGGGAAGCCTTGACTTGCAGAATAGCGTCGCCGTGCACCTGGTGGCAACTGACGAGCGTGTTGCTGCCCAAAGCGTTTTTGATAATGGCGCGGTTGGTCCGCACCTTCTCCGGATTATCGCCTACGTGCAGGCTTACATTGAGCGAAGTAAAGGGGGCACGACTGACCCCGCCGTGCCGGGTGAAGATCCCGTGGGGCAAACCCGGCAGGACCAGCGAGGGGAAGAGAAGCCGCTCGGTGGCCTGGAAGCTAAGGCGCTGCAAGGTAGTCATGGTCTGTTCGCCAAAAGCAAAGAGGGAAAGACTGTCAAGCCTTTCCCTCTTTGCTAATCAGCTTAATTATCTGCGTGTTAGAACCAGGCCTCGTAGGTCAGGTACGCGCTGTCCACCCTCTTGGCCGGGGCGTTGAACTGGGCCTTAAGGGGATCATCCATGTCATCGAGGTTGTCCGGATAACCAAGCCAGAAGCCGGAGCCGGTGTAATTGTAGTGATAATGGATCCAGCCCAGGCGGAAGAAGGCCTTGCCGAATTTGGAGATCATCTCGCCGGCCGGGATGTCCCAGATCAGGTAGGCCTCGGTGGCCCAGCCGCGGGTGGCCAGCTTGGAGGCGTACAGATCGTCATTGCCTGGGGTGAAGGCGATCCAGAACTTGGAACCGTAGTTGAACTCGGCGCCGGCCTTCAAGCCCAAGTCGTCGAATTTGTACCGGGTGCCGACATAACCGGCGTAGCCGTTGCGTGACGTGAGGACATTCGGATCCCACCAGATGGAGAGCAGGCCAACACCCACCTCGTCATAGCCCGCGGGGTCGGTACGGCTCCAGCCGGCGGCGGCGAAGTAGTCCCATTTGCCGACTGTATCGTACCACACCGCGTCGGTGTGGTAGATGTTGCCCAGGTTGGCCCGGTCCAGGATGCCGTTACCCGGCTCGGCAAAGGTGATTCGTTCGCCGGCGTCCGTGGCCTCCTGATTGAACTGCAGCATGGCCCGCTCCAGCGGGTTCCAGAACATGACGTTGTCCGGTACGTTCATCATGTTGAAGGCGCCGAAGGCCTGGATGTAGAGAAAGGCGTTGTCCTTCTTGTAGAGGTCGGCGGCGAAGCCGGCAAAATCCGTGTCGTTGACGCCCTGGCCGCTGATGGTGGGGCCGGATTCAAAGCCGCGGCCTGCGCAGAAACGGATCCGGCCCGGCCAGGGATTCATCCAGGCATAACCCACGGTCATGCCGTCGAAGGGGTAGTCCATGAAGGCCATGGGGGTGGCCATACGCTTGTCGGCGCCCAGCTTGAACTGCGCGGGCGGGCCGTCGGTGGTGGGCCGCCGGCCCATCGAAAACCAGAAGGGCAGTTCAAAGGCGTTGTTCCAGTTGGCGAACATCCGGTCCACCTTGAGGAGGTTGTTGGTGGGCACCCGGGTGTTGTTGCCATCAAAGTTCACGGTGTTATACAGGAAAGGGCCAGTGGTGTCGGTGACCTTGCCGCCGACCCCGCCGGTGGTCTCCATGGGATCCGATGCGCCAAAGTTGTTATAGTAGTCAACCGGGTTGTTCTCCATGCCCCAGGCCTTGTACACCACGAAGGTCGCCTTGGCTTCCATGTTCTCGGCGGCCTTGACGCGCATGTTCAGCCGGAAGCGGTTTGTCAGGAGAGAGTCGTTTATGTAGGTGGCCTCCGGCCGCATCCCGAAGCCGAGACCAGACATGATGTCCAGGCGTTGCTGTAGATTGAGGCCGACGTTGGTCTGGCCGGCAAAGTTACCGGTTGGGGTGTTTTGGTAGAGCTGGTATGCGCCGGAAAAATAATTGGCCAGGTTCTGGGCATTGATGAACAGACCGACCTCGCCGGCCAGCGGGCTTGAGAAGTGACTGTGCAGGACATCGTAAAGGGTGGTGTTGATCCCATGGGTTGCCAACATGGTATCGAAGGTCATCAACTCTTTGTCGGTCATGCCGCTCGGACGGTCGACTGTAGGGGTGTGAATGCCGTTTTTCAGGTCATTGACGTCGGCGTTGAAGACGTTCATGAAGTCATTCATGGTGAGGTCGGGGTCATGGTTTGTAGACGCCCAGAACCGGTTCATGTCCTGGCCGGCGGATAAGAACCATGAAAAAGGCTCGGCCACATCCCCGGCCCACCAGAAATCCGGGGTCTTGGCATTCACCCACCACACGGAACAACGGTAGTCGCCGTTCCACTGGATGCGGGAGGCCAGATCCCATTTCTCGGAATTTTCCTCCATGGTCGTGATGGTGCTTTCCAGTTCATCGATTCTGTCTTCCAGATCCGCAATGTCGGTGTCGGCCTTGGTCACGGCGGGCAGGCTGATCAGGCCGGCCAATACCATTGTCAAGATTTTTTTAACCATTTCCCTTTCTCCTTTATGATGAGTACTGACGAATCACAGATTGCGATGCACAATCCTGGCCTCATGCATGGGGCAGGTTTCCCTGCCAAACCCAATAAACGAATGCTGTACGGTAACTTGGGAATGGAAAATACCTTAGATGGAGTGCTTTGTCAAAAAAAAAAACGATCCAGCTATTTGGGCCGCGCGCCCACAAGAAGAGGCAATGGTTGGGGCAAAATCAGGGTCAGGCAACAGGGGCATGTCGAGCTTTGAAGATCTGGTTATGAATGTGTCGTTCGGGGCCGGCAAGCAAAAAAATATTGCCACGCCCGGTTGCTGCGGTTATGTATGTCGGGTGATTAGGGCCGGTTCGTTGCCGGCTGGCAAGGCGGATAGCGCGGGGGCATGACCATCCATGTATTTTCAGGACATCATCTTGGAACTAAGCCGCTACTGGGGTGACCGGGGCTGCGTGCTGCAGCAGCCCTACGACATGGAGGTGGGCGCCGGCACCTTTCATCCCGCCACCCTGCTGCGTTGCCTGGGGCCGGAACCATGGCAGGTCGCCTACGTGCAGCCCTCGCGGCGGCCCACCGACGGCCGGTACGGGGAAAATCCGAACCGCTTGCAGCATTATTATCAGTTCCAGGTGGTGATGAAGCCCTCGCCCGCCGACGTGCAGGATTTATACCTGGAGAGCCTGCGGCGTTTCAACCTCGATCTTCTGGAACACGACATCCGTTTTGTGGAGGACGATTGGGAGTCCCCGACCTTGGGGGCCTGGGGCCTGGGCTGGGAGGTCTGGCTGGACGGCATGGAGATCACCCAGTTCACCTATTTCCAGCAGGCCGGCGGCATGGATCTGCATCCGGTGACCGTGGAGATCACCTACGGTCTGGAGCGGATTGCCATGTACCTGCAGGGGGTGGAGAGCGTTTACGATATCGCCTGGAACCGGGAGGTGACCTATGGGGAAATTTTTCATCAGGCCGAGGTGGAGTTTTCCACCTTTAATTTTGAGGCGGCCCATGTCCCGGCCCTCTCCGCCAGCTTCGACACCTTGGAAAAAGAGGCCTTCGCGCTTCTGGAAAAAGGGCTGATCCTGCCGGCCTATGACTACTGCCTGAAGTGCTCCCACCTGTTCAACCTGCTGGAGGCCCGCAAGGCCATTTCCGTGGCCGAGCGCACCCGCTATATCGGCAGGATACGGAATATCGCCCGGCAGGTGGCGCAGCAGTTCGCGGCGCAACGGGAGAAGATGGGCCACCCATTATTGAAAACGGCGGGGCAGGAAAAGCGGCGGGCATGAATGGCGGAGGTGCATGGGAATCGAACCCACCCACCAGGCTGTTAACCCGGTGCACCGGATTTGAAGTCCGGGAGGGCCACCAGAGCCCTTTCCACCTCCGCGGTGATGTGCGGTCGGCACCGCAGTGCCGGAAACAGAATAATGGTCCGGCCCGGTTCTGGCAACTTTTTTCGGTTGTTGATGGCAGGTCCGCTAAAATGAGATAATTGGCAGGAATTCTTCCGGTGGCCCGTCTGGATCGCCAGGGCCGCATGAAGGATGGAACCGTTAATCGGGGAGGCGACCACACGTTTGGCGTTGAACCCAATGCTGCCGCTTGCGGGGTTTTTCAGACAGCGGCGTTTTGTGAGGCCGGCATGGATTGCGGACGCTTGGAAAAGTTGATCAAGACATGGTATGTGCAGGTTCAGGATGAGGCATTGGCGCCGGCGCGCATGCTCGACTTCATGGAAAAGCACCTCGCCGACTGTGAGGTGTGCCTGGTTGATGCGGATGTGCGGCATGAAGTGCAACGCATTGCCGAGATTGTCCTGCCGCCCGCCAAGATGCGGAAGGATGTCACCGCTGACGAGGGGGAGCTGGCCGCGGCGGCAACGGACGTCGACGGCGTCGACCGGCTGGAGGCAACGGATGCGTCGCCTGAAGAGGACGGAGACGAGGAGACGGAATTCGACGACTAGTAGAGCGTTTCATTGAAAGACTGTCATTTCGACCGCAGGGAGAAATTTTTTTAGCTCATTGACATGGCAAGATTTCTCGTTTCACTCGAAATGACATACATTACATCCGTCTGTCATGGCTTGACATGGGACTGCATAAGGTAGCCCCGTATTTTCTGATCACACCATACTACAGGGTCTAGGACAAATACGGTCCTATACCCAAATAAAAATACTTGGTCCCTGAACTTAGTCCTGTTGGAACTACCAGTCAGAGTCATCAACTCGCCTATGGCCTTTCGGAAAGGCAATTGCGCAGTATTTCAACTTGGTCCCGACTTGGTTCCAACCGCAACGATGTCTCCCCCTCCGACTACCGCAAAGGCCAGGCCTAGTTTCCGACGAATCGGGGTGACAAAGCCATCAGTTAGTTTGAATTCAGGCTCCGGGAGCCCCGCCTCACGGCAGCGCTCGATCATGTCGTGGATGCCGGTGCCCGTACGTTCGATATATTTGGTCAGTTAGAGGGGCTCGGCGATCAGCGGGTTGCAGGGATAGGAGGCATGCGGCCAGCCATACCGGGTCGATGCGCCCTTTGAGCCCTTTGTGAGCCCTTCCTGTTGCGGCAGGTTCATGAGCCCTTTGAGCCTTTAGTGAGCCCTTTGCGGCCGAGGACATAATAGGTTCCTTTCCCGGTGGTTCCGATTTTTTCCAGCACGCCCTTACGAACCATGTCTTCCATATCCCTTGAAGCTGTGGGTTTTGAGACGGAAAAGGCTTGCTGATAGTCCATATTGCTCAGGCGTCCCTTTGTTTTAATGAACTGCACAGCTTGCCGCTGCCGTTCATTAAAATCGAGTTGGGCCAATATCTCCGGAACCAGCCAGTCGCGCCAGAGGGTGGTAACGAAAAAGCCACCGCGCTGCTCGAATTGTGGTTCAGGGAGTCCTGCTTCCCGTGAGAGTGCAATCATGGTTTGGGTGCCGGAGCCAACCCGCTCGATGTAGCGGGCCAGATAGAGCGACTCCGCCAGCAGTGGGTTGTATGGCACCGAGGGGTGGTCGTGACGCAGGCTGTCGATAGTCAGCGTGCCTGGTAATGAACCGGGGTTCCAGATTTCAAGCCGGTCGGCCAAGAGCCGAACTTCGACAGAGGCGTTGCTGTGGTAATCCCGGTGGGCGATGGCATTGACAATGGCCTCGCCCACGGCATCCGGCGGGAGTTCATAGGTGGCGGCGGCAGTGATGCTGGTCGAGCGGGTGCCGATGGCACGGTCGATTTTGGCCAGCACAAAGTCGCGTGCCTGATTGGCCTGTTCGAAAAGATCCCCGCCATAGACCTGCATGGAGGCAAAGGGCCGACGGTATTCCGTGCCATGACAGTGCACGCATTTGGTTTCGGCAGTCCGGTGAAACTGTTGTGGGTTGCTGCCGAACAGTAGGATGGCGGCGTTGGTCGGTTTAGCATTGTCGAGCAGATTGAGGTGGGTAAGCAGCGCCTGGCTGCTGGTGTTGGACTTAAGGGGGAAGCCCCGTTCGCGCCGTGCGGTATCCAGAAACCACTCCACCTTTTTGCGGGAGATGTCTTTCAGGGTGGCACGGTCGCATGCTGTTGTGTCAAAGGGCGGCACTCGCAGGGCGCCAATTTTGTCAAGATGGTCCACCAGGCTGGCGTAGACCTCGGCGGTCAGGGCGCTGCCGTCTTCTATGCGCCGGCGGATCACCTCGTTGCCTGCCTTTTCGACCAGATGCCGCATCTTGGGATGACGTCGTTTATCGTCGGAACCCCAGACATAGACGAAACGGGGTTTTCCAAGGCGCCCGGCATGATCATACTCCCGCTCCGTGGGCGAAACGCCATCGGCGTCTTCATATCCGTACTGATAGCCGAAGATCCCCAGATAGATAGAGCATCGGTCAACCTCTTCCAGGTATGCCTCGTCGGCCCGCTGGTCCCTGGCCGGAATCTCCTCGAAAAGAAAAACTTCGGAAACAAAGCGGCGAAGAACGGCATCTCCAAGCAGAAACGCCTTAAGATCACTACGCACCTGTGCGAATTCCTTCTGGACGCTGCTGATGAATATTCTCAAACGGGCTGCTGGCATAGGGCTTTTTCTACCATCTTGTTGAACTCGGCTGCGACCTTGGCCTCGAAATCGCTCTCGATCCGGTAGGCCTCGGCGAACTCGGCAAAGGCCAAGCGGCCATGGCTGGCCAGCTTTGCAATATCCTCAATGCACGCAAGCTGACCTGTTACCTCTGCCGCCATGGCGGGGGTCCGATAAATCCTGACGAAGTTATAATACATGAAGTGAAGTACAACCGCATGATCGAAGTTCTGCCAGGAGATTTCCCCCAGCAATCCTCTCTGCTTTCTTGACTTTGCGAATCTGACAAGTCTTCGCGAAGGCTGCCTCTTTGTTATACTTGAGGTAACTATCCAGCTTGTGTCGGCATTTAAGCGTTCCCGGGCTGGCCATGCCTTTCGCTCATTCTCGGCGGGCGTCCTGCCCGCCTCCGAGGCGTCCGCG
>MNYK01000018.1 GCA_001873115.1 Desulfobacterales bacterium CG2_30_60_27 | reverse complement strand
TAGTAACTATCCAGTGGAACCGCAACCCAGGTGAGTTCCCGGACTGGAAATGCTTTTCGCGGGTTCGTCCGCGACCGGGCGCAGGATGCGCGGGAGGTCGCGGACGCCTCGGAGGCGGGCAGGACGCCCGCCCCCGCATGAGCGAAAAGTATTTTCAGGCCGGGAACGCTTGACTGCCGACACAAGCTGGCTAGTTACGGTTCAATACTTTGCGATGTGGCCCCGTTATCCGTCCCGTAGGTCCAGGTGATGCCGGCCAGATCGGTGATGGTGGCCGTCTCGTCCCAGGTGGGTGAGCCGGACCTCATGTGCGGGGAGGTATCAGCCACCGTCACCCCGTTACCGTGATCGATTAAACCGGTCCGGAATGCCGGAAAAATACGGGTGCCGGATTGAGGCGCGCCGCCCCAGAGTTTCACAGCGGCGGCAGCAGAAACTTCAGCGATTCCTTGCCCGGCCGGCGCTCGACCTTGACCTGCAACTCCAGGTCGCCGCTCCGCAGCCCCAGGGCCAAGGCCGTCTTGCCCTTATCGTCCTCCAGGTGCAGGATGGCCCGCATGATGGCGACCATTTTCTCAAACAGCGGCAGACTGGGGGCGGGCAGGGCCAACTTCTCGTCGCCCTTCACGGTCACCGTCACCTTGCCGTCCTTGCTCTTGAGGCTCAGCTTGGCCGCCTTTTCCGTCACCGCGCACATGAGGGCCAGGGCCAGATACTTGATGCCGTTCTCCTCAAGGTCGCCGACGATGCCGACCATGTGCTGCAACTCCTTGCGGAATTCGGTCTCCATGTAGCAGTCACACATTTCCTGCAATTTCAGGTGATAGTTCCGTTCCAGACTCTCCACGCCACCCTCCTTTAACTTGCTGATAAAAAACACGAAAGCCTCGCGAAGCAAACAACCCCTTCCACTGCATACAATGGCCGTTGCCAGGTTGTCAAGCAAATCAGGCGAACCGCGCCCCCCGTTGCCACGCACTTTCCCTTGACGCCGGAGAGTGCGACATATAGACTCTGCCAAGTAAAAATTGGAGGATAACAAGGATACCTCATGGCCTTCATCAACTTTCTGCGCCCCAAATGGCAGTCCAGCAACGTGACGGTGCGCCTCGCCGCAGTGCAGGCCCTCTCCGCCGCTGACCTGGAAACCCTCACCACCGTTCTCCGGGAAGACGACCAGGCCGAGGTCAGGCTGGCCGCCCTGGCAAAATTCGATACCCTTGAACAGCTTGAACAACTCGCCAGCCTTGACCTGGCCCCGGACACCCGCCAGGCCGTGCGACGGAAAATCAACCAACTGCTGGCCGCCGCCGTGCTGCAGGCCAACGATGGTGCCGGCTTGGAGGAAACCCTGCAACGCATCAATGATCCAGAGGTTCTCGTGACCATTGCCACGGCTGCAGCCGCACCCACGGTGCGGCTTACGGCCATCCAGGGGATCGATGATCAGCATCTGCTCTGCGCCATCCTGGAGCAAAACTGCGGCAAACTGCCGGCCCGGGCCGCCCTGGACAGGATTAACGACGAGACCCTGCTCGCCCGCGCCAGCCAGCAGGCCTCCAGCCGGACCATCCGCCGGCTGGCCGCCGAAAAACTGGCGGCCCTGGTGACCGCAAGACAACCACCTATTACCATAAACGTCGCCCAACAGGAGGCCGAAGCCCAGGCGGTGGCAGACGAGACCGCGTCCCGCCTAAAGGAACAGGAGCAGTGCGACCGCGCCGCGGCATCCGCCCGGGAGATCGCCGCCGGCCAGACGGTCATCTGCGAGACCATCGAGGGGCTCATCGGCTCTCTGGCCGCGGACGCCGCCGACCGGTTCCAGACGGCGTCCGCCCAATGGCGGCCCGCCTCGGTTTCAGCCGAGCTGACCACCCGCTTCGCCTTGGCCTGCCAACGTTTCAACGACACGGCAACGACCATTGCCCGCGAGAGAGAAACCTTGGCCCGCCTGGAGGAAACCGGCCGGGAAACGGTCGCTCTGCTGGCGTCCGGCGATCTCGCGACCGCCGAGGCGCAACTGGCCATGGCTGAAAAACGGCTGGCGACCGCCACCTTGACCAACCTCGCCGCCGCCCCCACCCGCCAGCGGCTGCGGGATTTGCGCCAGCAACTGCAAGAGCAGCAGGCGGCAGAGGCCGCGACCTATCGCCGCCGGCTGGAAGAAAACCTCGAGGGCCGGCGGGCCATCTGTCAGCAAATCGAGGCCATGCCGCAAGCCGAGAAGCGGACCACAATCGAAAAACAACTCAAGGAGCTGCGCGCCGCCTGGGAGGCCCTGCCCGCCCTGCCGCCTGGGTCGGGCGCTCCGGAGATGGCCCGTTACGAGGCCGCCCTGGCCGCTGTTCATGAAAGCCAGGAAAAATTCCATCACGAGCAGGACTGGCAGCGCTGGGCCAACAAAACCCGGCAGGAGGAACTCATTGCCGCGGCCGAAGCCCTGGACCCGGAGAGCGATCTGGAACGGGTTGCCGGTGTTATCAAGGATCTCCAGGCCCAGTGGAAAAAAATCGGCCCGGTCCCCAAGGAGGCGGCCCTCCCTCTGTGGGAGCATTTCCGTAGCGCCTGTGACCGTAATTTTATCCGCTGCACCCCTTATTTCGAGGAACAGGACCAACGGCGCCTCGCCGGCCTGGAGCGCAAGGAGGGCATCTGTCAGGAGGCCGCGGCCCTGGCCGATTCCATGGCGTGGCGCAAGGCCGCCGATCAGCTCAAGGCCTTGCAGGCCGAGTGGAAAGGACTGCCATTCACCACCCGCAAAGAGGAAGATCCACTCTATACGCGCTTCCGCGCCGCCTGCGACACCTTCTTTGCCCGCCGCCAGGCCCACTACCAGGAACTGGAACAGGAACAGCAGGCCAACCGTGAGCAGAAAAACAAACTCTGCGAGGCCGCCGAGGCCCTGGCGGACGAACCGGTCTGGCAGAACAGCAAAAAGCTCCGCGAGCTGCAGGAACTGTGGAAGGGTATTGGCCATGCGCCCCGCGACCATGAGCAACAACTATGGGAGCGCTTCCGGGCCGCCTGCGACCGCTTCTTCGCCTGGATCGAATCCCAGCGCCAGGACAACCTGGCCGCAAAAGAGCGGCTCTGCCAGGAGGTTACGGCCCTTACGGCGCCGGCTGCCGCCACGGCCGACTTCGACGAGGTGGCGGCCAGGCTGCACGAGCTGCAGCAACAATGGCAGCAAATCGGCCCGGTGCCCAACGAGTTGCGGGAAGAGATCCGGGCGCGGTTTCACCAGCCGTGCGAGGCCTTTTTCCTGGCCCGGCAACAGCACCACGCGCAACTGGACCAGGAGCGCCAGGCAAACCAGGGGCAAAAGGAGGCCATCCTGCAACAGGCCGAGGAGTTGCTCCATGGGGAGGCCAAGGAGGCTGCGGACCAACTGCGGGAGTTGCAGCGCCAATGGCGGGCGAGCGGCCCGGCCCCCCGCCAGGCGGAGCAGGCCATGAACCGCCGCTTCCAGGCCCTGTGCGACGGCTTCTTCAAGAACCGCCACCAGCATTATGAACAGTCCAAGGCCGAGCGCTTCGAGAACCTGAGGCAGAAGGAGGCCATCCTGCTGAAGCTGGAAAATCTCGTGGGCGCCGCCGCCCCGCCCGCGGAAGTGCCGCGGGCGGATCAGGCCCTCTCCCTGGCCGAACGTTTCCGGCTGGCGCGGGAGGCCAACTTCATGCTGGCCGGCAAACGCCACGACCGATCTTGGCAGAAGGAAGAGATCGGCCACCTGCAGCAGGAATGGAAAAAAATCGGCCCGGTGCCGCGCGAGCAGGACAAGCCCCTCTGGGACCGCTACAAGCGGGCACTGGACGCCTTTTACCAGGCCAGCGGCTCCAAACCGTCCGGCAGTGCCGGGCACCAAGGAGGACCACCCCGATAATCGCCCACTCCGAGGAACTCATCTGCTACTGCTTTCGCTATACGGCCGCGGATATCCACCGCGACGTGGCGGAGCACGGCCACTCCCGGATCCTGAAAACGATCATGGCCGAGAAACGCCAGGGCCACTGCCAGTGCGCCACCAAAAACCCAAGCGGCCGCTGATGCCTGGCTGCGGTCCGCCGGGTTGTGGACGAGGCTCTGACAAGATAACGGCAGACGAGTGATAGCAACAGCGCACCTGTCTGGTTGTAACTATCCAGCTTGTGTCGGCAGTCAAGCGTTCCCGGCCTGGCAATGCCTTGCGCTCATGCTCGGCGGGCGTCCTGCCCGCCTCCGAGGCCGTCCGCGACCTCCCGCGCATCCTGCGCCCGGTCGCGGACAAACCCGCGAAAAGCATTGCCAGTCCGGGAACTCACCTGTGTTGCGGTGCCGCTGGATAGTTACGTCTGGTTTTTACCTCAACACTTAACGCAAGGAGAACGGCATGAAAATATTCATCGACAGCGCGGACCTGGACGAGATCAAGCAGGCCTTTGACTGGGGGGTGGCGAACGGCGTCACCACCAACCCCTCGTTACTTAAGATGGCGGTGGAGAAGCGGGTGGCCAAGGGCAAGAAGCTGAACCTCAAGACCTACATCAAGCAGATCCTCGAAGTTGCCGCCGGCACGCCGGTAAGCCTGGAGGTCACCAAGACCACGGCCAGCGGCATGATCGCCCAGGGCAAGAAACTCTTCAAGCTGTTCAATGCGGTGGCCGGCAACGTCTACATCAAAATCCCGGTGAACCCGGCCTTCAAGGCCAAGGACAAAAACCACTTCGACGGCATCGCCGCCATCCTCGAACTGGCCAGGAGCGGCATCCCCACCAACTGCACCCTGATCTTTACCCCGGAACAGGCCCTGCTGGCCGCCAAGGCGGGCGCCAGCTTCGTGAGCCCCTTTGCCGGCCGCATCGACGACGACCTGCGCGGCAGCGCCGGCCTCATCTTTGACAAGAAGGCTTACTTTCCCGAGGATGGCATGGAGATCGATGGCGAACTGCTGCACGACAACGGCATCGTCTCGGGCATCGACCTGGTGGCCCAGTGCGTAGAGATCATGCAGAGCTACGGTCTGGACACCGAGGTGCTGGCCGCCTCCCTGCGCAACACCCGGCAAGTGCGCGAGGCCGCCCTGGCGGGCGCCGATATCGCCACCCTGCCCATCGGCGTCATCGCCGACATGCTGACCCACCACAAGACCAGCGAGGGCATGGCAAAATTCACCGCCGACATCGTGCCGGAATACGAAGCGCTTACCTGAACCCAGGGGCAGGGGGGCAAGGTTTTTCGGATCATGGGGCCGGGGCCGGCCGGCGTCAGTTGCGCTCCGGCTCCTCGCCGCCGGTCTCGTCCAGGTCGTAGCAGGCGCGGATGAAGCTGAGCCGGGCCTGGGTGTCCATGCCATTGGCCTCGTGCTTGAGAAAGAGCATCGGGTGGTGCAGCATCTTGTTGGCAATCGACTGGGCCAGGATCTCGACCGCCTTTTTATCCTGATCGGACAGGCCGCCAAGGTGCGCCATGGTCTTGGCCAGTTCCGCCTGACAGAGGGCGGCGGACCTTTTTTTGAGCGCGGCGATGGTGGGCACCACCGCCAGGCCGTTAAGCCACTCGCCGAACTTGGCCGCCTCATGGGCCACGATCAGCTCGGCCGCC
This sequence comes from Desulfobacterales bacterium CG2_30_60_27, assembly GCA_001873115.1. Classification (GTDB taxonomy): domain Bacteria; phylum Desulfobacterota; class Desulfobulbia; order Desulfobulbales; family CG2-30-60-27; genus CG2-30-60-27. Next base: position 3,526 of record MNYK01000018.1, on the reverse strand, counting down.
GCCGCGGCCTGGTCGCGGTCGGCCTTGCCGGTCTCCACCACCTGCATCAGGTCGTCGATGTCGTAGAGGTAGACGTTGTCTACATCGTTGATGGTCGGATCCAGGTCGCGGGGCACGGCGATGTCGATGAGGAAAAGGGGGCGGTGCAGGCGCTGGCGCATGACCGGCTTGACCTCGTCGCGGGTCAGGATAAAACCGGGGGCACCGGTGGAGCTGATCAGGATGTCCACCGCCTCCAACTGGGCGTGCAGGTCATCCAGGGGCACGGCCCGGCCATGAAAGCGGTTGGCCAGGGTCACGGCCCGTTCGTAGGTGCGGTTGGCCACCACCACCTCGGCAATCCCCTGCCCCACCAGGTGCTCGGCCGCCAGTTCGGCCATCTCGCCCGCGCCCACCAGCAGGACCTTGCGGCCGGCCAGATCACCCAGGATCTTCTTGGCCAGTTGCACGGCCGCATAGCTGATCGACACGGCGCTGCCGCCGATGTTGGTCTCGGTGCGGACCCGCTTGGCCACGAAAAAGGCCTTGGTGAACAGCCGGTCCAGGAGGAAGCCGGCCGCCTTGTGTTCGCCGGCCAGCCGGAAGGCCTCCTTCAACTGGCCGAGGATCTGCGGTTCCCCGACCACCATGGAGTCCAGGCTGGCGGCCACCCGGAAGAGATGGCGGACCGCGTCAGCCCCCTGGTGGAAATAGGTGTAGCGCCGCGCCTCCTCGTCGGTCAGGTCGGTGCCGGCGAACAGCAGCTTCCGGGCGGCGTCCGCTGCCGCTGCCCCGCTCTTGCTGACGAAATAAACTTCCACCCGGTTGCAGGTGCTGAGCAGCAGACATTCATCGCAGCCGTCCAATGCCCGCAGTGCCAGGAGCGGCCTTGAACAGTCCTTGGAAAAGGCCAGCTTCTCGCGGATCGCCACCGGGGCGATGGTATGGTTCAGGCCCAGGGCCAGGATGGTGTCAGCCGACATAGGAATGAACCCCCTCCAGGAGGAAGGAGACGCCCCAGAAGGTAAACAGGGCGGCGGCAAAGCCGACGATGGCCATGATGGCGGCCCGCCTGCGGCGCCAGCCCATGGTGAAGCGCTGGTGCAGCAGGGCGGCATACAGAAACCAGGTGATGAGCGACCAGGTTTCCTTTGGATCCCAGTGCCAGTAAGATCCCCAGGCCTGTTTGGCCCACAGGGAGCCGGTGATGATCCCCAGGGTAAGCAGCGGAAAGCCGACGGCCAGACAATGCTCGTTGAGGTTGTCCAGGGCCTCCAGGGAGGGCAGCCGTTCACAGAAGAGGCCGAAACGTTTTTTCTTGATCTCCCCCTCCAGCAGGAGATACATGATGCCGCCGCAGAAGGCCAGGGCCAGGAAACTGTTGGCCAGCAAGGCGATGGAGGCGTGCACCGGCAGCCAGCCGCTCTGCAGGGCCGGCGGCAGTTCGCGCACCGTGGTGGAGGACAGGGTTGCCACCACCATGAGCAGGGTAATGAGCGGAGTGACAAAGGCCCCGAAGTTCTTCACCTTGTAGCGGTAGCGGAAGGACAGAAAACCCCAGGTCATGGCCCAGGCCATGAAGGACACGGCATCGTGGTTGCTGGTGAGCGGCGTGTGGCCCGCCTGCAGGTAGCGGGTCACCAGATAGCAGGTATGCGCCAGCCCGGCCGCTATCAGCAGCAGGCGGCCCAGGCCGCGGAGCTTCTCCTGCTGGGTGGTGAAATAGGCGAGAGCGGTAACCGTGGCGGCCACGTAAATGCCCAGGGTAGAGATAAATAGATATGTCATGCTGTACCACTTCCTCTGTAATGCCAGGGCGCTTGCGCCAGCAGCAGCTCGACCTCCACGGATGCCGCCGCCGGGCCCAGCACCTCGCGAAGGTGCTTATCGATGCGCGGCCAGTTCCGCGCACGGATCCAGGCTGGCAAATCGTCATGCAGCAACCGGCTGAACAGCTCCTGATTTTCCAGGTGCGGCTTGCCCATGGCCAGCACCAGGGGCCGCAGGCGACCGAGGATCTCGGTTAGTTCGCCGTATTCCTGGCCGAATCGCGCCGCCAGTTCCTGCCGCAGCCGTTTGGCCAGGGCTGGACTCTTGCCGCCGGTCGAAACGGCGATGCTCAAAGCACCACGTCGCACCGTGGCCGGCAGGATGAAGTTGCACCACTTCGGCACATCCGCCACATTGAGCAGGATCCGCCGCGCCGTAGCCTCGGCATGCACCCGGGCCTGCACCTCTTCATCATCGGTGGCGGCGATCACCAGGAAGGCATCGCCGAGGTCGCCGTCCCGGTAACTGGTCGCCCGCCATTCCAACTCGCCCGCCGCGTGGCGCCGGGCAAGTTCCGGGGTAAGCTCCGGGCTGATCACCCGCACCCGGCCGCCGTGTTCAAGCAGACTGGCCACCTTGCGCGCCGCCACCCGGCCGCCGCCTACCACCACGCAACAGCGGCCCTGTATGTCCAGACAGATGGGAAAATACATCATAAGTTGTAACTATCCAGCTTGTATCGGCCAGTCAAGCGTTCCCTGCCTGAAAATACCTTTCGCTCATGCTCGGCGGGCGTCCTGCCAGCCTCTGAGGCGTCCGCGACCTCCCGCGCCTCCTGCGCCCGGTCGCCGACGAACCCGCGAAAAGCATGGCCAGTCCGGGAACTCACCCGGGTTGCGGTTCCGCTGGATAGTTACCATAAGTTTTGGGCTTTCTCATGAGACGGCCGTGGACCAAGGCCAGCTTATTCAATCCAGCCGTCGAAAGCAAGGGGGGAAAGCGGGGGGATTGACATTAGCGCGCCGGCCATTTAGAGCGACACCCCCTTCTGCAGCAGCTCCCGCTCCCGGTGCCGGACATAGTGGTGCAGTTCCTCTGCCTCGGCAGGGGTGGGCAGAAACTTGATACCGAACATGACGTGGTTCCGCTCCCGATCCGGAAAGGTTCGCGTCACCCGTGCCTTGCCCACCGTCAGGTAGCGGTATTCCCGGGCCTGGGCTGCCGCGTCGCCCTCCGGCCCCACGGGCAGAGTGAGACGGATGACGGTTATCGTGTCGCCGCAGAAGAGCACCGGCCCCTTCATGCGGATCAGCATGCCGCCGGAGCTGATATTTTCTAGGGCCAGGGCCTGCACCTCCTGCTCCTTGACCAGAAAAACCGCCTGGCTGCCCCGAGGGACGTCAATCCGGTAATCGGCCCGGCGTTGCAATTGCAGAAGCTCCACGGGACGCTCGGTATACACGGCCGCGCCAGTAACCGAGAGCACCCGGACCTTGAAATGGTTCCACAGCTTGGCCTCGTCCCGGAACGATACTCGGACCTCCCGCAGCCCCTCTGGCCAGTTGTGGGGCCGGTCGATCACCAGGTGCTCGCCGAAATCGAGGAGAACGGTACTCCCGGACTGATAGCCTTTATGGTAGAGTGTGAGAAAGGTGCGGTTCTTCTTCAGGCGTTCGAGAACCTGGAGGATAAACGACCGGCTTTGGGTCGTTTCATAGCCAGACTCATCGGCCCCCCGGCCGCGCTGGCCCGGGTCGTCGGTATTTTCGTTCTTAAC
>MNYK01000016.1:9110-9516 GCA_001873115.1 Desulfobacterales bacterium CG2_30_60_27 | reverse complement strand
ACAAAGCCGATGGGGTTATTGATCTCGTGGGCCACGCCGGCGGCCAGTTGACCGATGGAGGCCATCTTTTCCTGCTGCAGGATTTTGGATTGAGTCAGCTTTAGTTCATTGTAGGCCTCTTCAAGTTCGTGATTCTTGGCCTCGAGGATAAACATCATGTTGTTGAACTGCTCGCCGATCTGTTCGATGGGGTCGCGGGTGGCCCCCTTGTAGACCTTGCATTCCAGGCAGTTGCGGATCTTCTGGGCAAAGGTTCCCTGCACCTCTCCCCGGCACAGGGTGCCGGCCTCATGCCAGCAGCGCATGGGCTCCTTGCCGTAACAGACGCACTCCTGGTTGGTGCACGGCAACTCCTGCCAGCAGCGCTTCATGGTGGGATGCTCGTAATAAACCCCGAAGGAATTTT
>MNYK01000016.1:0-9101 GCA_001873115.1 Desulfobacterales bacterium CG2_30_60_27 | reverse complement strand
TTCCACCGCCACCCGCTGGATAAGCGCGGAGATCTGGTCAAGGGCCAGCTTCAGTTGCTGTCGGCTGGCATCGATCTCCTGATTCGTCGCTTCCAGCTCATCATGCAGCCGCTTATGTTCGGTAACGTCATGCAGGGTAACCACCGACCCCGCCACGGTGAGCTTGTCGGAACTGGCGGCATGGACCCGCACCGTGAAAAAACGGTCCGATGATTGGTGATGAAACTCCACGTCATCGCCAAAAAAACCGCTCTCCCGCATACCGTGCGCAAGCAGAAAATCCTTCCAGTGCTTGCCGATGATCTCGACAAAAGGTTTATTGGCGAACCGGGCCAGGGCCAGGTTGAAGCGGTGGATCTGCTCATGCTCATTGGCCAGGATCACCATGTCCGGGATGCAGTCCATGGTGGCCTCCCATTCCCGCTTGGCCGTTTCCACCTGACCAAAAAGCCGCTGCAACTCCTGGTGCTTGTAAGCCAGCTCCTGCTGCACGACCTCAATATGCTTCATTAACTCGGAGCGAATGATCTCCTTTTCGATCTGCATAACGGCGACCACCTGGCCCTGGTCGTCTAGCACGGGATAGGCGATGGCCTCGCGGAGCTGCATGCCTGAGTCCTCCCGGCGGCAGGGGTGCCAGATGTTGACGCTTGCGCCGCTCGCAAAGACCTCGCGAACCGCGCAGCGCCGGCCCTCTTCCCAGCATGGCCGCGCCTTGCCGTGAGTGAGCAGGTGGCAGGTGTCATCAGGCTTAAGATCCACGACCCCGGCCGCCTTCCTGGCTGCCTCGTTCATGAACAGCAGCCGGTAATCCCGGTCCACCACCAGCACCGGATCCTGAATACTGTTCAGCAGGTTGGCGCGACAGGCTACTGACAAAGGATCTGACATGGCTACCTTCCCGAGAAGTAAGGTAAGTCGTAGGGTGCGCCGTGCGCACCAATTCTGCTTGATGGTGCGCACGGCGCACCCTACTATCTACCTGAGTAGTTACGCATATTGTACCAAGCCTGCCTGGATTTGTAAGCCCATTTGTCACGCCATTGCACCGCTACCGCAATCTTGGCTTGCCCACCTTGCCACGGGCGTCTATAGTGCGGCAGGTATTGAAACAAAATCGGAAACCCCATGCCCCTTGACCCCATGTCACAACACATCTCCCAGGCAGATCCCGGGTCCACGGCAACCGGCCTGACGGCCTCCTTCATGGCCGGCTTTCACCAACGGGCCGACTCTGACCTCGGCCTTATCGACCAGTTATGCCGCCTGGCCCTGTCGGACTCCGCCGAGCAGGCCGACCTGGCCCTGCACGAACTGTACGGCACTATTGTCGAGGGCGTAAGCAACGACTTCTCCAGCCGGGGCATGCAGGTCTGCGCCCGGGTGCTGGCCAGGATGGTCTGCTGCCTCGGAGCCACACCCGCGGGCCGGGCGCTGCACGGCCTGCTGCGGACGCTTGGCCTGCGCAACGAAGGCGACCTGGTGACCGGCTATCACCGGCTGCTGGCCGCCCCTCCCCTCTCCCGGACGGCCATGGCAAAAATCCGCCGCATCCTCCTGCCCTCCCGGGTCACCATCGGCGCCGATGTCGTGATTACCGGCGTACTGGCCCAGAGACTGGCGCGGGCCATGCCCCGGGCCGAAATCCTGATAGCCGGCCCGGCCCATATCCCCCGGATATTCCACGCCATGCCCAGGCTGCGCCACCTGCCGCTGGCCTACGACCGGCACGGCAGCATGGCCAACCGGATCACGGTCTGGACCGACCTGCATCGCCTGGCGGCCAGGGAGCAGGAAGGCCTGGCAGCCAGGGAGCTGCTGGTGGTGGATACCGACTCCCGCCTCACCCAGCTTGGGCTGCTGCCTCTGGCCGGGCCGGGCGCCACCCGCCTTTTCCCATCCCGAGAGGATGTAGCTGGCCGTACGGCCACTACCCTGCCCGAACTGGCCAACCTATGGTGCGACCACATGTTCGGCCCGGACCAGCATGTCTGGCCCATGGTCGCTTTTGCTCCACAACACCTCATGGCGGCCCGCCGGTATGCGGCCGGCAGGGACAATGCCTTCTTGCTGGTGATCAGCCTGGGAGTCGGGAATAATGAGGCGAAAAGGATTCCAGAGCCGTTTGAGGAAGAACTGATCCTCACCCTGCTGGAGGACAGGAATACCCTGATTCTCCTCGACTCCGGCACCCAGGACGCCGGCCGGCGGCGGGTCGAGGCCCTGCTCGCCACCTGCCGGTCACGCGGTTTGGCCACCGCCTTTCTACACGAGGAGGATCTGGCGACCAGACAGCCGCCCTTTCCGCACGGGGTCGTCGGCTTCCGGGGCAGCATCGGCGCCCTGGGCGCCCTTATCGGCGAGGCCGACGGCTTTTTCGGCTATGACTCCTGCCCCCAGCATATTGCCGCGGCCCTGGACACGCCATCGGTGATCGCCTTTGCCGGCGCGCCCAACCCCAGGTTCGAGGCGCGCTGGCGCTCCCAGGGCCGCGCCGGCCGCACCTTCACCATCGCGGCCCCACCAGACGCGATGTGGACCGACGACCTCATCCAGGCTTTGGCCATGCAGGTGGCCCAACATTTCCGGTGGCTCCGCGCCTGAAGCACCAGATTGTCAGGCTATGAGCCTTGCAAAAGGAGTACTTACTCTTGACTGAAAAAATAAATTCCCTGCGCCAGGCGGTGGCCGGCTTCCCCCGCGCCCGCATCCTGGTCATCGGCGACATCATCGTGGATCACTTCATCTGGGGTTCGGTTTCCCGCATCTCGCCCGAGGCACCGGTGCCGGTGGTGAACGTCACCCGCGAAAACCTGCTTCTGGGCGGCGCGGCCAACGTCCTGCATAACCTCTACGCCATGGGCGCCCAGGCCACCCTGTGCGGCACGGTGGGCGACGATGCCATGGCGGACAACCTCTTTCGGTTGCTCGCCGAAATCTCCTCCCCCATTGCCGGCGTGGTGCGGGTTGCCGGCCGGCCCACCACCCTGAAAACCCGGATCATCGCCCAAAGCCAGCAGGTGGTGCGCTTTGACCGCGAACACGCCGCCCCGCTGCCCGAGGACAGCGTGCGCCGGCTCCTGGATTTTGTGGACCAGCGGCTGGAGACCTTTGCTGCCGTGATCATCTCTGATTACGACAAGGGCATGATCAGCCCGCTGTTCATGGAAGAACTCATGAAGCTCCTGGCCACCCACCCGGAGATTCCGGTGATCGCCGACCCCAAACCCGGCCGACCGGAACGCTTCCGCGGCATCACCCTGCTCACCCCCAACCATCACGAGGCGGAACTGCTGTCCGGCATCGCCATTGTTGACGAAAAGTCCCTGGCCAAGGCGGCCCAGACCATTATCGACAGGCTTAACATCTCGGCCATCCTGATCACCCGCGGCGAGGCGGGCATGACCCTGCTGGAAAAAGGCGGCCCGCTCACCACCATTCCCACGCAGGCCAAGGAGGTGTACGATGTGACCGGCGCTGGCGATACGGTGATCGCCACCCTGTCGCTAGGGATGGCATGCGGTCTGCCCCTGGCCGCGGCCGCGGCCCTGGCCAATTACGCGGCCGGCATCGTGGTGGCCAAAATCGGCACCGCCACCGCCACGGCCCAGGAACTGCTGGAGGTTCTCCCATGAAAGGCCTGTTGAGTATGACCGCCTTCGGTCGCGGCGAAGCCCACGCCGGCCCGGTGACCTGGACCGTGGAAATCCACTCGGTGAACCATCGCTTCCTGGACCTCAAGGTGCGGACCCCGCGGGATCTCATGGACATCGAGGAACGAATCAAGAAGGAGCTGGCCACGGTTTTTTCCCGGGGCCACATCGAGGTATCGGTGGCCAGCCGGGGCGAGACCACCGAGCTGCACGTGCGTCCCGACCTCGCCCTGGCCAGGGAATACCACCAGGCCCTGGTTGCCATCCAGAAAAAGCTCTCCCTGCCCGGCCAGCCGGACCTGACCATGGTAGCCGGCCGCGAGGGGGTCATCACCAGCGTGGACCAGACAGCCGACGTGGAGGCGGTCTGGGCCGCCATGCGGCCCGCCCTGGCCAAGGCCATGCAACAGTGCCAGCGCATGCGGGAAAAGGAAGGCCAGGCCCTGAAAAAGGAACTGCTCCGACTGCTTAAACAGATAGACAGGCGGGTACAGGACATCGCCGTCGCCCTGCCCGGCATTCTTGCCGCCCGGCAGACGGCCCTCAAGGAACGGCTCGACAAACTTCTGCAGGGCGTGGATATTGACCCGGCCCGCCTGGCCCAGGAGGCCGCCCTGCTCGTTGACAAGGTGGATATCACCGAGGAGATGACCCGCACCCGCAGCCACATCGAGCAATTTCACGACTACCTGAACCTGGATGAACCCGTGGGTCGGCGCCTGGATTTTCTGCTGCAGGAATTTAATCGGGAGATCAACACCGTGGCCTCCAAAATCAATAACTCCGAGGTCGCCCACCTGAGCGTGGAACTTAAAAATGACATTGAAAAGATGCGCGAACAGGTGCAGAATCTGGAGTGAAAATAAGCTGTCAGCATTCAGCTATCAACCTATTCGTCATCTAAAATGCTGACAAATAAAATGGTCCGGAGCTTACGGTGGTGGCATAGTGGCAAACAACTTCAAAAATGACGACAGTTTCCTGCGAAAACTAGCGGTCGGGGCTGCGGGTACAAACGCAACCATTGCCCGATTGAAGGCGATGGGATTCAACCCAATAGAGCTTGAGCGGGGTTCTACAGGTTTCAAAATATGGAAGAAAATCAAGATTAAACGTGTCCGTGTCCCTGACGTACTATGCCTGAACACCGGGTTGCGGTTTGAATCCCGTGGCAAGACAAAACTTGAAATATCAATGTCCCATTCCCTCAATGACCCGAGGCGGGCTTGGGACGCTGGCATGCGCGACGACGACCTTGTTTCAATCGTAGTCTTCGAGCAAAGCGACGATTCTCCGACAAACCTTAAGCAAACATCACCTGTTCATTTCGTCAGTATCAGAGATATGCGGCAAGCATTCGCTGCAAAGCAGGTATCTATCACTCAGCCGAAAGGGGTAGAGGAAGGATCGGAAATACGGGTGATGTGGACATGTGCCTCCGCTAACTTGCAATCAGTTGTTTCGACGGTGGAATTGGGTAGGATCAGCCTTACCCCTATTTCTGGGGCAAGGAAACAATCGATCCAATTGAGCCGGAGCAAAGGCAAGATAACCTTGCTACCACAGGTCAACATTGGTGAGACCGTCAAGGCAAACCAGATTGTTGCAGCAGTTGTTCCTGTCAATATAGTGCTCCAGTGCCCTGCGTCGGTCAATGAAGCCTATTTCATAGACAAGCTTGCAAGCGCCAACCTGAGCGAGAGGTACGCTGCCGCAAAAGCGTTGCGTTACAGAGGCTACACCACCGCAAAGCCAGTGCTTGAAGCAAGAATGGCCGACAACGATGAGGACATTTATGTTCAACTTGAGGCTGCGGCTGCGCTCGCGGCATATGATGACGACGCGAAAGGCTGGGAGTTCATGGAAAGCAAGCTGCACAGTTCAGTATTTGCGGTTCCTCTTGAAACCCAGCTTGAAACCGTCATTGTCGCATCCGAGATACCAAAAAACCGAAGCGAACAGTTACTGGTCGAGGTGTTGCAGGACTCTCAACGCGATGGCGAATTGCGCGCTGGCGCAGCATGGGCACTTGGACAATTTGCGTCCGCCTCCTCAGCGACCGCACTTTTTGATACATTCAACACAAGTCCCTTGGAGATCAAGGTCGAAGCCGCCCGCGCGCTGTTGCGGATTGCTGAACCACAACTTCCTCACTTGACTAATCTTTTAAAAAACGGCGACCCGGCAAAGCGCGACGGCCTGTCATGGGTGCTTGCCCGAACCGGCAAATTCAAACCATCGGACATGATTGAGGGGGCAGATGAGAACCTAAGAAAATGGCTTAGTTATATTGTTGGCTATGGCAAAGACAAGTTCGTTCAAAGTGATGTTGAAGCCATCTGTAATGCAGACCCGAAAGTTTATTTTGCCGCGAGCGTCCTGTGGCAGATTGTTGCGAGTTGGGTCAATGAGCTGAAGGAATATTGAAATGCAAAAAAATCCTCTTTATTGCACCAAAAAAGGTCAAGCTTATGTCGGAGATTCTCTTGAATTATTAGCAGAATTATCAGACAACAGCATTGATCTTGTGATTACCTCTCCTCCGTTTGCTTTAAGGCGTCAGAAAACGTACGGAAACGTCGAAGAAACTGAATATGTTAATTGGATTAAGCCGTTCGGCAAAGAGGTATTTCGGGTTCTCAAGGAAAGCGGCAGCTTTGTTCTAGACTTGGGTGGTGCCTACCGAGCAGGCATGCCGTCCCGTTCACTATACAACTTCCGGGTGCTGTTGTCCTTTTGTGACGAAATAGGCTTTCATCTTGCTGAAGACTTTTACTGGTTTAATCCGGCAAAGCTTCCATCTCCGATTGAATGGGTAAATAAGAGGAAAATCCGCGCAAAGGATTCGGTAAACACGGTTTGGTGGTTTAGTAAAACAGAGTTCCCTAAGGCCGATGTTCGTAAGGTGTTGGCCCCTTATTCAGACCGAATGAAAAAGCTAATCAAAGACCCGGAAAATTTTTATAAGCCCAAAAAACGCCCTTCTGGTCATGATATAAGCGCCAGTTTTGGCAAAGACAACGGTGGGTCTATCCCATCCAATCTATTGTCCATACCAAATACCGAAAGCAATTCAACCTATCTCCGGCTATGCAAAGCATTTGGTATAGAACGTCACCCGGCAAGATTCCCTGCGGAATTACCGGCCTTTTTTATCAAAATGCTTACCGAAGAGGGGGATGTCGTTCTGGACATATTCGGCGGTTCCAACACCACAGGATTTGTTGCTGAATCTATAAATAGAAATTGGCTGACGTTCGAGGATAACCATGAGTACCTTGTTTCGTCGATATTTCGGTTTCTCGACGGATACAGTGAAATGGCTATCAAAGAAATATTGGTCACACTCCAGGGTAATCAGGCCAACTATGCACTCGAGAAAATATATTGCAGCCTTGAACCAGTTATGACGGTCAAACAACGACGTGAACATATTAGCCAGCCTTCTCTATTTCCTTCTTGAACTGAACGAGGCACGGACAAAGATACAGTAGCTGCCCAACACAGGGCCAACCAGACAACAAGAAGCGCGGCGGCGTTACGCGGAAAATCCCTTTGGCGGCGCTGATCACCGTGCGCGACACTATGCTGACATCTGACCGCTGATAGCTCTTCTAAGGAAATCATGGACCAGAGAATGATCAACATCGGCTTCGGTAACTCGGTGGTGGCCAGCCGGGTGCTGGCCGTGGTCAACCCGAAATCCTCGCCCATGAAGAAGCTCAGGGACGAGGCCCGCGGCCAAAAAAGGCTCATCGACGTTACCGAGGGCCGCCGAACCCGTTCCATCATCATCCTGGACAGCAACCACGTCATCCTGTCCTCGGTGCAGCCGGAAACCATCAACTTGCGCTTCAGCCCGCCGACCGGGCTGCGCGAGGAAGAGGAGTCCGACGAATGAATTCAGGCAGCCTCTTTGTCATCTCCGCCCCGTCCGGGGCCGGCAAGACCACCCTCTTGAAGATGGTGCTCCCGACCCTGCCGAACCTGGCCTTTTCCGTATCCTATACCACCCGGGCCCGGCGGCCGGGCGAGATCGACGGCCGGGACTACAACTTCGTCTCGCGCGACGAATTCCTGCGACTCCGGGATAAAGGCGGTTTTCTGGAATGGGCCGAGGTGCATGGCAACCTTTACGGCACCGGCCGCGCCCAGGTTGAACAGGAAATGGCCCGGGGCCTTGATATCCTGCTGGACATCGACGTGCAGGGCGCCCGGCAGATCCGGGAGGCCGGGGTGACCAATACCTGGCTGCTGTTTATCGCCCCGCCCGACATGGCGGAGCTGGAAAGGCGCCTCACCAGCCGCGGCACCGACCTAGCCGAGATCATCGCCCTGCGGCTGGCCAACGCCAGACAAGAAATGGCCAGCATCGGCCTCTATGATTTCGTAGTATTGAACGATCAACTGGAACGGGCCGCGGACACCATCCGGGCCATCATTATCGCCGAGCGCAGCCGCACGAGACGGAACGCCCTCGGCCGGCCCATCAACCTGCCCGAAACACCATGACCGTTGTTGACGCGGAAATCATCTACGGCATCCATCCCGTCTTGGAGGCCCTGCGACTCCGGCCCGAGGGGGTGCTGGAAATTGTCGTCCAGGAAGCCAAGGCCGGCGGCAAGACCCAGGAGGTGCTCGATCTGGCCAGGGAAAAACGGCGGCCCATCCGCTTTGCCGCCCGTCTGCCGGATCCTGGCAAGGGCCAGGCGGTTCTGCACCAGGGCGTCATGGCACGACTCGCGCCCCTGCCTACCCTGAGCCTGGAAGAACTGCTGACCAGAATACGCTGTCGCACCGCGCCACTTCTGGTAGCCCTGGACTCCATCCAGGACCCGCACAACCTGGGGGCCATCATCCGCTCGGCCGTCGCCGCCGGCGCCGCCGGCATCATCCTGCCCCGCGACCGGACCGCGCCACTCTCCGGCACGGCGGTCAAGGCCTCGGCCGGCGCCGTGTCCCATGTGGACATCTGCCGGGTCACCAACCTGGCCCGTGCCCTGGAACGGGTGAAGGAGGCCGGCTTCTGGATCTTCGGCACCGACGGCCAGGCGCCCCAGACCATCTACGAGGTGGACCTGAAAGGCTCAGCCTGCCTGGTCATCGGCGGCGAGGGCAAGGGGGTGCGCCCCCTGGTGCGGGAGCACTGCGACTTCCTGGTCTCCATCCCCATGCAGGGCAGCCTGAACTCCCTCAACGCCTCGGTGGCCGCCGGCATTGTCCTCTTTGAACGGGTCCGCCAACTCGGAGTACTCGCCAACCCTGCCTGACTCCCGGATTTCTTCGCCAACATCCAGCGCGCCCCGGCAAAACCCCAGGATCCGCGTAACTATCCAGCGGAACCGCAACCCAAAGGAGTTCCCGGACTGGAAATGCTTTTCGCGGGTTCGTCCGCGACCGGGCGCAGGATGCGCGGGAGGTCGCGGACGCCTCGGAGGCGGGCAGGAC
>MNYK01000134.1 GCA_001873115.1 Desulfobacterales bacterium CG2_30_60_27 | reverse complement strand
AAAATCATTGTAATATCATCTTGATATAAACAGGCACGGCCTGCCAAAATGCGCCTCCATGGGTTATATAAGCAAGCAGTGAATAACTATCCAAATATAAAGGTTTTCTTGATGATGATGGCACAACTGGGTAAGCGAGCACTGCTTGTTCGCAAAAATGTAAGGGTCGTGCACCATGGTATGACTGCATTGTTTCCTGCAATCCGGAAGCTGTAAAAAAAACATTAAGTTGGCTATCTAGCTGATTTTAAAAGAATACATAGTGGCCCTAAAAGATCTACACCCCTCCAGCCTGGATCTTTTGCAGTTTCCCAAGGGCGCGGTGCTGGTGGTGTCCCATCCCCTGCCGGAGTGGGCCACCCTGATGTCTCGGGCCGTGGCCGTAGTCAGCGAGACCGGCCAGGTGGCCGCGCATCTGGCCACCGTGGCCCGCGAGTTCGGGATCCCCGCCATCTTCGGGATGGCGGGCGCCACCCAAAAAATCACCAGCGGTCAACTGATCACCGTGGATGCCACCGGCTGCCGGGTCTATGACGGCCGCCAGGCCGAGATCCTGGCCGACTCGGCCCCGTTGCCGAACCTGATGGCCGGCAGCCCGGTCCACCGCCTGCTCCAAGAGGTGTTGCGCCTCGCCACCCCACTGCACCTCACCGACCCGGCCTCCCTCTATTTCCTGGCATCATCCTGCCCCACCTTTCACGACCTGACCCGCTTCTGCCATGAAAAGGCGGTGGCCGAGATGTTCGCCTTTGGCGCCAGGCACGGCTTTGACGCCAAGTCGGCCAAACAACTGGTGGGTGAAACCCCCTTCCAGTGGTGGGTCATCAACCTGGATGACGGCTTTAGGAGCCGTTACGAAATAACTTGGCCATTTATATTGATTTCGTTACGGCTCCTTATGCCGCTCCAGTCAACTCGTTGGCCATGTTATTTTTTTACAGCGGCTTAGTGATGATTTTGTGCAGAAAGAAAAATTCGTCCAGATCGGCCAGATTGTTTCCGTGCCCATGCTGGCCATCTGGGCCGGCATGACCGCCATCCCCTGGCAGGGGCCGCCGCCGGTGAGCCTTAGGGGCTTCGGCCATCTCCTCATCCACACCCGCCAGATCGACATGGTCATGGCCGACCAGAACATGCTGGAACATTACCGACACAAGATCATAGCCGACCTGGCAACCATCGCCCCACAAGCGGAGCATGCACATGAAGACCCCGATCCACATCCTGCTGGTTGACGACGAAATCGATTTTCTGGAAAACACCGCCAAACGCCTGACCCGCCGCGGCTACGCCTCCATCCAGACCGGCCTGCGCAGCCTGGAGTACGGCGCCAACGACTACTGCCTGAAACCCATCGAGTTTGACGTGCTGGTGGAGAAGATCAAGATCGTTTACCGGGAGGCTTATGGAGGGGAGGCGGCGGAGTGAGGGCGGACGGGGTGGTGAACGTAGTGGACTTGGTGGACTTGGTGGACACGTCAGACAAAGTCATGGGTCCACTCTGTCCACAAAGTCCACTTCGTCCACCCCACTCTGCCGCAGGTCTTGCAAATCCAGCCGAATTGTAGCACTATAGCGGCCTGCGAATTCGGAGGCCGCGCATGAACAACCAGCAAGCCTTTCAACAACTGCAACAGTGGCTCAGCCAACAGATCATCGGCCAGGAAAAACTGGTGGAACGGTTACTCATCGCCCTCTTGGCCGACGGCCATCTGCTGGTCGAGGGGGCGCCGGGGCTGGCCAAGACCCGGGCGGTGAAATGCCTGGCCCAGGGTATCGAGGGCGACTTCCACCGCATCCAGTTCACCCCGGATCTGCTGCCCGGCGACGTGACCGGCTCCGACATCTACCGGCCGGCAGACGGCGGTTTCCGCTTCCAGCGCGGCCCGATCTTCCACAACCTGGTGCTGGCCGACGAGATCAACCGCGCCCCGGCCAAGGTGCAGTCGGCCCTGCTCGAGGCCATGGGCGAACGCCAGGTCAGCGTCGGCCAGGAGTCCTACGCCCTGCCGGAACTCTTCCTGGTCATGGCCACCCAGAATCCCATTGAGCAGGAGGGCACCTACCCGCTGCCCGAGGCCCAGCTCGATCGCTTCCTCATGCACGTCACCGTCGATTATCCGGAAGTGGCGGCGGAGCGGCAGATCCTGGCCCTGGCCCGCCGGGAGGCGGGGGCCACGCCGGCCACCCCTGCCCGCGTGGTCAGCGTGGCGGAAATCCTGGCGGCCCGGCAGGCGACGCTCACCATCCACATGGCGCCGAGCGTCGAGGAATATATCGTGCAACTGGTGATGGCCACCCGCACGCCCGGCCACTACTCGGAGAGCCTGGCCAGTTGGCTCGAATACGGCGGCAGCCCCCGGGCCACCATCGCCCTGGACCGTTGCGCCCGGGCCCTGGCCTGGCTGCACGGCCGGGACTACGTAAGCCCCGACGATGTGCAGGCCGTGATCCACGATATCCTGCGCCACCGCCTGATCTTAAGTTTCGAGGCCGAGGCCAACGGCATTACCAAGGATCAGGTGATCGATACCCTGCTGGCCCATGTGCCCGTGACCTGAAATGAGCGCCCCCGCCCCCCTGGCCGCCCCGCCCCGTGGCGCCTACAGCGACCTGCCCGAACTTATCCGCCTGCGTCATGGCGCCCGCGACCTCAAACTCCGTAGGCAGCGCCAGGCCTTCAGCCTGCTGGTCGGCCCGCACCAGACCCGCTTTCGCGGCCGGGGCATCGAGTTTGAAGAGGTCCGCCTCCACCAGGCGGGCGACGACATCAGGAGTATCGACTGGCGGGTGACGGCCCGCACCGGCAAACCCCACACCAAGCTCTTCCGCGAGGAACGCGAACGGCCAGTGCTGCTCCTGGTCGATCAGGGGTTGTCCATGTTCTTCGGCAGCCGCACCTGCTGCAAGTCAGTGACCGCGGCCCACATCGCCGCCCTGCTGGCCTGGGCTGCCCTGCAGGGCAACGACCGGGTCGGCGGCCTGGTCTGCAACGATACGGATCATGTCGAGGTACGGCCCAAGCGCCAGACCCGCACCGTGCTTGAGTTGTTGAGCAACATCCATCGTTTCAACCGACTCCTGCGCCGGCAGCCAGTCCCGGACGCCACCGGCCTCAACCGGGCACTGGAGGAGTTGCGGCGCATCACCCGGCCGGGCTCCAACCTTTTTCTGATCAGCGACTTCCAGGGCTTTGGCGCGGCGGGCGAAAAGCACCTCTTTCAGCTCAGCCGGCACAACGACATCTCGGCCATCCAGGTCTACGACCCGCTGGAACAGCAACTGCCGCCGGCCGGCGCCTACAGTATCACCGACGGCCGCGACCGCTCTTTGCTTTTGACCGGCGACCAGGCCATGCGCCGCCGCTTCCAACAAAATTTCGCCAGCAAAACCGCCCTGCTCAAGGAGCGCCTGGGGTCGATGGGCATCCCGCTGCTCCAGGTGTCGACCGTGGATGCGCCGCTCTATTATTTCCGCAACCTGCTGGGTAGAAGGAAATGAACGCCCCTGTCGATCCCCTGGCCGGGTTACGCGATCTGCATCTGCCCGCCCCCATAAGCTGGTGGCCGCCGGCCCCGGGCTGGTGGGGGCTGGCTATCCTGGGCCTGGCCCTGGGATTTGGCGCCTGCTGGTGGTGGCGATCAGCCCGACGGTGCCGCTATAAAAAGATCGCCCTCCAGGCCCTGGCCCGGTTGACCGCCAGCCAGGATGAAGCTCGCCTGCTGGTGCCGGAGATCGCCAGTCTGCTGCGGCGGGTGGCCATAGAGAGCTACGGTCGGCCGGCGGTGGCGCGGCTCACCGGGGCGGCCTGGCTGGAATTCCTGGATCGCACCGGCAAGACCAGCCAATTCAGCCAGGGCCCGGGCCAGGTGCTGGGGACGGCCCTTTACCAGCCGGACTTGGCGGTTGACCCGGCCCAGGTCTGCGAGGTAGTCAAAACCTGGATCAAGGGGCACCGGCCATGCTGAGTTTCACCTGGCCCTGGATCGGGCTGCTGCTCCCCTTGCCCTTGCTGGTTTATTGGGCCATGCCCAGGGCGACCCGCCTGGATGCGGCCCTGTTCGTGCCCTTTTTTAAGGAGGTGCAGGGGGGTGACCGCCACCCCGCCAGGGCCGGTGGTCGCCTGGCCACCAGGCTGCTGCTCGGGCTGATCTGGGTACTGTTATTGCTGGCGGCCAGCCGGCCGCAATGGGTGGGCGAGGCCGTGGCCCTGCCGGCCAGCGGCCGCGACCTCATGCTCGGGGTCGATATCTCCGGCAGCATGGACACCCCGGACATGCTGCTGCATGGCAGCCCGGTGGCGCGCATCGACCTGGTCAAAAAGGTGGTCAACGAGTTCATCGACCGCCGCCAGGGCGATCGGGTCGGCCTGCTGCTCTTTGGCACCGAGCCCTATATCCAGGCGCCGCTTACCTTTGACCGGCCCACGGTGAAAACCCTGCTCGCCGAAACCCAGACAGGTTTTGCCGGCAAGAAGACCGCGATCGGCGACGCCATTGGCCTGGCGGTCAAACACCTCAAGGAACGGCCGGCAAACAGCCGCGTCCTGGTCCTGCTCACCGACGGCAACAACACCGCCGGCAACGTCGAACCGCTGCAGGCCGCCAAGCTGGCCGCCCAGACCGAGGTCCGCATCCATACCATCGGAGTGGGCGCCGACGAGATGACGATCCGCACCTTCTTCGGCAACCGCCGGGTGAACCCCTCCGCCGACCTGGACGAGGCGACCTTGCAGGAAATCGCCAAGCTGACCGGCGGCCAGTATTTCCGGGCCAGAAACCCGACGGAGCTGGAAAAGGTTTATCAGCTCATCGACCAGTTGGAACCAGTGCCCCAGGAGGATGAAACCTTTCGGCCGACCAGGGCGTTATGCCATTGGCCCCTGGCCGGGGCGCTGCTCGTCAGCCTGGGGCTGGCCGGACTCCACGCAAAACCCATGCGAGGCCTGGGTAAATGATGGCGCACCTCCCGAGCAACTTCCACTTCCTCCGGCCCCTCTGGCTGCTGGCCCTGCCGCCGGCCGGCCTGTTGGCCGCGGCCCTCTGGCGCCGGCATGGCCAGGCCAGCGGCTGGCGCCAGGCCATCGACGAGTTGCTGCTGCCCCACCTGCTGGAAAGCACGCAAAATTCGAGGCAGGGCTGGCCCTTCATCCTGCTGCTGCTGGCCTGGCTGCTGGCTTGCCTCGCTCTCGCCGGGCCGGTATGGGAAAAGCTGCCCCAGCCGGTGCAACGCAAGGAGGATGCCCTGATCATTATCCAGGATCTCTCTTTGTCGATGTACGCCCAGGACCTCTCGCCCAACCGTCTGACCCGGGCGCAACACAAGCTGCTGGACATCCTGCAGGCCCGCAGGGAAGGCGCGACGGCCCTGGTGGTCTATGCCGGCGAGGCCCACACCGTCTGCCCCCTCACCAACGACAGCAAGACCATCGCCGCCCTGGTCCCGGCCCTGTCGCCCGCCATCATGCCGAGCTTTGGCAGCAACGTGCAGGAGGCAATGGCCCTGGCCCTGCAACTGTTGACCAACGCCGGACTAAGCCGGGGCAGAATCCTGCTCATCACCGATGAGGTAACGCCCGCCGCTATCGCCGAGATTACCAAACTGCTGGCCGATAAAACCGTCAGCCTCGCGGTGCTGGGGGTCGGCACCGAGGCAGGCGGCCCTATCCCCAAAAACGATGGCGGCTTCCTGCAGGACGACCAGGGGGTAATCGTCGTGCCCCGTCTGGACCCGGCCGTGCTGCGGGAACTGGCCGCCGCCACGGGCGGCCGCTACCACGACATCAGTCTGGGCGACGACGACATCACCTGTCTGCTGGGTGGCGAGGCAGGGCTGCCCGGGGCCGGGGGCTTGCAGCCGGTGGAGCGGCAGTTCGACCAATGGCAGGAGCAGGGGCACTGGCTGGTCCTGCTCATCCTGCCCATGGCGGCCCTGGCCTGGCGGCGGGGCTGGCTGCTGGGGCTGGTCTTGATTCTAGGCTTATGGAGCGGCGAGTCCCAGGCCATGAGCTGGCAGGACTTGTGGCTGACCAGGGACCAGCAGGGGGCCAGGGTTATGGCCCAGGGCGAGCCGGGCAAGGCGGCCGCATTGTTTACCGCCCCGCCCTGGCAGGGCGCCGCCCAGTACCGGGCCGGCAAGTATGCCGAGGCGGCCGCGGCCTTTGCCCACGCGCCCTCGGCCGAGGCGCGCTATAATGAGGGCAATGCCCTGGCCAAGGCGGGTAAACTGCCGGAGGCCATCAAGGCCTACGAACAGGCCCTGCAGCTCGACCCCAAGCTGGAAGACGCCCGCTTCAACAAGGAGTTGGTGGAAAAGCTGCTGCACAAGCAGCAACAACAAAGTCAGGAGAAACAACAACAGGACCAGCAGCAAGGACAGGAGCAGAATCAGGCCTCCCGGGGTCAGCAAGGCCAAGACGCTCAGCAACAACAAGGGCGGGACAACCAGGCTGCCGAGCAACCGCCGCAGGATCAGGGCAAGGAGACCGCCAAGCAGGAGCCCGGGCCGGGCGACCAGCAGGACCGGCGGCAGTCCGGCCAACCCGACGCCAGGCCTGCCCCAAAGGAGACAGAGCAAAAGACGGCCGAGGCAGATGAGCAGAAGATGTCCGCTGAAGAACGGCAGGCCTTGGAACAATGGCTGCGGCAGGTCCCTGATGACCCGGGCGGCCTGCTGCGCCGGAAATTCGAGTATGAATCCCGTAACAACCAGCGCCAGCAGCAACGCCGGCCAGCCACCAAGATCTGGTAACCATGCAACGTAACGCCCCCTTCCTCCTGTTGGCCGCCCTCTTCGCCACCCTCTGCCTGGCCACCGTGGCCCAGGCTGCCCTGGTCGCCAAAATCGACCGCCAGCGCCTGGCCCTGGACGAGACCCTGACTTTGACCGTCAGCAAGGACGGCAGTTCGTTTTTCTCGGAGCCGGACCTGGCCCCGCTGGAGCCGGACTTTACGGTAATCAGCAAAAATCAGAGCAGTTCCACCCAGATCATCAACGGCCAGATGTCGGCCTCGGTGCAATGGCGTTTTGTGCTGTCCCCCAAACGGGCCGGCCGTTTGCAGATTCCACCGCTTACCCTGGGCAAGGACGCTACCGCCCCCCTGAGCGTGGAGGTCAGCCAGGAGGCGCCCTCACGGCCCCGGGCCGACGACCAGCCGCTCTTTCTGGAAACCGAGGTGGATCACCGCGAGGTGTGGGTGCAGTCCCAGGTGATTTTCACCCTGCGCCTCTTGTGGGCCGTGCCGGCCCAGATCCAGGATCCGGCTGACCCGCAACTGGAGAACGCCATCCTGGAAAAACTCGAGGATACCACCTTTGACAAGATGATCAACGGCCAGTCCTGCAAGGTGTTCGAACGGCGCTATGCCATCTTCCCGCAGACGAGCGGCCAGCTTACCATTCCTCCGATGACCGTGCAGGCGGAGGTGGCGGGCCAGCACCGCTCCGGCGCTTTCTTCGACCCCTTCGGCAGCCGGGGCAAACCCGTCACCCTGCGCAGCAATAGTGAAACGATTACCGTGCGGGAGAGACCTGCGGATTACCCGACCACCGCCGCATGGCTGCCGGCCGACAAGTTTTCCCTTGATGCCCAGTGGAGCCAGAAGCCCGATGAGTTAAAAGTGGGCGACTCCGCCACCCTTACCATCACCATGGTCGCCGACGGGCTGCCCGGCGCCCAGTTGCCGCCCATCCAACTGCCGGAGATGGACACCATCAAGCTCTACCAGAACAAGGCCGAGGTGGCCAATCACCCCACAGGGCAAGGCATCACCGGCAGCCGTCAGGAGAGCATGGCTTTGGTGCCGACCAAACCTGGCAACGTGGAGCTGCCCGAGATCCGCATCCCCTGGTGGGACAAGGACAAGCAGCAGGTCCAGTATGCGGTGCTGCCCGCCACGCGGCTTACGGTCCACGGCGCGCCAGCCGCCGAGCCGGCCGCGGCCCGGCCAGCGGAGCCGGCGCCGCCGCTGCAAGCCCCGCCAACCGCGCCAGCCGTTGCGCCGCCACCGGCACCAACCGCCAGACCGACCGGCTGGATGGCCCTGACTCTGCTGCTGGCCCTGGCCTGGCTCACCACCACCTGCCTCTGGTGGCGGGCCCGCCGCCTCGCCGCTGCCGGCCAGCCGCCGCGCCCCGCTAATCCGGCGGTCGCCATGAAGGAAGAGGAGGCCTTGCAGTTGTTGCGCCGCGCCTGCCAGGCGAACGACCCGCTGTCAGCCCGCTCGGCCATCATCGGCTGGGCCGCCGCCCGCTGGCCCTTGGAGAGACGGCACACCCTGATCGATATCGAAAGGCTCTACCCCGATCCACGGCTGGCCGCGCTTTGCCAGGAACTGGACCAGACCTTGTACGGCCACGGGGAGCAGGCCGGGACTTGGCAGGGTCAGGGTATACTGGCGTTGGTCAACAAGATTCGGAAGAACAGCAGGGAAACCAGGACAAAGGATAACCCACTGCCGCCGCTATACCATTAGACAGGCGCAGGCAGCGTTAATGCGTGTTGGCCTTTTTCCGGTTTTTCTCCTCATACATAAGCCGGTCCGCCTCTGACAAGAGTTTTTCGATGGGCACCGGAGACTCACGATCGAACCAGGACACCCCGATACTGATGGAAATTTCATAGCAGCGGCCTGTCTTACGATTGCAGGCCTCGATATTTTGCCGCAGGCGTTCCAGAATGACCTGCTCGCATTCCCGTTGGTCAGCGGCTTCGCACAGAAAAAGCACAGCGAATTCATCGCCGCCCAGGCGGCCGATGATGTCGGTCTGCCGGAAGCTTTGCCGCAGCAGATCGACCGTTTCCTTGAGGGCCAGGTCACCCATGTCGTGGCCCAGGGTGTCGTTGATCCATTTCATGTTGTCGAGATCGGCGTAGAGGAGCAGCAGTTCGCCCGTGTTCCGTTGCGACAGGCCCAACTGCCGCGCCCCCATGTTCAGGAAGCCCCGGCGGTTGTACAGGCCGGTAAGCGGGTCGGTGACGGAGAGTTCCTCCACCTCCCGGTTCTTGGCCTCCAGCATGGCCATCATATTATTGAAATACTCGCCGATCAGGAAAAGCGGGTCAGCACCAACGGTTGCCTGATGAAATACCTTACAGGCCATGCAGCGTTCCACCTTCTTGACAAAAGTGTTTTGCACCTCGCCCCCGCAGAAGGTGCCCACCATCTGCCAGCAGCGCATGGGCTCCTTGCCGAAACAGACGCATAATTCATGGTGGCAGTCCATGATCTCATAGCATTTCACCAGGTGCGGGTTGGCGAAACGGATATCGAATTGCTGGTCGTGGGCGACCTCCTGGATAAGCAGGGATACCGCGTCAAAGGCAGACTGCAACTCATTGCGGTTTTTGACAATGGCGTCCTGGGTTTGCTGCAGCGTCGCGGTCAGTTCCTCCAGTTTCCTGGTGCGACTCCGCACCTTCCGGGAGGTAAACCAGGCGACCAGGATGGACATGATAGTGCCCAGCAAGGATAAAACCCAAACGAGTACCCGGTTTTTGCTGGTGGTGCCGGTCAGGTCCGCCAGGGCCGGCCCCAGGTCATCGCCCAGCAGATGGGCCTCAAGCAGGTTGGCGGCCTGAACCGCCTCGGCATAGATGTCGCGCTGGGCCTCAAGCTGCCGGGAAAATTCATGCTGGACCGCGTCCTGTTTCTCACGCGCCAGACTGCGCAGGCCGGAAAAATAATTGCCCAGGCGCACCTGCTCATCGTCGGCCTGGCCGAGCATGACGTGCGCCCTGTCATACTGCCGGTCGGCGAGCAACGCCGCCACCCGGGCAGCAATGGTGTGCAGGTGCTGGTGCAGCGGATCCATCTCGTCGCGGATGATCGCGGCGATGTCTTCGTCTTGCGGCAGATGGTCGGTGTACCATTGATAAAAGCCGCAGTCCCGGTAATCCAGGGTGCCGACCAGCAGGGTTTTCCGTTCCACCGAGCGGCGCAAGGCCCGCACATAGCGGACGTGGTCCAACTCCCGCTCGCTCAGCACATCCGCCAACGTACTGTTTTCTCCCTTGTAGACGGTGGCGAAGACGGCCAACTGCTCCTTGATGGGGAAAAAGCGTGCCAGGGCGAGGTAGTACTCTTCCCCGGTGCGGAGGAAATCGGCAACCAGGCGTTGCTCGGCCTCGGAGCCCAGGGATCGTTGGCTGATTTGGTCCTTGATGACGGCGAAAGCCTCCCGCAGGGTGTTCATCTTCTCCCGCAGGGGGGCCAGGTCGCCGGCGCTGGCCTGAATATCCCTGGGCAGTTGGCCGGCCAGGGCGAGGTTCAGGGTGCCTTCCTTGGCCTGCCGGACGAACTGGCTTATCGCCAGGACGTTGGCAATGGCCTTGGCGCTTTTCTCCATGGAGACCAGCGAAACAATCCACAGCAAGACGATGATGGAGGTGATGAAGACAAACGCGAGAGCCAGGCCCTTGGTGGAGGAGGTTTTCATGCAGTCCGTTGCCCGGGGTGGTGGATGGTCCTTGATTAGCCATGCAAAACCAGCCTGATGCTGGCATAATAACCTTGAAATGCCAATACTTCCAGGAAAAATGAGTGCCAACAGGTTGTTTAGGCTATAGACTGTAGTCTGTTATGAATCAACATAAGATTAGTAATCTCAAATGGTTATTCTTGCCTATCCATCTAAATGCCTACAGTCTGTCCGCCTGCGCCCTTCCCAGGGCGTGCAAATACTGGTTGACCTGCGCTTGCATTCTCGGCATATCATGGCTAGCATGATCATTTTCATAAAAGCGCAGGCTACTATCCGTCCCTGGATCACCTGCCAACCGAGGAGCTAAAAAAATGAAGTTTAACGCTACCCTCCTCCCCGCCCTGGCCTGCGGCCTGTTGCTCATTGGTTGCGGGGTGTCGCCGGCCCCGCCCACCGGGGCTGTATCCCGGGCCGAACTCGCGGTCATGCAGGCGCAATCCAGCAACGCGGTGGAACTGGACCCCGCGTCGTTACGCCTTGCCAAAGAGAAGCTGGACGCCGCCAAACAGGCCATGGGCGCCAAGGATTATCTGGCCGCCGGGCGCCTTGCCGAGCAGGCCCTGGTCGATGCCGAGACCGCCGAGGCCCATGCCATGACGCATACCGCCAAACAGGCAGCCGAAGAGATGCGGACGAGCATCGAGCTGCTCCGGCAGAACCTGGAACGCCCCCTGAACGAAACGAACTAACCCGATTGCGGGCCATCCGAAGGAGATACGAAGATGCGACGCACAACCATTCGTCCGCTCATCATGGTCGCGGCAGCGATGCTGGCCGGGGCCGCCCTCGCCGGATGCGGGGCCAGCCTGTCCAATCCCGCGGCCCTGGATCATGCCCGAGCCACCTATGACCGTATCAAAACGGTCCCGGAAATCGCCACCCTGGCGCCCGTGCCGCTCTACGAGGCGGAGAAGAGCCTGCAGGCGGCCGAAGGCGCCTGGCAACAGGATAAGGATGAAAAGGCGGTGGAGCATTATGCCTACCTGGTCGAAAAAAGGAGTGAGATCGCCAAGCTTACCGCGGAACGCAAGGCCGCGGAGGCCTCCATCCAGGATATGGCCCGTGAGCGCGAAATGGCCATGCTCGAAATGCGGACCCGGGAGGCGGAAGCAGGTAAACGCCAGGCCTTGGAGTCCCTGACCCTGGCCGAGAACCGGGCCCGGGAGGCGGAAGAGTACAGACTTAAGGCGGAGGCCGCGCTGCAGGCCATCGAGAAGGCCCGCCAGCAGCAACTGGCCGAGAAAACCAAGCTCCAGAACCTGGAGCAGGAAATGTCTGAATTGAAAACCAGGAAAACCGAGCGCGGCCTGGTCCTCACCCTGGACGGCGTGATGTTCGCACCCGGCCAGGCGGAGATCAAACCCATGGCCTGGCCGAGTTTACAGAAACTAGTCAACTTCCTGAAGGAGAATCCCGAGCGCCAGGCGGACATCGAGGGCCACACCGACAGCGTCGGCGCGGCGGAGGCCAACCAGGCCCTGTCCCAACGCCGGGCGGAAGCGGTCCACGATTTCCTCATCAATCACGGCATCACGGTCGAGCGCATCACCGCCCGCGGCATGGGCGCGGATTACCCGGTCGCCACCAACGACACCGAGAGCGGCCGCAAGCTGAACCGTCGGGTGGAGATCATCATCCCGAATAAACAGCCGGCGCAGTGAGGATGGCTGATCCCCTGTAACATTTAAGCCCAACCCCCCTCCATCCCCCCTTATCAGGGGGGAAGCCTTTAAGCCTCCCTTGATAAGGGGAGGTTTGGAGGGGTTGGATGCGAAAAAATATGTGTTCCATGGTACTAGCTTAAATCACTAAAACAGGAACGTTCCTGAGGACGTCCTCTCCTCTCATATCGAGCCCGAGTAAGCCTCGGGCTGTTCCAGCAACCCTTGCCAGTTGTCGCGCGTGGCAACGGTAAATTCAGCCTCCGGATAGGCCGTTGTCCAGTCCGCGGGTGCTTTGACGCGCTTTACCGGCGACCATTTACATTCAAAGGCGCAAAGCCGGCCATCGCGGTCCTCGACGAGGTCAATCTCCTTCTGGTCGTATGTGCGCCAGAAATAAAAGCCCGTGGGTTGGCGGGCGTTGCCGGCCAACTTGATGCGTTCCATGACAAACCAGTTTTCGAACAGCTCACCCGCATCGCCGCGCAGGGCCAGGGGGGTGAAATTGCGAATCAGGGCGTTGCGCAGAACGACATCGCAGAAGTAATAGCGAGAGGACTTGGTCACTTCCTTGCGCAGGTTGCGGGAAAAACCCCGGATGCTCACCAGCACGAACATCTTCTCCAGGATGTCGAGATAGCTCTCCACGGTGCGCTGGCTCAAGCCCAGCGCGCCGGCCAACTCCGAGATCGCCACCTCGCGCCCGATCTGGTGGGCCAGCAGGACGAGCAGGTCCACCACCTTTTTCGGCTTCTTCACCTGTTCAAACTCCAAAAGGTCGCGGTACAGATAATGGTTGAGATAGTCGTAGGCGTACTCCTCCCGCTCGCGATCGCTTGCAAGCGTATGGATGCGGGGATACATGCCAAAGCGCAGCATTTCCTCCAATGCCGTTTCTGGTGCGGTGAGCCGGTATTTCGGCGACAGCTCCTGCCACGACAAGGGATACAGATGAAAGGTGCGGGCTCGCCCGGTAAGCGGCTCGGCCAGACGGTCGGCCAGCTCGAACGACGCCGAGCCGGAAGCGATTACCCTGACCGGCAGATGATCAACCAGCAGCTTGATGGTAAGCCCGATGTTGTCGATGCGCTGGGCTTCGTCGATAAAGACGATCGGGGCGTTGCCAACCACCCGCTTCAGGTGATCGAGTTCATGTCGGGAAAGCAGCGACTGGATATAAAGATCATCGCCGGTAAGGGCCAGGGCGTCGGGGATATCCGCGAGAAGCATCCGCACCAGCGTGGTTTTCCCCGCCTGGCGCGGACCGTAGAGAATCAGCGCCGCGCCAGGCTGGCCGGAGGCGCTGCCCAGATGGTCGAGCAGATGTTGTTTGATGGTGCGCTCAAACATGACGCTTTATCCATAATTGAATGATGTCTGATTATATCAATTTAGCAAAATAAGTCAATGTTTGATTATTGCGCCAGCAACCGCGCAATCTCCTCGCGGCCGATGGTCTCCTGCTCCAGCAGGGCCTGGGCCAGGGCGGTCATGGTGGCCTGGTGGGCGGTGAGCAGGGTGGTGACCTCCTGGTGGGCGTCGGTCACCAGTTCCCGCACCGCCTGATCGATGCTGGCCGCGGTGGCCTCGCTGTAGTAGGAGGGCACGGTGCCGGCCGCCGCCTGGTCACCGGGGCTGGGGTAGGTGATCGGGCCGAGCACGCTCATGCCCAGTTCGCAGACCATCTTGCGGGCAATGGACGAGGCGCGCTCGATGTCGTTGCCGCTGCCGGTGGTGATCTCGCCGTAGACGATCTCCTCGGCCACCCGGCCGCCCAGGAGGATCAGGATGTTGTTGCGCAGATAGGAGCGCGACTGGGCATGCTTCTCCACGTCCGGCAACTGCATGGTCATGCCCAGGGCGCGGCCCCGGGGGATGATGGTGATCTTGTGCACCGGGTCGGCACCGGGCAGGAGCTCGGCGATCAGGGCGTGGCCGGCCTCGTGATAGGCGGTCACCTCCTTCTCCTTGGGTGAGATAATCATGCTGGTGCGCTCGGCCCCCATCATCACCTTGTCCTTGGCCTGTTCAAAGAGCTCCATGCCGATGGTGCTGACCTTGGTGCGAGCCGCCAGCAGGGCGGCCTCGTTCACCATGTTGGCCAGCTCGGCCCCGGAAAAGCCGGGGGTGCCCTTGGCCAGGGTAAGGAAATCCACATTGGTGGCCAGCGGCACCTTGCGGGCGTGCACCTGCAGGATCATCTGCCGGCCGTTGACGTCGGGCAGGGGGATGATCACCTGGCGGTCGAAGCGGCCCGGCCGCTTCAGGGCCGGATCGAGAATATCCGGCCGGTTGGTGGCCGCGACCATGATGATGCCGGAGTTGGCCTCGAAACCGTCCATCTCCACCAGGAGCTGATTCAGGGTCTGTTCCCGCTCATCGTTGGTGCCGGCGCCGCCGGCACTGCGCTGGCGGCCCACCGCGTCGATCTCATCGATAAAGATGATGCAGGGCGCCTTCTTCTGGGCCTGCTTGAACAGGTCGCGCACCCGCGAGGCGCCGACCCCCACGTACATCTCCACGAAATCCGAGCCGCTCAGGGAAAAGAACGGCACGCCGGCCTCGCCGGCAATGGCCTTGGCGAGCAAGGTCTTGCCGGTGCCGGGCTCGCCGGAGAGCAGCACGCCCTTGGGGATCCTGGCCCCCACCGCGGCGAACATGGCGGGGTTTTTCAGAAAATCGACGATCTCACCCAACTCCTCGCGGGCCTCCTCGATGCCGGCCACATCCTTGAAGCTGACCTTGGAGTCTTCCCCCTCCACGAGTCGGGCCCGGCTCTTGCCCATGCTCATCATGCCCTTGCCGCCGCCCTGAGATTGCTTCATGAAGAAGATCCAGGCGCCGACCAGCAGGAGCATGGGCACCCAGGAGATGAGGCTGGCCACATACCAGGGCGGTTCCTTGTCCTGCTCGACCAGCACCTTGACCCCGGCATCGAGAAAGGGCTGCACCAGGCCGGCATCCTTGGGGATCACGGTCTTGAAGCGCACGCCGCCCGCATCCTGGGCCGTGACCTCATAATTTTTGATGGTGAGCCGGGCGATTTTGCCGGTTGTCACCTTTTCCATGAAATCGTTGTAGCTCAGGGTATTGGCCCCTTCGCCGGGCGGATTCAGGAGATTGATCACCCCCAGACCGGCCAGGCCGATGATCAGCCACAGGGTCAATCGCTTCAAAAAGGTATTCAAACCGCTCCTCCTTCCTGATGTTTGTTGTACATGAAGATGTTGCGCGGCATGCGGTCGGCGATGACGGGAAACTGTTCCGGCGTAAGCCCCACCCGGCCAAGGTTCGCCACCAGTTGCCCGCTGTTCATACCTCCCAGGTCACAGCCGGGCTGGAAACCGGCCATGAGCAGATCGGCAAGATAGACCAGGGTGACCAGATCCCGGTCCAGGGTGGCATGCTCGGGATCATGATGATGGCTGATGACCTCGATGAGATTATCCGGCAACGCCCATTCCTCTCCCAGGCGCCGGCCCATGTCCGTATGATCGATGCCGAACTGCTCGTGTTCCACCTCGCACAGTTCACGGCCGCCCGCGTGCACGGTGCGATAAAAATAAGGGGAGGAAGCGGCCAGGTACTGGTCGAGGATGATCTTGCCGATGTCGTGCAACAGGCCGGCGGTGAAGGCCACCTCGGCATCGGCCCGGCCGGTGAATCTGGCCAGTTCCTCGGCGACCCTGGCCGTGCCCAGGGCGTGATGGAACAGCCCGCCCCGGCACAGGGAATAGCCCCAGGGTGATTCCGGCAGCATGCCCTCCAGGCAGGCGGCCATGGCGATCTGGACAAACTTTCTTTCGCCCAGCAGGGACAAGGCCCCCTGCACCGAGTCAATGTGCCCCCGGTGGGCCAGGAAGGCGCTGTTGCAAAGGGAAAGCACCCGGCCGGACATAAATTGGTCCTGCCGCACCTCCGCGGCCAAGCCGGCCATGGCGTAGTCACCATCCTGGGTCAGTTGGATGATCTTCAAGGCTATCTGGGGAATGGGCCGCACCATGGCAATGGCCCGGCCGATGCCGTCCGGGGTAAGGTCGGGCGCCGCCTGCCGCAGCGGTGGATCTTGGCCGGGTTGCCACAGCGGCGCGATGCTGGTCTCCCACGACCAACAATCAAGGCTGAGCTTCCAGTGGCCATAGCCGCCGATTTCCGCCTTGGCAACCGGGATGCCGGCCTGGGCCAGGATGGCCAGCGCCACATCCGTGGTCCGGCCGCCGATGTTCAGCCGCATGTCGTGGGCCGAGACCGGGGCCACCAGGCTGCCGCCGGCCACGCTGGCCTCCAGCCTTGACAGGGCGGCGCCGGCCGCCCGCAGTCCGGAGATGAGCAGCGGCAGACCGGTGCTGGCATAGGTGGCCGGCTGAAAGGCGATATCCGTGCCCGTGGGTTCGGGCAACAGCAGGTGGATGAGCCCGCCCAACCCAGCCTGCCGGTCGACAAGGGCGACGGCGACGCAGGTGGCCAGCCAGGCCTCCAGGGTAACCTTGTCCTCTTTCTGGACAAGGAAGTCGCATGAATGCACCATCCGTTTTTTGTTGGCATGGATCAGGTTTGGCGACATGGCAATGACTCCAGCAAGGTACTCAGCAGATTCTCGGTAACTGCTCGGCCACCGGCATCTCGACAATGCGCTCGGCGCCCAGGGCGGTGCGCAGGACCACCAGGCCGGGGTGCTGTGCGGTCACCCGGCCGATGATGGCCGCCTCGCGGCCCTGGGGATGGTTGCGCATGGCGGCCAGCACCCCTGCGGCAGCCTCGCCGGGCACCGCGGCGATGAGCTTGCCCTCGTTGGCCACGAACAACGGGTCGATGCCCAGCACCTCACAGGCCCCCTGGACTTCCGGCCGCACCGTAATCCGCCCCTCCTCCAGTTCGATGCCCACCCGGGAGGAGCGGACGAACTCGTTCAGGGTGGTGGCGGCGCCGCCGCGGGTGGGGTCGCGCAGGGCGTGGATCGTCGGGCAGACCGCCAGCATGGCCGCCACCAGGCCATAAAGGGCGGCAGTGTCGCTCTGGATGCGGGAGTGGAAGGACAGACCTTGCCGGGTGGTGAGAATGGCCATGCCGTGGTCAGCCAGGGTGCCGGACAGAATGATGGCATCGCCTGGCCGCAGACTGGCGGCGGAGATGGTGACGCCCTCCGGCACCACGCCGATGCCGGTGGTGGTGATGAAGATCTTGTCGCAGGCGCCGCGCGGCACCACCTTGGTGTCGCCGGTAACCACCACTACCCCGGCCACGCGGGCCGCCTCCTCCATGGCCACCAGCACCCGGTGCAGGTCGGCCATGGGCAGTCCCTCCTCCAGGACAAAGGCGGCGGCAAGATACAGCGGCGGCGCCCCGCTCATGGCCACGTCGTTCACCGTGCCGTTTACCGCCAGGTCGCCGATGCTGCCGCCCGGAAAGAAGATCGGGTCCACCACAAAGGTGTCCGTACTCATGGCCACCCGCCCCGCTGGCAGTTCGAGGGTGGCCTGGTCCTCCAGGCGGTTCAGGATCGGATTGGCGAAGCGGGGCAGAAAGAGGCGGTCGATGAGCTGGGCCGAAAGCAGGCCGCCGGAACCGTGGGCGAGCTGCACCCGGTCATGATCCATGATGGGCAGCGGGCAGGAAAGGCGCGGGGGTACGGGATTCACGACAGGACTGCCCTCCTCTGGTAACGGTAATAGGCGGCGCAGGCCCCCTCGCTGGAGACCATGGTGGCGCCCAGCGGATGGGCCGGGGAACATGCCCGGCCAAAGGCGGGACAGGCCGGCGGCTTGGTGAGCCCCTGCAGGATCCGACCGCTCACGCACCCCGTTGGTTCCGTGGCCGTGATGGCCGTCACGGCAAACTTCTTTTCCGCATCATGGCTGGCGTACCTTGCCCGGATGGCCAAACCGCTGGCCGGGATAATGCCGATGCCCCGCCAGCCGCGGTCCGCCACCTCGAACACCTCGTCGATGACCTGCCGGGCCGCCGGGTTGCCCCGCGGCTGCACGCTCCGGCCATACTGATTTTCCACCCGGTGCTCGCCCTTCTCCAACTGGCGCACGGTGAGCAGAATTCCCTCCAGGATATCCACCGGCTCAAAACCGGTGACCACCATGGGCACCTTGAACTCGGCGGCCAGGGGCTCGTATTCCTCAAGGCCCATGACCGTGCAGACATGGCCGGCGGCCAGAAAGCCCTGCACCCGGTTGGTGGGCTGGGACAGAAGATAACGCATGGCCGGCGCCACCAGCACGTGGCTGGCCAGGGCGGAAAAATTAGCGAGCCCCTCGCGGGCCGCCTGCCGGATGGCCAGGGCATTGCCCGGCGCCGTGGTTTCGAAGCCCACGGCAAAGAAGACCACCTCGCACTCCGGGTACTGGCGGGCGAGCTTCACCGCCTCCAAGGGCGAATAGACCATGCGCACGTCGCCACCCGCGGCGCGGACCATGAAGAGATCCTGACAAGAACCAGGCACCCGCAGCATGTCGCCAAAACTGGTGAAGATCACCGCGGGCCGGCCGGCGATGGCGATGGCCCGGTCGATCTTCTCCAAGGGCGTTACGCACACCGGGCAGCCCGGGCCATGCACCAGCTCGATCTCCGGCGGCAGCAACTGGTCCAGGCCGTGCTTCATGATGGCGTGGGTCTGGCCGCCGCAGATCTCCATGATAGTCCACGGCCGGGTGACCGTAGCCCGGATCTCGGCAAGCAACCGCCGGGCTAATTCAGGGTCACGGTATTCATCGACAAAGCGCATGGTCGCAGGCCTGGGCCTCAAGGATTCTCTGGTTCGGAACGGCCAGGGCCATCGGCCACCCTCTGCAATTCCAGAAATTCGGCCCAGGTTTCCAGGCTCTGCAGGGCCTCGGCCTCGTCGATGATGGACAGGGCAAAACCGGCGTGCACCACGGTGTACTGGCCCACCACAATGTCCGGCACCAGTTCCAGGCAG
This sequence comes from Desulfobacterales bacterium CG2_30_60_27, assembly GCA_001873115.1. Taxonomy (GTDB): domain Bacteria; phylum Desulfobacterota; class Desulfobulbia; order Desulfobulbales; family CG2-30-60-27; genus CG2-30-60-27. The sequence continues at coordinate 14,124 of MNYK01000134.1, read as the reverse complement.
ACGGTGTTCACCATGCCGCTGTAGTCGATGCGCCCGGTCTTGAGACCGCCCTCTTCCATGATGGCAATAACCTTGCCAGGAACCGCCAGGCACATAAGATTCCTCATTGTCATTCGGAGCTCAAGGCTGAAAGCTCAAGGCTCAAAGCTCAAGGCTAAAAAATCATACCAGACTGCGCGTCTTCCGGGTGCTACATTTTCATCTTTTTCAACAGAAACCGGCGGCCTATGACTGCCTGGCCCAGAGAGGCATCCGCCGCCGACCTAAAACCAGGGACACTCCCCTGTTTTTCTCACGCTACTCATTCCTCCCCTTTTCGGTTTGCGCCGTCTACCGTTCACCGCGAGGCGCTATCGTGCAGAGTCTACCGCTGGACAGGCAGGTGATTCTGCTCAACCCACTCTTCAAGGGCGGCGCGTACTGCTCGCTCCTCGTATTCATACCAGTGCTGAAGCTCTCCGCGACGCTCAAGAAGTGACTTGAATTTTCCATACGCGCCCGGCCGTTCGAAGAACCCCTCTACAGAAGCAAGGTCGTTTCCCAGATTTTCTTCCATGAACGCGAAGACCAGAGGATTGCCGAGGTCGAGGTCGCGCTTGCTAGGTACGGCAATATACTTGGAATCGTCATCGATGTCTTTTGGGAGCTCTTCCACAACTCCGGACTCGGAGGAGTCCCGGTACACACGGCCAGTTCTGCGGCAAATGTACGCCGTATTCTCGAAGAGGCCGGAAGCGCTGACCCACCCGTAGGCGGCGATGAGATCATCAAAAGTTGCGGCGGTTGGTCGGTTCATTATCTTTGGCACCTCCGACATGCTCAGCCTCGGAGCCACGCAACCGGCGCCGCCGGCTTAAGCGACTTGTTCGAATCTATTCTCCTCTATGTTCGGGATCATTTACATGACCGCAATATACTCCGCAAAGGCATGAGTTTTTGGGACAGGCAACCTGTCATCAAGCAGTCCGTGTACATGCATTTCAATCGCTTGATGCATGTTTCGTGTCACTTGCTGGCGAGTTTTGCCTGTCGCCACACAACCTGGCAAGTCTGGGGAGTATGCCGAGTAGTTGCCGTCCGCCTTTTCGATAACGATGAGAAACCGATACATGGATCGCTCCTTGCTCTAATTTTTCTGCGGCTTTTGCATCCGAGCCTGCTTGAAAATACTGTTCGATGATCCTGGGGCCAAATCATCGTTGAGATGACCGGCAATAGTAACGCGGCCTGCCTTGAGGGAATGCTTGTATTGCCGGTGACTGCCCTTTGTTGCGACCAAGTACCAACCATCATCTAAAATGATTTTGATTACATCACGAATTTTCATTTATCTTCACCCTAGCCATAACAGTCCACTATACGGGAATCATAACTTCGTTTATAGGCGGACGTTCGTTTATCGCGGGCTGGCCTTTTTCACGTCAGCCCGTGCAACAGCAAAAACATCTTTATCGTGACAGGAATTGTAATGCTGGAAAGCCAATAAAGTCAAGCGAAAAGCGGCAGACAGGCTTTCCAGGTAACTTTCATTTACCCTACAAAGCCCGCCGGCCGATAACGGCCTGACCCAACGAGAGGCAGCCGTCGCCGCTGGGCAGCATGGCGTGGGTGAGGACCTGAAAACCTGCCTGGTTAAGCTCCGCCAGCAGGGCCGTGAAGAGCACCTGATTCTGGAAGACGCCGCCGGACAGGGCCACGGTGTTGAGGCCGGTGGCCTGCCGGGCCTGGCGCGCCACCTCGGTGAGCAGCAACACCAGGGTGCGGTGGAAGCGGCGGCTGATCAGGGCCAAGCCCTCGCCGTGCTGGACCGCCGCAACCACGCCATGAAGCATGGGCGCCACCTCCATGATGAGCCGGTCGTCGCCGGACCGCAGGCTGAATTCAAAGGGCAGGGCCTCGGCGCTGCCACCGGCAACCATGAACTCTATGGCCCCTTGGGCCTCGTAGCCGATGACCTGGCAGCCGCCGCTCATGGCGGCCACCGCATCGAACAGCCGGCCGCAGCTCGTGGTTTTGGGGCAGTTAAGGTCCTTGGCCAGGATCTCCAGGACGGGCCCGATAGCGTGACCGGCCAGAAAGGGAAGGTCAGGCAGGTGGTCGCCAAAGATCGTGTGGAGATAGCCCAGGGCGGCGCGCCAGGGTTCCGCGACGGCCCGGTCGCCGCCAGGCAGGGGCATGGGCGTAAATGAGGCAAAGCGTTCATAGCCGGCCGCATCGCCGATCATTACCTCGCCGCCCCAGATGGTCTGGTCCGTTCCCAGGCCGGCGCCGTCCATGATCAGGCCGATGGCCGGGCCGGAAAAGCGATTCTCGGCCAGGCAGGCGGCCAGGTGGGCGTGGTGGTGCTGCACCGCCAGGGTCGGGATCTCCTGCTCTTCCAAGGCCCAGCGCGTCGAGAGATAGCCAGGATGGAGGTCATGCACCACCAGCGCCGGGACCGTGGTGAAGATGCGGCCCAGGTGAGCGATGGTTTTCTTGAACAGCCCAAAGCCGGCCGGATTTTTCAGGTCGCCGAGGTGCTGGCTGACCAGGGCCTGGTCCTCCCTGAGCAGGCAGATGGTGTTCTTCAACTCGCCGCCCACGGCCAGGACCGGCGGGCCGCTGCTGTCAATCTCCACCGGCTGCGGCACATAACCCCGGCTGCGCCGCACCTGGCGCATGGCGCCGGCCAGGTGGATCACCACGGAATCGTCGTTGGCCAGATAGATGTCGCGGTCGTGGAGCAGCAGGAGATCGGCGATGCCAGCCAGGCGCCGTAGCGCCTCGCTATTGTCCGCGCACAGGGGCTCCTCGCTGAAGTTGGCCGAGGTCATGACCAGGGCCGGGCAGACGCCGTGGAAGAGCAGATGGTGCAGCGGGGTGGAGGGCAGCATGATGCCGAACATATCGTTGCCCGGCGCCACCGCGTCGGCCAGGCCGTGGCCCGGCCGCTTACGGGCCAGGACGATGGGCGCGGCAGGCGAGGCCAGGGCCGCTATCTCGGCCTGGTCCAAGTGGCAGAGGCGGTGGGCCATGGCCAGGTCGGCCACCATCACGGCCAGGGGCTTGGCCGGGCGACCCTTGCGCTGTCGCAACCGGACCACCGCCGCCGCGCAGGCCGCGTCCACGGCCAGGTGGAAGCCACCCAGGCCCTTGACCGCTACGATCCGGCCATCAACCAGGGCTTGCCGGGCGAGACCTGCGGCCTCCTCCGCCCCGGCCAGGCGTTCACCCGCCGCGTCGCGCAACTCCAGGTGCGGCCCGCACGCCGGGCAGGCGTTGGGCTGGGCGTGGAAACGGCGATTGGCCGGATCGTCATACTCGGCCTGGCAGGCCGGGCACATGACAAAACCGCGCATGGAGGTGAACGGCCGGTCGTAGGGGATGTTGGCGGTGATGGTGTAGCGCGGCCCGCAGTTGGTGCAGTTGATGAAGGGGTAATGATAGCGCCGGTCAGCGGCATCGCTGAACTCGGCCAGGCAGTCGGCGCAGACCGCGCTGTCCGGGGCGATCCAGGTGGCCATTGGCCCCGGTTCGGCCGACGGCCGGATGACAAAGTCGGTGGCGCCAATAGGCGCCAGTTCCTCCTGCTCAATCCCCTGGATTACGGCCAGGGGCGGCGACCGGCGGGCCAGGTCGTCGGCAAAGGCGGAGAGGCTCTCGGCCGCGCCCTCCACCTCGATCACCACCCCGGCCGGGGTGTTGGTCACGAAACCTGTCAGGCTATGGCGGTGGGCCGCGCCATACACAAAGGGCCGGAAGCCGACCCCCTGGACCAGGCCGCGCACGGTCAGCCGTTGCCTTTTTCTCATGTCATCGCTGCTCATGTCCCCGACCGGCCTGCCGCACCCAGTCGCACCAAGGGTCGAGCCCCGCGCCGCTCTTGGCCGACACCTCGAACAGGGTGAGGCGCGGATTGACCTCCAGGGCGAAGCGCCGACAGGCGGTCAGATCAAAGTCCAGGTGGGGCAGCAGATCGGTCTTGGTAATCACGCAGATATCCGCCTCCCTGAACATGTAAGGATATTTCAACGGTTTGTCCTCGCCCTCGGTGACGCTGATGATCACCACCTTATGGGCCTCGCCCAGGTCGAACATGGCCGGACAGACCAGGTTGCCGACATTCTCGATAAAGAGCACCCCGCCTTGGGGCAGCTCCATCTGGTGCAGGGCCCGGTGGATCATGGCCGCGTCCAGGTGGCAGCCGGCGCCGGTGTTGACCTGCACCACGTCGACGCCGGTGGCGCTGATCCGTTCCGCGTCCCGCAGGGTCTGCTGATCGCCCTCGATGACCGCCAGGGCCAGTTCGCCCTTGAGCCGCCGGATGGTGTGCTCCAAGAGGGTGGTCTTGCCGGAACCGGGCGACGACAGGAGGTTCAGGGCCAGCACCCCCTGGTGGTGGAAAAAGGTGCGGTTGGCATCAGCCTGATCCCGGTTCTTGGCCAGGATGTCCTGTTCAACGAGGATGGTGCGGCCTGGCCGGGCATCCTCGTCGCCATGGCTATGGCCATGGTCGTGATCGTCGTGGTGGGCGTGGCGACCGGCATGCCCGCCCACCCTGGCCACCCGTATGCCGTCCGTGCCGTCGCAGCCGCAGGTATCGCACATGACTCCCTCTTGTCTTTGAAACGCTTAGGGACGCGGAAAATTGAACAAGGAATATCGAATTACGAAGTGAACACCGTTCAACATTCGATATTCAAATCACTCATCAATAGTGATCGATCTAAGCCGCAGCTCCAGCCCGCCCTCGGCATGAATGAGGGAGCCGCCACAACTCGGGCAGGTCTCATGCACCCCGCGCATGGGATGGCTGGCAGCACAGTCCAGGCAGGTGCCCAGACCTTCCACCAGGCGGGAAACGAGAACGGCGCCCTCCACCACCGTATTACGGGCCGCGGCCTCGAAGCAGAACTCCAGGGCCTCCACCATGACCCCGGCCATGGCGCCCACCTCCAGCTCGATGGCGCTGACCCGGCCGGCCCCTTCCTCCCGGGCGCGACTGGCGGCAAGGTCAACAATGTGCATGGCCAGCGACATCTCGTGCATGCCCCCACTCTACCTCATTCCTGGCTTCGCTTCCAGCGGCCTGGCAACCGGCAAATCTTTTTCTTGCCTAATGCGACATTATTTATGTACAAAGGAGGTACGCACCCAGCTTTCTGGAGTCCGTAATGGAAAATGCGTTCCCTGGCCGCCTGCCACGCCGGCATGCCGCCCTTCTCCTCTGTTCTCTGCTGTCCGCCTGCGTCGGGGACGGCCAGGCCCTCTTTGCCCAAACGGGCTGCCTCGAATGTCATAGCGTCAACGGCCACGGCGGCCGGATGGGCCCCGACCTCACCGCGGTCTCGGGCCGGCTTAGTTTCTGGCAAATCCGCAATTATGTCCGAAACCCCGTGCGCCAGAACCCCCGAGCCCGGATGCCCATCATCCGCGACCTTGCCGAACCGCAACTCTGGGCCATTATCCACTACCTGCAAGGATCACCAGTCATGCTTTAATAAACAGAGGAGGCTCGTATGAGTAACTGGGCAACAGACACCACGCCATCAGGCCGGGTGTCCCGCAGAGACTTTCTGAAGGTCTGTACGGCGGCGGCGGTTTACATGGGGCTGCCGGCCTCCATGGGGGTACAACTGGCGGCGGCGGCCACCAGAACGCAGCGTCCACCGGTGATCTGGCTCTCCGGCCAGGGCTGCACCGGCTGCACCGAATCCCTGCTGCGGCCCGGCCACCCGAGCCTCGAACATCTCATCTTGAACCAGATCGCCCTGGACTACAACGAGACCCTGAACACCGGCGCCGGCCACCAGGCCGAGGAGTACAAGAAAAAATCCATCCAGGACAACCTCAACCGCTTCATCCTGGTGGTCGAGGGCGCCATCCCCACCAAGGACGGCGGCATCTACTGCCAGGTGGCGGGCCAGAATTTCGTGGACATCGTCAAGGAGACGGCCGCCAAGGCCGCGGCGGTGATCGCCATCGGCTCCTGCGCCTCCTGGGGCGGCATTCCCTCGGCCGCGCCCAACCCCACCGGCGCCAAGGGCGTGCCCGAGGTACTGGCCGGCACCACCGTGGTCACCATTCCAGGCTGCCCGCCCAACGCCTACAACTTCCTGTCCACGGTCCTCTATTTCCTGACCTTCAACAAGCTGCCGGAGCTGGACGACAAGGGCCGGCCCAAGTTCGCCTACGGCCGGCTCATCCATGAGAACTGCGAACGGAGGCCGCATTTCGACGCCGGCCGCTTTGCCAAGGAGTTCGGCGACGAGGGACATCGCCTGGGCTACTGCCTCTACAAGCTGGGCTGCAAGGGCCCCATGACCTATGCCAACTGCCCATCCATCCTCTTCAGCGACGCGGGCTCCGGCGCCTGGCCAGTGGGTACGGGCCACCCCTGCTTCGGCTGCACCGAACAGGGGGTCGGCTTCACCATCCCCCTCCACACCCAGGCCGAAGTAAAACAGGTAACGCCGGCCGCCGGTCAGGCCCCCATCGAGACCAAACGCGGTAACGGCGTATCCATCGGGGCGGCGGCCCTGGCGGGCGCTGCCGTGGGCGTGGCGGCCGGGGCCGGGATGATGGCGGCCAAGAATCTGGGCGCCAAGGACCGGGAGTCTGGCAAGCCAGCCAAGGAGGCCTAGCCATGAAGATCAAGCGACGCGCTTTCCTCAAGGCCGCGACCGGCGGGGGGGTCCTGCTGGCCGCCCAAGGGCCGGCGCAGGCCCTGGCCCGGGGCGAAAAGAAGGCCCTGCCGCCGAACGCCAAGGGCATCCTCTATGACGCCACCCTGTGCGTCGGCTGCCAGTCGTGCATGGTGGCCTGCAAGAAGGCGAACTACCTGCCGGTGGAGTCCACCGACCTTTTGCAGCTCTGGGATAATCCCCGGGATCTGTCCGGCAAGACCATCAACGTCATCAAGAAGTTCGAGAACGGCAGCGCGGCTCGCAAGGATCAGGCGGTGGACGGCTACTCGTTTGTCAAGCGGCACTGCATGCACTGCATAGACCCGTCCTGCGTCACGGCCTGCCCGGTTTCGGCCCTTATCAAGAACCCGGATACCGGGGTGGTAACCTACAACAAGGACGCCTGCATCGGCTGCCGGTACTGTCAGATCGCCTGCCCGTTCAACATCCCGAAATTTCAGTGGGACTCCCCGACCCCCGAGATCGTCAAATGCCAGTTGTGCAACCATCTGCTGGCTAAAGGCGAAATCTCGGCGTGCTGCGGCGCCTGCCCGACCGGCGCCTCCCTGTTCGGGCCGGTGGAGATGTTGCTGGCCGAGGCCAAGCGGCGGCTCACCCTCACGCCCGGCACCTACCAGGACTTCCCGGTCTCCTCCATCGGCGCCGGTTTCCCGGCCCAGTATCAGTCGCACCAGGTGGCCAAGTACATCCCCCACGTCTACGGTGAAAACGAGGTGGGCGGCACCCAGGTGCTGCTCATGGCCGGGGTCGGCTTCGGTCTCCTTGGCCTGCCGGACCTGCCGGCCGAGTCTTTTGTGAAGCTGGCCGACGGCATTCAGTACGCCATCTACAAGGGCATGGTCTACCCGCTGGTGGTGCTCGGCGCCCTGATCTACATGATCCGCCGGGGCGAGGATAATTTGGAGAAAAAGGAATGATGAAAGCTTTCAGCGGTCAGATGTCAGCTATCAGCTTGAATCCCTTAGCTGACCGCTGATCGCTGAACGCTGACCGCTTGAAAAAAGGAGCCGGATATGGAAGTCAACAAACCCGTGGGCGGCAAGCTGTTCACCCGCACCTTTCTCGCCCTCTTCACCATCGCGCTCATCGGTATGTTCTTTGTGGCCAAACGCTATATGTACGGTCTCGGCGCGGTCACCAACCTGAACGACGGCTTTCCCTGGGGTATCTGGATCGCCTACGACGTGGTGGTGGGCACGGCCCTGGCCTGCGGCGGCTACTCCATGGCGCTCATGGTCTACGTCTTCAACAAATGGGAGTACCACCCCCTGGTGCGCTCCGCGCTCTTGACCAGCATGTTCGGTTACACCCTGGCCGGAGTCTCGGTGCTCATCGACGTCGGCCGCTACTGGCAGGCCTACAACATCGTGGTGCCCTGGTACAGCAACCTGCATTCGGTGATGTTCGAGGTCGCCCTCTGCGTCGGCCTCTACATCCTGGTGCTGTGGGTGGAGTTCGCGCCCGCCGTGCTGGAAAAGTTCAAGGCCGACGCCCTGCACGCCCGCCTGAACCGCTACATCTTCGCCTTCATCGCCCTGGGCGTCCTGCTGCCCACCATGCACCAGTCCTCCCTGGGCACCATGATGCTCATGGCGGGCTACAAGCTCTCGCCCCTGTGGCGCACCGGTTTTCTGCCGCTGCTCTTTTTGATCTCCGCCATCACCATGGGTTTCGCGGTGGTCATCGTCGAGTCCTGCCTGGCGTCCCTGCTTTTCAAGCGGCCCCTGGAGACCCCGCTGCTCGCCAAACTCGCGGGCGTCATCCCCTGGCTGCTCATGGTTTACCTGGTCGTCAGGGTGGAAGACGTCAACCTGCGGGGGTTGCTGCCCCTCGCTTTCAGCGGCGGCCTGCAGAGCGACCTCTTCCTGCTGGAGAACGCCCTGTTTTTCCTGGCTCTGCTCATCCTCATCTACCCGAGCAACCAGCGCAACCCGCGGCTGCTGTTTGCCGCGGCCTGCACCCTGCTGGCGGCAGGCGGGCTTTACCGCTTCAACACCTATATCGTCGGCTTTGATCCCGGCACCGGCTGGCAATATTTCCCGTCGGCGCCGGAACTGCTCATCACCTTCGGTATCATCGCCATCGAACTCATGGGCTATGCCTGGTTCGTGAAACGCCTGCCCGTGCTGCCTGTCCTGGAACCAATCCAAGCAAAAATGTAAGGAGCCCTCGCCATGTCCGAACGTATCGTCATTGATCCCATCACCCGCATCGAGGGTCATCTGCGCATCGAGTGCGAAGTGAACCAGGGCAAGGTGGTCAAGGCCTGGTCCTCCGGCACCATGTGGCGGGGCATCGAGCTCATCCTCAAAGATCGCGATCCTCGGGAGGCCTGGATTTACACCCAGCGCATCTGCGGGGTCTGCACCACGGTGCACGCCATCGCCTCGGTGCGGGCGGTAGAAAACGCCCTGGGCCTGGAGATCCCCTTGAACGCCCAGCACATCCGCAACATGATCATCGCCGCCCACGGCATCTTCGACCATATCGTCCACTTCTACCACCTCTCGGCCCTGGACTGGGTGGACCTGGTCTCGGCCCTGAAGGCCGACCCACGAGCCACGGCCGCGCTGGGCCAGAAGCTCTCGGGCTGGCAGCACAACAGTTACGAGGAGATCAAGGCGGCCCAGGAGAAGCTGCAGGCCCTGATCGATTCCGGTCAATTGGGCATCTACGGCAGCGGCTACTGGGGCCATCCGGCCATGAAGCTTAGTCCGGAAGTCAACCTGCTGGCCGCGACCCACTACCTGCAGGCCCTGGAATACCAGCGCTCCATCAACAAGGTGGTGGCCATCCTGGGCAGCAAGACCCCGCATATCCAGAACCTGGCCGTGGGCGGGGTCGCCAACCCCATCAATCCCAACAACCAGTCCACCCTGACCATGGAGCGGCTGTTCTACATCAAGACCCTGATCGACGAGATCGGCGCCTTCATTCACGAGGTCTACATGCAGGACGTGGCCGCGGTGGGCGCCTTTTATGCGGACTGGACCGCCATTGGCGCCGGGGTCACCAGCTACCTGGCGGTGCCGGACATGCCGATGAACACGGCCGGCACCACCTTCGACCTGCCCGGCGGCTATATTCCGGACGGCGATATCAGCAAGTTTCAGGAGATCAAGAGTTTCCAGGACACCTTCTTCCGCGACGGGGTCAAGGAGGGGATCAAGCACTCCTATTACGACGGCGACTGGACCAAGCACCCCTGGGAGGAGGAGACCGCGCCCAAGTTCACCGGCTTCCAGGAGGACGGCAAGTATTCCTGGGTCAAGTCGCCCACCTTCAATGGCAAGCCGGCCCAAGTCGGCCCCCTGGCCAACGTCCTCTGCATGTACGCCGCCGGCCACGAGCCTACCAGGAAGTATGTTACCGCCGTGCTGAACACGGTGAGCAGCCTGGCCGGCAGCAAGGTCGGCGTGCCAGCCCTGCACTCCACCATCGGCCGCCACGCCGCCCGCGCCATCCGCTGCGCCCTGCTGCACGACACCCTTGGCCGGCAGTGGCAACTGCTAGTGGACAACATCGGCCGCGGCGACTACGCCACCTTCAACCCGCCGACCTTCCCCAAGGGCGAGCAGCGCGGCTTCGGCTTCCACGAGGCGCCGCGTGGCAACCTGTCGCACTGGGTGGTGATTGCCGACGGCCGGATCAAGAACTACCAGTGCGTGGTGCCCTCCACTTGGAACGCCGGGCCGAGAAACGGTGACGACGCCATGGGGCCCTATGAGGCCTCGCTGGTCGGCACCCCGATCGCCGACCCCCAAAAACCCCTGGAGGTCCTGCGCACCATCCACTCCTTCGACCCCTGCCTGGCCTGCGCCGTCCACCTGGTGGACGGCCGGCGCCAGGAGATCTCCCGGGTCAAGGTTCTGTAAACGGTGGCGGTGCTGATTCTCGGGGTCGGTAACATCCTGCTTTCCGACGAAGGGGTGGGCTGCCGGACGGTGGAGGAACTGGAGCAGCGCTACCAGTTCCCAGAAGCCGTCCGGCTGCTGGACGGCGGTACCGCCGGCATGGAACTGATCGGCGCCATAAGCGAGGCCGATCACCTCATCCTGATCGACGCCCTGGCGGCCGGCCGGCCGCCAGGCACCGTGGTACGGGTGGAGGGCGAGGACGTGCCCGCCACCTTCCAGACCCGCATCTCTCCGCACCAACTGGGCATCTCCGACGTGCTGGCCGCGGCTACCATCACTGGCGACCTGCCGGCTTCCATGGTACTCTTCGGCATCGAGCCGGAGAGCATGGCAACCGGCCTGGCGCTGTCGGCGGTGGTGCGGGCCGGGCTGGAGAAGATCATCAAGGCCGTGGTCGAAGAGTTGACCGGCCTGGGTCTCCCGCCGCTGGACCTGGTGGACACCGTGGACGGGGTGGACGTAGTGGACTGAAGCCTTCCCCCCGTGCTACACGTCAGCACAGTTTTCTTGTTCCCTCCCCTGCCAACAAAGATGCTTGCCTGCCTGCCAAACGGCAAGTATCATCCGGGCTGCCAGTGCCGCTTGCCAGGAGAATGCCCACAACCTCGGCGCCGCAGGAGCCCGAATGTCCTATAAAGAAGCCACCGCCCGCATCAAGATCAACAAACGGCTGGAAGCCGCCGGCTGGCGATTCTTTCCCGAAGGCAAGGCGCTCGCCAACATCCGCCTTGAACCAAGCGTCACGCTCAAGGCAACCGATCTGGATGGCCTGGGCGACAACTTCGAAAGGACAAAAAAAGGCTTCATCGACTTTCTGCTGCTCGATGCCAAAGGCTTCCCGTTCATCGTCCTGGAGGCCAAGGCGGAGGACAAGAACCCGCTGGTCGGCAAGGAGCAGGCCCGCAGGTATGCCCGCTCGCAGAATTGCCGCTTCGTCATCCTCTCCAACGGCAATCTTCATTACTTCTGGGACCTGGAGCGCGGCAACCCATACATCATCACCTCATTCCCGACCCCTGACTCGGTGATCGGCTACCAGAAGGTCTTGCCCAACCCGCAGCGCCTTATAGAGGAACAGATCGACGAAGACTATATCGTTCTTACCCAGCGCCCGAACTACCAATCCGAAGCGGCGTGGAAAAACGCGGCCGAGCGTCCCGGCTACATCCAGGCCAACAAGCTGCGTTTTTTGCGGCCCTATCAGTTAAAGGCCATCCACGTCCTGCAACGGGCAGTAAAAGCCGGCAAGGACCGTTTCCTGTTCGAGATGGCCACCGGCACCGGCAAAACCCTCACCGCCGCCGGGGTTATCAAGCTCTTCCTGCGCTCTGGCAACGCCGGGCGCGTCCTCTTTCTGGTGGATCGGCTCGAACTGGAGGATCAGGCCTGGAAGGCGTTCAGGGCGTTGTTGTCGGCTGACTTTCAGACGGTGATCTACAAGGAGAACCGCGACGACTGGCAACGGGCCGAGATCGTGGTCACCACGGTGCAGTCGCTGCTCTTCAACAACAAGTATCAGCGGCTCTTCTCGCCCACCGACTTCGACCTGGTCATCTCCGACGAGGCACACCGCTCCATCGGCGGCAACGCCCGCGCCGTGTTCGACTACTTCATCGGCTACAAACTCGGCCTCACCGCCACGCCCCGTGACTACCTCAAGCGCTTCGACCGGGCCAATCCCAGTACCCGCGATCCGCGCGAGGCCGAGCGCCGCCTGCTGCTTGATACCTATCGCACCTTCGGCTGCGAGGACAGCCAGCCCACCTTCCGCTACTCCCTGCTCGACGGCGTGCGGGAGGGCTTTCTGGTCAACCCCACGGTGGTGGACGCCCGCACCGAAATCACCACCGAACTGCTCTCCGAGAAGGGCTTCGTCGTCTCCTTCACCGACGACACGGGCGAAGATCAGCAGGAAGCCTTCAAGCAGCGGGAGTTCGAGAGGCACTTTTTCGCCGATGCCACCAACCAACTTCTCTGCAAGACCTTTCTGGAGAATGCCCTGCGCGACCCGGTGAGCGGCGAGATCGGCAAGTCCATCATTTTCGCGGTCAGTCAGCACCACGCCGCCAAGCTCGCCCAGATCTTGAACCAGATGGCCGACCGCATGTTTCCGGCCAAGTACCAGTCCGACTTCGCCGTGCAGGTCACCTCGCAGATCACCGACGCCCAGCAGCTCACCATCAACTTCACCAACAACAACCTGCTGGGCTCGGCCAACTTCCTGGATACCTACAGGACCAGCAAGGCCCGCGTCTGCGTGACCGTTGGCATGATGACCACCGGCTACGACTGCCCGGACATCCTCAACCTGGGCCTCTTCCGCCCCATCTTCTCGCCCACCGACTTCATCCAGATCAAGGGACGCGGCACCCGCAGGCACAACTTCCTCGAACAGCTCTTCGACGACAGCATCAAGGATGGCGTGACGCAGCCGCAGAAGACCGCCTTCAAGCTCTTCGATTTCTTCGCCAACTGCGAATACTTCGAGGAAGAATTCAACTACGACGAGGTGGTGAAACTGCCGAAACCCAGGCAGCACCCCCTCCTCTCCACCTCGTCCACCCCGTCCACAACGTCCACCTACGAACACCTCGGCGAGGATCTAATCGCCTCGGTCCGGGAAGAGACCATCGGCTACGAAGGCATGAAGATCGACCGCATGTTCTTCGAGCATTTTGAAGACACGGTGCGGGAAAACGATTTCATCGCCAGGAGCGTTGAAGCCGGGCAGTGGGATCGGGTCATCGACTACGTCAACCGCGAGGTCTTTGACAAGCCCGAGGAGTATTACAATCTGGACAAACTCAGGAAAGCCGCCGCCGTGGACCGCCGCCTCACCCTGCGCGAGATCCTGGAAAAGATCTTCGGCCTCATCCCGCGCTTCAAGTCCAAGGACGAGTTGCTGGAAGAGGAATTCGCCAAGTTCGTGACCGACTACAAGCCCGAGGAGGCCGAGGCCATCCCGGCCATCAAGACCTTTTTCAAGGCCTACGTCACCAGCGACCAGGTGCGTCACATCATCGAAAGCCGCGACTTCACCGACCTGGCCACCAACCCGGTTTTTTCCAGCCACGACTTCCGGGCCGTGCCGAAGAAATACCGCACCCTCATCCCCGAATACGTCAAGGACTACGTTTCCTTGAATCAGTTCGCCGCATAGGAGGATTTATGCGCAAATCGATTTTAAACCCCTCGAATTCGGGGGGGTTAAAAATAGGGCAGGGCTCAACAGCTTTGTTCTCACGGCGATGGGGCGTTAAAACAACATGACCTCCAGTGAGCCTTTGATACCGAAGCATGGCGGCTACCGAAAACTTAAGAGTTTTCAGGTGGCTCAACTGGTTTACGACATTACGGTACGTTTTTGTGACCGCTATGTCGACAAGTACAGTCGCACTCGCGACCAGATGGTGCAGGCGGCCCGGTCGGGAGTGCAGAATATCGCCGAAGGCAGCCAGGCTTCTGGAACCTCTAAAAAGACTGAATTGAAACTCACCAACGTGGCGCGGGCCAGCCTGGAA
>MNYK01000125.1 GCA_001873115.1 Desulfobacterales bacterium CG2_30_60_27 | reverse complement strand
TGAGGTCGCGGACGAACCCGCGAAAAGCATTGCCAGTCCGGGAACTCACCTGGGTTGCGGTTCCACTGGATAGTTACCTTTCAGCTCTACATCGCCTCCTTCCTGCGCACCAGGGCGTCCAGAAAGGGGATGATCTGGCGGGAAAGACGTTCGATGCTGGTCACCATGGTGGCGGGCACGTAAACGATGTCGCCGGCCATGAGCAGACGGTTTGGTTCAATGCCTTTCAGGATGGAGGGATAATGCAGCCGGATGACTTCCGGATTTTTCAGGCTGCCCCGCACGATGCAGACCTCGTCTTTATACGTGGTCTTGTTGAGACCGCCGGCATGGGCAATGGCGTCCAGCAGGGTCAGGTTCTCCCGGAAATGGATGACCGTGGGGTTGGCCACTTCGCCCAGGGCATAGACGTTGGCCCGTTTCGCGTAAGGAATGAACAGGAAATCACCTTTCTGCAGCAAGACGTTCTGGCTCATGTCGCCCTGGTCCAGCAACCTGGCCATGTCGATGTCCTGGTTTTTGCCATGGCGTGACAGGTAGGCGTCAGGCAGGTCGGCCATCAGTCTGGAATCCTCGGCGGTATTGTCGCCCAAAACGTACATGAAGCCGCCGGCCTTGGCCAGCAGGTCGGTGACCCGGTCGCCCGGGTTGATAGTCTTCTGCCCCGGCTGATTAACGGCCCCCAGGACGCTGGCCGCGTTGCCGATGAAACTCTTGCCGAGTACGATGACCTTGGGGCTCCGGATGTATTCGACGAGGCGTGCCTCGATCTCGCCCCGGATCTCTTCCATGGTACGGTCCGCCACCTTGATCCGACCGATGAGAAAATACGAGATCTTACCGTCCGGCGGCACGACAATCTCCCGGGTCATGTCCTCGCCCCACACCGAGATCTCGATCACATCGCCGGGTGACAGTACATAATCGGAGAGCGTGGGCGTGGCCGTCTGCTGCCGCGTTTCGTAGGAGGCGATGATCTCATCCGGGCCGCGCGGGTTTTGCGGGCCAGGGGTGGCAACCGTGGGCGCTGCCGGTTTCTCGACTTCGGCCAGCGCCTTTTCGCTGGCCGTGATGATCGCGGCGATAGCCAGCTCGGGCTGGGCCGTGTTCGGCTTTGCCTCGACCGGCATGGCCGGCGGCGCGGCGATGGCCTGCGGGGCAGCGGCCTGCGGGACGTGGGCTGACATGACCTCGGTCGGCACGGCCGCCGCACCGGTGGGCGTGCGGGGAACGGCTGCCGGCTTGGTTGCGACCGATGCGGCCGGTGTCTCCAGGATGGCCGCCTGGGGGGTAGCGACGGGTGGCTCCGGCTGGGCCGGCATGGCTGGCGTTTTCTCGGTCACCGTGGCGGAGTGGGCTACCCCCGGCGCGTAACCGATGAACCGGGTTTGCGACTCTGGTTCGTCGGAGTTGACGGTTGCCAGGGGACCGGATGGCCGCGGCGCGCAGCCGGCCATCCAGAAACAGAGAAGCATGGCCACAAGATAGCGCCGGCGAAAGCGGGGCAGGACGATCTCTGGCAGGCCATGGGTTTTCGGCATGGTGCAGGTCTAGGCCAGCCCGTCCTGGCGGCGCAGGTCGAGGGCAATGGATTCGAGCATGGCCCCGTCCACCATCCGGCTTTTCAGGGTACAGGCGCGGGCCAGGGCCAGTTTACAGACCCGGTTGATCTCCCGGGGCACCCCGCCGGTGATGCGGTGCAGCGAATCGGCGGCGTCCGAGGTGAAGATGTCCGGCCGCGGGTTGCCGGCCACGGCCAGCCGATGGCGCACATAGTCGCCGATCTCTTGGGGTCGCAAGGGCGGCAGGTGATAACGGAGGCTGATGCGCTGGTCCACCTGGGGCAGGGTTTTCACCAGATCCCGCAGGTCGGGCTGGCCGATCAGGATGATGGTGACCGGGCATTGCCCGTCCAAGGTGATATTGGTGAGATTCTTCAGCTCGATCAGGGTCTGCCGGTCAAGCTGCTGGGCCTCGTCCAGCATGATGAGCAGCCGCTTGCCCTTGGCATGGATGCGGTTCTTAAGCACCTGCTTGAATTCCCGCAGCAGATAATAAAGGGCGCTGGGGTCGATGGGACGTTCGGTGAAACTATCGGCGGCCCCCAGGCACTGCAAGACCTCGAGCAGCAGAAAGGGAAAGCTCAGGTTGGCGTTTTCCAAGTCTACCAGTTCATAACTCTGGCCAAGCAGCTTTTTCTTGAAAACCAGGCGGGTGATGGTCTTGCCGCAACCGATGTCGCCGGTGAGCAGGCCGAAGTGCATGTCCCCGTCTTCAACGATGTAAAAAAGCCGTTCCAAGGCCTCCACATGGTCGTAGCCCTCGAAAAAGAAGTCGGGGTGATTGCCGGCCGGGAACGGGCTGCGTGTGAGGTTCCAATAATCGCGGTAGTCGGTGATCAAGACGGGCGTCCGACATTGCGGACACTTGGCCGTGGCGCCGGAGAATTTGAAGGGAATGGTCTTGCGGAAGCCGCAGGTATCGCAGTAGAAGAGGATGGTTTCGGCCGGGAAGGCGCGGGAGACGGCCAGTTTGCCGACAACGGCCTGGCTATGCTGGCAGCGCGGGCATTGCAGGGCGCGGTTTTTAAACCGGTCGGGAATTTCCTTGGTAAAGCCGCATTGTGGGCAGTGAAAACGCATACGCCGTTCCTGGCCTTCCTTTGGAGATTAATGGCGGTGGCCCCCGCCTGTCTGGTATTTTTCTATAGCATTCCTGCCGGGCTTTGGCAATGATTTACGGTTGGACAAAAAGGTTGCCCCTGCCCCCATCCTTTTGCCCCTTGTCGTCCCGCACCACGATCAACCCTTGGGCAAAGTCAATATCCTGCACCCGCGGCCGAGTGCACTCCAGCAAGCGCATGCCAGCGCATATAGCATGGCTGCCATATGATGAGCGGTAGGCAACAGGCGGGCGGCCAACCCCTCCCGGCCTGACAACCTTAGGGCCACGTGGCCAGCCGCTCAAAGTAGCGACCTACATCGCGGGGCTGATGGGCGTCGGAGCCGGGCACCAACTGGATGCCGCGCCGCACCGCCTCGTCTCTGAAAAAACTGTCTGGATAGGGCTCGCCCCGGTGCGGGAAACCCGAGGTGTTGACCTCCAGGGCCAAGCCACGCTCTGCCATGGCGTTCAGCACGGCCAAGGCCAGTTGACGATTCTCGGCAGTGAAACGGATGTCGGGGTGATGACGCAGCACGGCGTCGAGATGGCAGACCACGGTACCCGGCAGCTCTTCAACCGCCTGCCTGAGCCGCTGAAAATAGATGGCCACCACCTTGTCCATCCCCAGCTCGCCGAGTGGCCCCCAGTTGCTTTGGCGCCGGCTTACCAGATTGAGGTGGTCGCCGCTGGTCTCCAGAAAATGGCAGGACAGTCCCACCCGGTCCCAGACATGGCGGGCCAGAAAGTCGGCAATTGCCGCCACCTTATGCGGGTTATAGCCCACCTCCACCCCAAGGCCGACGGTAATCTGCCCTGCATACTTCTGCCGCAGGCGCAGGCCCTCCGCGAAATAGAGGTCGAACTCCGCCTCGGAGAGCCAGGTGGATTCGAAATAACTGATGCCCGATTCCAGATGTTCAAGGAAGATGATACCGGTCAGCCCTTTGGCCACGGCAGCCTGTACATACTCTTCCATCTCGCCGGTGGCGTGCTTGCATAACTTGGTGTGAACGTGCCCGTCAACCGTGGTGTCGATCCGCACCCTGCCCCTCCTTTGCCATGCCACGTCGGGCAAAAGGCGTGGTTACCTCCGCCATCCTCCCACGTTACCAAGCATGCGATGCCAGTCTAATGCTCCTGGTGGCGTATGCCATGCCGGCCGCCCCATACAAGAAAGCCCTTACCTGGCTGGGTAAGGGCTTCTTTGGAAGGCCTCTGTGCTGGGCCTTCTCTGTAGGGAAGAATAAATCCGGTGAAATTGAGTGTTCCTTTTTACAGGAGAACGGGAAGTTCTTACTCAATTTTTGAATCACCGCTTTCTTCCTTACATTTCCAGTATTGCACAACGTAACCAGGAAAGTCAAAAAAATAATCGCGCCCATTTTGTATCTATCCAGCTTGTGTCGACATTTAAGCGTTCCCGGGCTGGCCATGCCTTGCGCTCATGCTCGGCGGGCGTCCTGCCCGCCTCCGAGGCGTCCGGGAACTAACCCGGGTTTCGGTTCCGCTGGATAGTTACCCCATTTTTTACGCAAAGGCGGAAGAAGAAAGACAGAAGACAGAAGAGCTCAGGTCAACTTGCCCAGGGCAGAACCCACCCGGCGCAGGCCCTCCTCGATCACGTCCATGGCCGCGGCAAAGGAAAAACGGATGAACTGGTCGGCGCCAAAGGCTGCGCCCGGCACCACCGCCACCAGGGCCTCCTCCAGGAGAAACTCGGCCAGTTCCACGGAACCGGTGATCGGTTTTCCGCCAAAGGAGCGGCCAAAATAGGCGGCCATGTTGGGAAATACGTAAAAGGCGCCCGCCGGCTGTACACAGGTAACGCCCGGCATGGCCCGCAGGGTATTCACCATATATGCCCGCCGGGGCAGGAAGGCCTGGCGCATGACGCCCGGAAAATCCTGGGGACCGGTAACGGCCGCCAGGGCGGCATACTGGGCCACGGACGACGGGTTGGAGGTGGACTGACTCTGCACCTTGTTCATGGCGGCGATGATGTGCTTGGGCCCGGCGGTGTAACCGATGCGCCAGCCGGTCATGGCAAAGGACTTCGACACGCCGTTTAAGACCAGGGTTTGGGCCTGCAGGCGCGGGTCCACGTCAAGGATGTGCGGCAGGGGGGCGTTGCCAAAGGTGATGGTGTCGTAAATGTCGTCACTGATGATGATCCAGCCCCGCTCCAAAGCCATGGCGCCGACGGCCTCCAAGGCCTTCCTGGAAAACACGGCGCCCGTGGGGTTCGACGGGCTGTTCAGGATGATGGCGCGGGTGCGCGGCGTGATGTGCTGCCTTAGGATGTCCGGGTTGAGGTCAAAATCATCCTTTTCATCCAGGGGAAACAGCACCGGCGTGGCGCCGGCCAGCAGGACGATAGGCGGATAGGACACCCAATAGGGTGTTGGGATCAGCACCTCGTCGCCCGGATTGAACAGGACTTGGGCCATATTGTAGAGGCCATGCTTGCCGCCGCAAGAAACCTGGATCTGATCTGGCGTAAACTTCCAGCCGTGATCCTCGGCAAAACGGCGGCAGATACCCTCACGCAGCTCGATGATGCCAGGTACGGCCGTGTAGCGGGTATGGCCGTCGTCAATGGCCTGCTTGCCTGCCGCCCGCACATGCGCCGGCGTATCGAAATCCGGCTCGCCAACGCTGAAGTTAAGCACATCGGCCCCAGAGGCCTTGAGCGCCTTGGCCTTGGCATTCACCGCCAGGGTGGGGGAAGGTTTGATCAGTTGCACCCGCTGGGCCAGGACAATTTGCGGCGTATCCATGACTGTCTTCCTCTAATTATTAGCTTTCTGGATTCCCGTTTTCACGGGAATGACGACTTTTGCAAGTGGCTCAACTGTTAGCGAATTTCACAGGCCCTGGCCACGGCGGCCTGATCGAAATAAACGCCCCGCAGAAAAAGGCCGCGGGCCGGCGCCATTGGTCCGGCCAGTGAACGATCCCTGGCCTGCATGATTTTCGTAAACCCGACCGGGGTCAACCTGCCCTGCCCCACGTCAATCAAAGTGCCCACCAGATTGCGCACCATGTGCCGCAGAAAGCCGTCACCCACGAACTGGAAGAGGCCGTGGCGCAAGGAGCCTGCCCCGCTCTCCCGGTATCCGGCGGCGAAAAGGGTGCGGACCGCCCCGCGCCCGCCGGTCTGGCTTCGATCCCTGGACCCGGTCGCCTCGAAACTGGCGAAATCGTGGGTGCCTACCAGGGCCTGCAGGCAGACCTGCATCGCCGCCTGGTCCAAAGGTTGGCGCAGATGATGGGCATAAAGCCGGGCAGTGGGCAGTTGCGTTGCGCCAAAGTCCAGCCGGTACTCATAGGCCTTGGCCACGGCGCTGTAACGGGCGTGGAAGCCGGGGACCTCCTCGGCCACCTCCAGCACCCGGATATCCGAAGGCAGCAGACTGTTCAACCCCTTGCAGAAGCCCTCCCCGGGAATGGTGGCGGAAGTACAAAAACTGGCCACCATGCCCAGGGCATGGACGCCAGCGTCGGTGCGGCCGGCCCCGTCCACCTTCACCTTGGCGGCGGTCATGCGGGCAAGTTTCGCCTCCAGCACCCCCTGGATGGTGGGCTGGCCCTTCTGAACCTGCCAGCCCGCATAGCCGGTACCGTCAAAGGCCAGGGTCAGTCTGAGAGTCCGCACGGTTACGGGAAAACGGGCAGGGCCCGCAGTCCCTCCTCCTCCGGGAAACCGAGCATCAGGTTCATGTTCTGGATGGCCTGGCCCGCCGCGCCCTTCACCAAATTGTCGATAACCGAAACCAGCACTACCCGGCCGGTGCGCCGGTCAACCTGCACCCCGATGTCGCAGAAATTGCTGCCCCGCACCCACTGCACGGCCGGGTAAGTACCAAGCGGCCTGACCCGGACAAAGGGTTCGGAGGCATAGGCCGCGGTCAGCAAGTCATGCACCGCGACCCGCGACATCTCCTGATTCAGGTTGGCATAGATCGTGCTCAGAATGCCGCGGGACATGGGGACAAGGTGGGGGGTGAAGGTGATGGTCACAGGGGCGCCGTGCAGCCGGCCGAGTTCCTGCTCGATCTCCGGGGTATGGCGGTGCTCGCCCACCTTGTAGGCCTTGAAGCCCTCGTTCACCTCGCAGAAGAGGGTATCGGTCTGGGCGCCGCGCCCAGCCCCGGCAGCGCCGGATTTGGCATCGACCACCAGGGTTTCGGTGCGTACCACTCCAGCCCGCAAAAGCGGCGCCAGGGCAAGAATGACACTGGTCGGATAACAGCCGGGATTGGCCACCAGGCGCGCCTGCCGGATGGCCTGCCGATGGATCTCCGGCAGGCCATAGACCGCCTCCCTAAGATACTGCCGGGCGCTGTGGGGCTGATACCACTCCTCGTACACCGCCGCGTCGGCAAGACGGAAATCGGCCGACAGGTCAACCACCTTGCAGCCCGCCATAAGCAGCACCGGTACGATGCTCATGGCGGTCTGGTGCGGCACGGCGGTAAAAAAAAGATCGGCCTTGTGGGCCACGGCCGCGGGCTGGGCATCCTCGCAGACCACCTGCACCCGACCAGCCAGGCTCGGGTAGACCTCGGCCAGCGGTCTGCCGGCATACTGCCTTGAGGTGGCCACGGTCAACTCGACGTCCGGATGACCGGCCAGCAACCGCGCCAATTCCACCCCGGTGTAACCGGAAGCGCCGATGATGCCAACCCGTTTCATAATAATCTCCTCTTTGCCATGCTTCCCGGTCAGGCCCCAAACAAAAAGGGAAGAACGATTGCAGCAATCGCCTTCCCCTAAAAATTCCAGCGCCATAGGGCTTGCCAGCCCCAGACTCCTGGATAAAAAAATTAACGCTTGGAGAACTGAAAGCGGGCCCTGGCCCCCTTCTGGCCGTATTTCTTCCGTTCCTTGGCCCGCGAATCCCGGGTGAGCAGCCCGGCCTTCTTCAAGGTAAGCCGGAACTCAGGATCAATCGCCAGCAGAGCCTTGGAAATACCATGCCGCAAGGCGTCCATCTGGGCCGATTTGCCGCCGCCGTGCAGGGTTGCCATCACGTCGAACTTGGCGCCGCTCTCGGTAAGGGTAAACGGTTTGGCCACCGCATCGCGGGTGACCAGCAGGCCACCGAAGTACTCTTCAATAGGCAGCTTGTTCACCACCATATTACCGCTACCGGCCTTAAGCCAAACCCGGGCAATCGCCGTTTTCCTTTTCCCGGTAGCGTAAAAACTTTTCTCAGCCATCATGTTCTCCAGATAGACGATACGTTCGTATCAAAATCCCGTCGGCAGGACGAGTTAAATCTCCAACTTCTCAGGCTGCTGGGCCTCGTGCGGATGCGCGCCACCGGCATAGACCTTCAGCTTTTTTAACTGGGCCCGTCCCAGGGTATTCTTAGGCAGCATGCCACGCACCGCCTTGGTGAGCAAGTCCTCGGGACAGACCACCAGCAGTTCCTTGGCGGATCGTTCCCGCATGCCACCCATAAAACCGGAGTGGTTGTAGTACTTCTTGTCGTCCCACTTGTTGCCGGAGAGCTTCACCTTTTCGGCATTCACCACGACGATGAAATCACCGTTGTCCTGAAAGGTGCAGAAACTGGGCTTGTGTTTGCCCCGTAAACGGCTGGCGATCTCGGTGGCCAGCCGGCCAAGAATCTTGTCCGTGGCATCCACCAAAAACCATTTTCTTTCGATCTCCTTAACCGGAGTCAGAAATGTCTTCATTGAACTGATCCTCATCTGGGCGGGTTGTTTTGCCTTGCCAACCCTGGGCCACAAGCGCGGCCGTTTTTATCCGGAAACTCCGGTATCTAATTTTAAAGGTTCGATATCGCTTGAACCTTTAAAATTTTCATGGAGCGGGAAACGAGATTCGAACTCGCGACTTCAACCTTGGCAAGGTTGCACTCTACCACTGAGTTATTCCCGCTCACTGCACCCAACATACCATGGTTGCGAGGGGGGGAATATAACCAGGTCAACGGGGGGCTGTCAATAAAAAAAACAGAGAAAAATCAGGCCGGCGCAAGCCTTTTCGACCAGAAAAGGCTGCTGGTCTTTTTTTTATTTTTCCCGTTAAGGCTATTGCCAGGCAGGACCGGAACTTGGTATAGATGCATAGGTGCCGTTGCAAAGCAAAGTCTTGCCAATCATTCGATGAAACCCTCCCAGCGGCGCCGCAGGAGCACCAATGACCGCAAAGCAAGGCCGCCAAGGCATCATCGCACGACAAACTAGCGAAACCAATATCGCCCTTACCCTGGGCATAGACGGCGCTGGCCGGACCAACATCGCCAGCGGCGTCCCCTTTCTTGACCATATGCTCACCCTGTTCGCGGTGCACGGTTTTTTTGATCTGGACGTGCAAGCCACCGGCGATACCGAGGTAGACGACCATCACACGGTGGAGGACTTGGGCATCTGCCTCGGCCAGGCCATGAAACAGGCGCTGGGCGATTTCCGTTCCATCCGCCGCTATGGCCACTGCCTGCTCCCCATGGACGAGGCCCTGGTTTTCATGGCGGTAGACTTTTCCAACCGACCCTTCCTGGATTATGGCGTCACCGTGCCGGACCAGAAGGTCGGCACCTTCGACACCGCCCTGGCCCGTGAGTTTCTTATGGCCCTCATCCTGCATGCCGGCCTGACCATGCATGTGGAACTGGCGCACGGCGAAAACACCCACCACATCCTGGAGGCGGTTTTCAAGGCCCTGGGCAAGGTGCTGGACCAGGCTACCACCATTGAGCCCCGAACCGGGGAACGCCCCCTGTCCTCAAAGGGATCCCTGTAACCTGGCCTGCAAGGTTCCCGGCCCCCCCCTGATCGGAGATTGCCATGTTGCGACCCATTATCCGCCTGCTCCTGGTCTGCCTTGCCGTCTGCTGCGTCTTCGCCTGCGCCCGACTGGCCACCGAACCGCGGCAAGCCCCACCCCTGGCGCACCTGGAAAAAATCGCCGTGGTGGTGCTGGCCGGGCAGGAAATCCCGAGCCATGAACCCGGCGGCGCCCCATCAAAAGAAGAAATCCCCGCTGGCATCGCCGCCTTGGACGAAATTCTCCAGGAACATTTTGCCAACCAGCCGCGCATTTCCGTGTACACCGACGGCCAGACCGAGGCACTGCTCATGGAAACCCAGGCCGACCCCGCTCGCACCGCCCGCAAAATCGGAGAGAGCACGGCCAGCGACGGCGTCCTCATGGTACACGTTTTCCGATTCCGCCAGCGGGTCGCCTCCAGGCAACAGCCAGCCTCGGTGGCCTTTGATTTCCGCCTGTACGCCGCGGCCACGGGCCGCACCCTCTGCTCAGGCAGGTTTGACGAGACCCAGCAGACCCTGACCGACAATCTGTTCAACATCACCACCTGGTTCAAACGTGGCAACAAATGGCTCACCGCCGAACAGCTCGCCCGCGAGGGGATCATGAAGATGCTGGATGACTGTCCCTCGCTCACCCCTTAAGCCCGGGGAACTTCCGCCTTGCGCCCTCTCGATCCACGGGCCAACCGCCTAGTAGGCCAGGCCATGCATGCCTACGACATGCTGGCCGAAGGCGACCGTGTCCTTATCGCCGTCTCCGGCGGGGTAGACAGCCTGGTGCTGCTCTGGCTGCTCCACCACTGGCGCCTGAAGGCGCCCATCCACTATGACCTGCTTGCCGTGCACTTGGACATGGGCTTTACGCCTGGCACCGGGCAGGCGGTGGAAGAGCGACTGCGGCAACAGCCGGTGGACTACTTTCTGGAGCGCACCGATTTCGGCCGCCGCGCCCTGGCCGCCGAGGACGGCAGGAGCGGGTGTTATCACTGCGCCAGACAGCGGCGCAACCGATTGTTCGACCTGGCCCGCGCCCGGGGGTGCAACAAAATCGCCTTCGGTCACCACCAGGAGGACATCATCGAGACCTTTTTTTTGAACCTGCTTTACAGCGGCAACCTTAGTACCATGGTGCCCCGGCAGGATCTGTTCGGCGGCCGCCTGGCCCTGATCCGGCCTCTGGCCCTGCTGGAAAAAAGTCAGATCCAGGCCATTGCCGCCGGCCTGAATCTCAATGCCGTGGCCAATCCTTGCCCCCTGGCCAAGGAGACCAAACGCGAGGAGGTGCGAAACCTGCTGCAAACCCTGGCCGCCAAAGACAAAAAAATCATGCCCAGCATCTTCGCGGCCCTGGCCAACGTCAAGCCCGATTACCTGCTCACCAGGCTGGCCCCACCATGCTGATGGCCCTGGAATGCCTGCCCTGCTTTCTCCGCCAGGCCCTCTATGCCGCCCGTCTTTCCACCCCGGCCGCGGATCTGCGGCAGAAGATCGTCAGAGAGGTCGCCAGACTCCTGCCTGATCTGGATATGACCAGCACGCCGCCGGAAAACTCCATGCTGGTCTATGAAACCATTGCCAGACTGTCGGGCTGCCCGGATCCATTCCTTGACCTCAAAAAGACAAGCAACCAGAGGGCCCTGGACCTGCTGCCCCGGCTCAAGGAAATCCTGGCCGCGGCGGCTGACCCGCTGTGGGCCGCCATCCGCCTGGCCATGGCCGGCAATGTCATTGACTACGGCGCCCACCACGACTTCGACCTTAACCAGGCCCTGGGCGACTGCCTGGCCCGGGAACCGGCGATCAACCACTATGGTTTGCTGCAAAAAGATCTGCGCACGGCCAGGACCGTGCTCTATCTCGGTGACAACTGCGGGGAACTGGTCTTTGACGGGCTGGTGCTGGAAAGACTAAAGCAGGAGGTGACTCTGGCGGTCAAGGAACGGCCGATCATCAACGACGCCCTGCGGGAAGACGCCCTGACCTGCGGCCTGGATCGCCTGGCCAAGGTCATGGATAACGGCACGGCCTGTCCCGGCACCCCGGTACCCCTCTGTTCACCAGAGTTCCAGCAGGCCTTTGCCGCGGCAGACCTCATCATCAGCAAGGGTCAGGGCAACTTCGAAACCCTGTCCGAGACCAGGGCGCCGCTCTACTTCCTGCTCATGGTCAAGTGTCAAGTGGTGGCGGACCACATTGCCGCGCTGACCGGTATGCCGGCCCGGGCCGTGACCACTGGCGATCTGGTGCTGTTGCGCACCCCGCACTGGAGATGAATTTGGCCGCGACCCGCTCAGCCCTCGCCATGCGTGTTGAGCCAGATGAAATAGTCCAACTGGAAACGCTGGTGCGGCTTGAGGTCGCCGAACACCAGGCCGCAACGTTTGGCGACCGGCACCCCTTTCAGAAACTCATCCTCCAGTTCGCAATGGGTCACGTTCCGCACCGGCACCTGACCCAGGAAAAATTCCTGCCGCGCCGCCTCGATATCCAATGTACTTATGGTACCCGGGAAGAGATCGTCTCCTTCAAAGTGAATGCCAAGGCCACCCTTGCTCACGTCGAGTACCAGCCCTTCCCGCTGCCCGAAAAGGGCCTTCACCCCTTTTCGCACTGGATATCTTGGCTCTTTACGCCTGTTGCGCATTGCCTCTGATTGTGCCGTATCCATGATGATCACCTCCCTCCTGACGCCCCATACCGGAAGACGGACAGAACAACCCCATCGGTCCCTGTTGCCGCGATCCGGATACTTGTCTTAGCCACGGTATGCAACGTAACAGTATGCCTTGCCTGATAAATTAATTTATCAACTTATTCTGTCACATACCATATTTTTTTAACAAACTATATTTATTTTGTAACTGCACAAGCTTGTTTAGACTGTAGCGCCGCATGCCGCCTGCGGTGACGGTTTATCGTAATGTAACTTTTCATAGGACGAATATCGAATATCGAACAAGAAATGTCGAATCATGAAGTTTGGCAAAAGCTCACTCCCAGTTTTCCTTCGACATTAAATATTCCTTGTTCGATATTCGATATTCTATTCAAAATCCGAGCTACGCAATTTCAAACAGTTACCGTGAACTTACTTGAAAGACCCTTTTGCAAGAGTCCTATAGACTCTCCAGCTTGTAAGTTAGTTACTTTATTTTGTTCCTTGCATGGCAAGTTTGTCAAGCTGCAACGCGCAGACACGTTGCTTTCATCCTGCCTGGATCCCTGCTCCGTCATGCGCAGTCCTTTTTCCTCTTTTTTGGCAATCATTTTCCAAGTAATATACAATACGGTTAGATCACCCACAACGGACAAAGCCCGCTCGGTCCACATGCCGGAAGGAACGCGAGTTTTTCCATGCCCGGCAAGGCCGTTACCATGGCCCGCGATTATTACGCCTATGCGAGCTGATATGGCCTCTTGGCCGGTGTCTCCCATGAAGGCTCAGCCCCGTGGACAAACGAGGACGCCATGCCAGACAAGCCCTGCCCTTTGGGCTGGAAAAGACAGGAGCGATGATGGAACCACAAAAACCCCACGTATTGTTCGTGGATGACGAAAAGGGCATTCTTGCCACTCTGCGCCGGCTTTTTCATGAGGAAGACTGGGAGTTATACTTTGCCACCAGCGCCGAGGAGGGGTTGCGCATCCTCAAGAAAGAGTCGATGGATCTGGTGGTTTCCGACGTGCGTATGCCGGGCATGAATGGCATCGTTTTTCTGAACGAAGTGAAAAAAAACTATCCCCGCATCGTGCGGATTTTCCTGAGCGGTTATGCCGACCATAAGGCGGTCACCAAGGCCTTTGCCGATGGCTGCGCCCAGCAGTTGCTGCCCAAGCCATGGGATGATAACGAGCTCAGGCAGGTGATTAAGGGCGCCCTGCGCCAGGCCATGAAACAGCAGGAAAAGTTCCAGGGTCTGCAGCAGGCGATCAATTCCATCACCGCGCTGCCCCCCATGCCCCAGACCTATATAAAGGTAAAAGAATACCTGGCCGACCCGGATGGTTTTTCCGTCGACCAGGTGGCCAAGGTCATTGACCAGGATATTTCTCTTAGCGCCGAAATGATCCGCTGGGCCAATTCCGCCCTGTTCGGGCAAAGGCAGGGGGTGGAGTCCGTGCAACGGGCGCTGGTCGTGCTGGGCAGCGATATCGTCGAGGGCCTCATCCTGGCCCACTCGGTCTTCAAGCCCGCGGATGACAAAGCGGTGCCCGGTTTCAGCCGGCGGGAATTTCATACCCATTCCATGGCCTGCGGCATCACCGCCAAAAAACTCATGGAATTGCGCGGCATGCGAGAGTCGGAATTTGTCGACCGTGCCTTTACCGCCGGTCTGCTGCACGATATCGGCAAACTGGTGGAGGAGGTCTGCCTGACCGCGGCCTTTGAAGAGATAGTCGGCCTGGCCTGCGACCAGCAAGGAACGATGGAACAGGCGGAGCAGGAAAAGCTCGGCACTACCCACGAGGAGATCGGCAGCTATCTGGCGGAGTGGTGGAGCATGCCGTCGTTTATCGTCAACGCCATCCGCTGGCACCACACCCCCTCGTTGTGCAACACCGACCGTGAAATCATTGATTCGGTACACATGGCCGACGTCCTGGTGCAACGCTTCGCCTTGGGCCAGAGCGGCAATCACTGCCCGCCGGTCATGGACCCGGCCTGCCAGGCCCGCTGGGCACTCACCCTGGAGCAACTGGCCAGCCTGCGGGAGGAAGTGGTCAAGACGCTGCCCTGACCGGTTAGACGGGATCCGCTGGCTGCCACTCGCCAAAGGCCGCCAGTTGCCCCAGGGTGGTGGCCAGTCGGCAGACCACGTCATGAATATGGATGGACTCAAGACTGGTGGATTCGATAACCAGCCCGGTGGCCTGCGGGAGGATGCGCCCAAAGCGGCTCAATACCTCCCGGGCGGTCCCGCGCACCGCGTCCTCGGCAAACTGGGGATAGCGATGGGCTATAAGGACCAGATCGGCCTCATCGGAACGTTTCAGCAAATCGCTGGTAACATGCAGGGCCGCCTCCAGGCAGGCGAGCAGATCATCGAGGCACAACTGATCTGCCAGTGGGCCGATCTCCAGCCGGGTGCTGGAGCGTTGCGAATGGGTGGGCAATGGGCAGGGTTCGGCCGCATGCTCAAAAAGTACGCTGTTATAGGCCTGGGTACAGGGGCAGGCCGTGATATGGTGCAGCCCGGCACCCAGGGTAGTGCGGGTTGTAACCTGCTCCCCGGCCCTGCGCAAATCCACCCGGGCCAGAAGCTCGGCCGCATCCACGGAGACTCGGCCGCTTACCCGGGTGGCGCGGAGCACCGGGACCTTACCGCTTAACTGCACCGAACCGGCCGTGGCCTCCTGGCGCAGGATCATAAGACGGCCCAGTTCTTCGGCGTATGCCCGCGGGTCAACAAACTGCCGGCCATGCAGAAGGCTGATAACCTCCTCCATGCGCGACATATGGATACCACGGATATGGCCCGGCAGGTCCACCTCGAGCCGGGCTGTAAAAGCGAGACGCCCCTGGGGCAGATCCACCCACACCGTCTTGTTGGCGATGCCCACTCCGCTCAGTGGCACGGGAAAAGCCGGCCGCTGGCCAGGCACGTCCACGCAATGCCTCAACACCCGCCGATGGTCCTCAGCGGAGATAACGGGGTTCAGATCATGTTGTCCCGGCGCAGGGCCGTGTACCACTCCTGGACCGTGGTCCAGTTCTCCTCGCTTCGCAGAACCCATTGCTCCATTTCCTCAAAGCGCTGTACGGCCAGATGGCCGTAAGCTAGATCAGCCCGGCTCGCTGCGCCAAGGCGGCGCACCGAGGCCAGGATGGTTCGACGGTCCACCATGGCGCAGAGGCTACCCCGGTGCAACCGCCGTTCCGAAATAGGCGCGCTCCCGGCGAAGCCGAACGGCAAGCGGGCCGCCAGCCGCAGGAAAAAGGCCCAGTCCTCGCCCAGCAGGCCCGGGCCGAAGCCGCCGGCCGCCACAAAGGCCTGGCGGGTCATGGCCAAGGCCGAGGGCACCAGAAAGCACCAGCGGAGCAAGGCGTGAAAACAGTCGCCTTCCACCGCCTCGCCAGCTCCGGGCAGGCAGAATTCGCCGCCATGCACCGCATTCCGGTTCCGGGTGACCCCATAGGCCACGGCAAAGCCCCGGCCCATGGTCTCTTGCAAGGCCCGGGCATGGCCCGGCAACCAGAGGTCGTCCGAGTCAAGGAACATCAACAGGTCATTGGTTGCGGCAGCCACGCCGGCATTGCGGGCCGCTCCCGGGCCCTCGCCGCCAAGCCGCGTCAGCGAGACCTCAGGAAAACAATCACGCACCCTGGCCACGGTGTCGTCTATCGAGCCGTCGTCCACCACCACGATCTCCACCGCCAGGTCCTGGGCCCGCACGCTGGCAATGGCCGCCATGACCAGTTCGCGCCGGTCCCGGGTGGGAATGATGCAGCTTATGCCCATGCCATTCCCTTACCGGCCCGGCGGAAAGACCAGGGCCGCCTCCTGGACGCGGCCGGCCAGTTTGTATTCCAGATACCGGCCAACCCGGGGCAGCATGTCGTCCAGATAACGACCGATCTCCGCCTCCGTGGCCGTGGTGAGCGTCTGACAGAAAAGGCACTTGCGCTCCCCCCCGCCGGTGGAGGGCAGACCGAAATCCTCCAGCACCTGCCGGGTTACCTGGACGTCGTCAAAAGCCTCGTACACTGGAAAAATCGTGGTAATGCCGAACCGTTCGGCAAAGGCGGCGATCTTCTCCATGAAAACCGCGGTCTGCTCCGGGTAATGCCGCTGCTTTTTGGTGTAGCCGACCGCAACCATTGGCACCAGATGCTCCACGCCATAAAGCACGGACCGGGCATGCATGCCCACCTTGCAGGCCACACAGACCAAATTTTTGCCGCCATAACGCGGCATGATCTCCTCGTAGCGATCCAGCCACAAGCCTTGGAACAGGCGACCCATATCCAGTTCCACCATGGTCGCCTCGGCCAAATCGTCCGGTGCCGTCACCTGCTTTTTTAGAATCCGTTGGGCAACCTCAAAGCGTTGCCTGGGAAAATCGGCAAAGCGCTCCATGCCGTTCAACATGTGGAGGAGGTGAATATGACGGGGACGGGGTAGACTGGCGTGGCGACCGGCCGCGGCCAGGGCGTAAAGGGCCAGGGAATCTGTGCCGCCGGAAAAAAGAATGGCCAGGTCTTTGCGTTCCAAGGGATGCTCCTTTATCTCCGCATGCGGTAGCGCAGATACATCTCGCCTTGCTCTCCCTGACGGGCGGCGAGCAGCTCACAATCCAGAAAAGGGTCGCCAAGGGCCGTGGGGCCATCGGCCAGGGAAGCGGCATGCCGGTCGCCGGAGAGGCGGGGGCACAAGGTTACCATCAGCTCGTCCACCAGCCCTTCGGCCAGGCAGGCGTAGTTGAGCCGGCCGCCGCCCTCCACCAGCACCCGGCGCGCCCCGCGGCTGGCCAATGCCGCAAAGGCCGGGGCCAGTAAAAGGCCGCAGGGGCCGGCGGCCAGGCCGAGCACCTCGGCCCGCTCCCCGAAACGCCGGCCAAGCACAGCGGCCATCTCCAGGCCGGTAAAGATCAGCGGTGGCGGCCCTTTCTGGAAGAGTTGTTTCTTTTGCCAGGGAAAGTCCCCGGAACCGCTGACCACGGCCCGCAGTCGGTCGCCGAAAAGCACGCCGCCCGGGCCCCGCATCTCGGGGTCGCCGTTCCGGAGGGTGTCGGCCCCCATCAGGCTCGCGTCGGTTTCCTGGCGCATCCGCTCGAGCAACCGGCGGTCTTCCGGACTGCCCATGGTGGCCGGGCTGATCCGGCCGCACAAGGTGATGGCGGCAATCAGGATGACTTTCATGGTTACGGGGCCGACACGGGGTGCATGACAAATTATCCATGCTGCCGCGGTTTGGCTCCCTGGTGCTGGGGCAGCCGCACGATAAAGACCGACCCCTTGCCCGGCACCGAGCGCGCCGTGATCTCCCCGCCGTGCCGCGTGGCGATGGAAGAGCAGGTGGCCAGACCGATGCCGCTCCCTTCATACTTGCTGCTGGGATGCAGCCGTTCAAAGGGGGTAAAAATGCGGGCCAGATACTTTTCATCAAAACCGATGCCATTGTCCTCCACCATGATCTCGCACATGCCGTCCTCGGTCAGGCGACTGCGCACCTGCACGACCGGCGGACGATTCGCCTTGCGGAACTTTAGGGCATTGGCGATGATGTTCTGAAAAAGCTGGCGCACCTGCACCCGGTCGCCTTCCAGATCATGCAGAACCGCCAACTTGATGGTGGCGTTTTCTTTCTTGATCTGCTCCTCCAGATCATCGACCACCTCCTGCACCAGGGTATTCAAGTCAATGGGCACCAAGGCCCGCTCACTGCGCGCAATGCGGGAGAGCTGCAGGAGGTCATCGATGAGTGTCTGCATCTTGCCGGCGGCCCGCTGCACCCGGTCAACGTACTGCCGGCCCTTGCTGTCGAGGGCCAGGTAACATCGGTCGATGAGCTTCTGACAAAAGGCGATGATCAGGAGCAGGGGTTCCTTGAGATCATGGGAGGCCACATGGGCGAACTGCTCAAGTTCACGGTTGGAGCGCTGCAAGCGCACAGCCAGTTCGGTAAGCTCCTCCTCGGCC
Source organism: Desulfobacterales bacterium CG2_30_60_27 (assembly GCA_001873115.1). GTDB lineage: Bacteria > Desulfobacterota > Desulfobulbia > Desulfobulbales > CG2-30-60-27 > CG2-30-60-27. The sequence continues at coordinate 14,518 of MNYK01000125.1, read as the reverse complement.
CTTTCCCGCACCGCCACCTCCTTCTGCAGATGCAGATTGGCGGTGCGCAGCTCCTCGGTGCGGGCCTCCACCAGCTCGGCCAGCCGCGAGCGGTGCCGCTCCAGTTCCTCCTCCACCCGCTTCAGCGCGGTGATATCGGAAACCACCCCGTCGGCATACCAGACGCCGTCCTTCTCATACGGCTGCCCGGCCCGGTCGTGCAGCCAGATCCACTCGCCCTGCCAGGTGAGAAAACGATATTGCACATCAAAGGCGGTTCCCGGCGTGGCGAAGAAGCGCTGCAATGCCTGCCTTACTCCTGCCGCGTCATCGGCATGAATATGGGGTGAACCGGCCAGGCCCGTTGCCGCGAACTCGCTGGCCGGATAGCCGCAGAGCCGCTGAATATTGGGACTGATGAAGAGGAAACGGCCGCTGTGGTCGGCGCGCCAAACGGCATCCGGCACGTTCTCGACCAGGGAGCGGTACTTCTCCTCCGACTCACAAAGCGCCATTTCGGTGGCCTTTTTGTCCGTGATGTCCTTGAGGATGACCAGAATGCCCGGATATTCGTGATTGATGTCGCCCAGGAAGGTGCCGTTCATGAACACCGTCTTCTCCTGTTCACCCACAATAATGGCCACCTCGATATTTGAAAAGGAGGTCTGCGCCGCCAGGGCCTCCTCCAAGGCGCAAGCCTGACATGCCTTGTAACCCAAAAGGTCGCAGCACGCCCTGCCGATCAACTCCTGGGAGCTGCCGCCAAAGAACTCCAGGCAGGCCTGATTCACATCGATGATACGCAGGCGGTCATCCACCACAAAGGCGGGCTCGGCCATGCGCTGGAACACGACAAAGTAACGCCGCTTCTCATGCAGCAGATGGTAGCGCGCCTGTCGTAGTTCCTTGTGATAATGATCGGCTTCCACCGCCAGCCAGTGGCCGCAAAGGCCGGTCTCCATCTGGTCAAAAAAGCCTCGCAAATCGGCGAGTTGGACCAGGGTGCCGCCCTGGTCCTGCAAACAAGCGGCGCAGAGCTGGCCGATCAGCTTAACGCCAGGGAAAAAGGTGGCAAAGACGATACCCTGGTCGTGAGCCAGGTCGGAGAGGCGGACCCCGAGTTGACTAACCGCCTGATCTGGCGGCAGGCCGGCGCCGGCCTCGGTTGCATCCGGGCCATGGCCCGCGCGCCATTGCCGGATAGCGGCCAGCAACTCCCGGAGCACGGCGCGCCACGTCCCGGCCTGGGCCTCGGCGCCTTGCAGTCCAACTCCGGCGACAGTGGACAAAAATTTCTGCAACAGCATCTCCTCGTCAAGCGCCAGGATGGCGGAGAACGAGGGGCGGCCCGGGTCAGTCATATTTTTTACGTGCCCTCTCCCTGAAAAAGACCCGCAGGGGCGCCTTGTCAATCTTAAGCCCTTTGCGGAAAAAATTCATCAGATAGCGGTGATAGGAGAAATGCAGACCATCCGGATAATTGGCAAAAACCACAAAGGTCGGTGGTTTGCTGGTCAACTGGGTGGTGTAGTAGAGCTTCACCCGCCGGCCCCGGTACAGGGGAGGCGAATGGGCAAGCACCGCTTCTTGCAGCAGGCGGTTCAACCGGCCGGTGGTAAACTCCTGACAGTACTGGTCGTACACGACCCGTACCATGGGCAGGATCTTCTCAACCCCCTTGCCGGTGAGGGCCGAGATGGTAAGGGTAGGCGCATAGCCGATAAAGGTGGTGGCCCGCTCCACCCCCTCGGACAGATACTTCTGACGACGCGGATCGCCCTTCACCAGGTCCCACTTGTTCACCACCAGCAGGCAGGCGCGGCCCCGCTCGTGGCAGTAGCCGATGACATTGGTATCCTGCTCGGTGATCCCCTCTTCGGCATCGATGATAATCAGGACAACATCACAGCGTTCCAGAGTGCCCAGGGCGCCCATCACGGAAAATTTCTCCAGCTTCTCCCGGACCTTGCCCTTGCGGCGGATACCCGCCGTGTCGATCAGGAGATAGCGTTTGCCGTTTTTTTCAAGCAGGGTGTCCACCGCATCCCGGGTGGTGCCGGGTATGGCGGATACCACCATGCGCTCCTGGCCGAGCAGACGGTTCACCAGGGAGGACTTGCCGACATTGGGTCGACCCAGACAGGCCAGACGAATGGTGTCTTCGGGCACGGCACTGTCCAGGACCGCGGGTAAGACCAGGTGGCTGGCCAGGTGGTCGAAAAAGGTTTTAAACCCATAACCGTGCGCCGCCGATACTGGCCACAAACGGTCCGCGCCCAACTCATAGAACTGCGGCAGCAAGGTCTCCTCAACCTCGGGGCCGTCCACCTTGTTCACCAGGTAATACACTGGTTTGGCACTGCGGCGGAGGAGATCCGCCACCCGGTAGTCTTCAACGGCCAGGCCCTCCTTGCCGTCCAGCACCAGGAGGATGACGTCGGCCTCTTGCACCGCCTGCCAGGTCTGTTCCTGAATACTGCCGGCCATGCTGTCATCGCTGTCGGTTTCAAGACCGCCGGTGTCGACCAGGATGAACTCTTTTTCCTCCCAGGTGACCCGCTGGTAATGACGATCCCGGGTAACGCCGGGCGTAGGATCAACAATGGCCTTGTTCCGGGGGGCCAGCCGGTTGAACAGTGACGACTTCCCCACGTTGGGGCGGCCGACCAAGGCCACAATCGGAATGGGGTTGATCATGGGGTAGGGTCCTTTTCCTGACTCTCTTTACGACACAGCGCCTCACAGGCGCCCGCGGCAATGGACCGCAACCGCGGAAAACGACGGCCGTCCGGCTGGCTCAACAGATCGTGCAAGGTGTGCAGGGCTGGAGGTATATAATCCCGGAAAAATGGCTTATTACGTACCGTGGTCAAATAACCGAAGGCCCCGAGGATCTGCAGGTTCCTCTGCAGGGCCATGTAATAATATCCTGCAACAAAGCGGGCCCGGTCAAGGGAAATATATCGACCTATCTCGTCAAGATAACCGTCCATCAGCTCGCCTTGTTGGTCGCTGGTAAGGCTCACATAGGGGTCCAGCAACAGGGCGGCGAGGTCGTAGGCCAGGGGCCCGAGACGGGCACCCTGGAAATCGATGACCCACAGCCGCCCTTGGTGCACCATCAGGTTACGGGATTGAAAATCCCGGTGCAGCAGATAGTCGGAGGGCTCCTCGGCCACCCGGTCGGCCAGAACCTCGAACTCGGTCCGCAGGCCGCTTGCCGGAAGATTCATACCCAGATATCCCTGCCAGAACCTCTCCAGAAAATAACCTGATTCACGTTCCAGCATGAGGGAACGGTCATAATGCTGGGTGTCGCAGCACCAGCCGACCTCAAAGCCGGCCCGCCCCTGCACCTGGAAACGCGCCAGCAGTTGCACGGCCTCGCGATACCAACCCATGGCCCCGGCCGTGCCTTGCTCGCGGACCATCCCGTGCAGCAGGGTGTCGCCCAGGTCCGCGAAGACCACCAGGCCGCTGCCGGGGTCGTAGCCCAACGGCGCCGGCACCTGGACATGCCTGGCATGGAGATGACTACCTATTAAAAAACAGGCTCGGGCTTCAGCCAGCTCCCGTGCGCCGTCGACCGCCGGCAAGATGGCGATACAACTGGCGCCGGCAAGCCCCAGGCCCATGGCCAGCTCCCGCTCCGGGTGCAGCCGGAAAAACCGCCGCACCGAGCCATCCGCGCCCCGGGCCTCCACCCGCCAGCCCGGAGAAGGCGTGACCTGGCTTATGACGTGGAGAATCCCGGCTAGTTGCCCACTGGTCATCATGTGGTCACAATCGCGTCGTCGAGCCGGGCGCCCGACTCGACAATCGCGCCCTCCCAGACCACCACGCGGGTAAGTTCGGCGCCCTGGCCGATCCGCGCCCCGGCCCCCACGCACACCCAGTCTTGCATGCGGACTTCGGTTGCCACAATGGCCGTCGGTTCGATTAATAAAGATGGTTGCCCTGCCCCATGCTGCTGTTGGCCGAGGAGCAGACCGTGCAGACCGAGATAATCCGCCGGCGTGCCGATATCGGCCCAAAAATGCCCACGGGCCACCAGCCCGCGCACCGGGATCTGGTCCTGGATCAGCCCTTCATAGCAGGCGATGATATCGGCAAAACCACGAGCCGGCAGCCGCCGCATGATCTCCGGCTCCACCACCTGGATGCCGGTGAAGGCAAGCCGTTGCCCCCCCCGGTCGGCAACCTGCCGGCCAAAGGAGCGGATCGTCAAGTCGGCCGCCACCTCGACCTGATTGAAGCGGGGATAGTCATGCAGCACCAGGGTGACCGGACCGCCGGCGCGCCGGTGTTCCGCCATCACCCAACGCAGATCAATGGTGTGGTAGATGTCGCCGTTAACCACCAGAATGGGGTCGGGCCCGAAATATTCAAGGGCCAGGCGCAGGCCGCCGCCGGTACCAAGGATCTCTTGTTCAGTCTGTAGAACAACATCCGGCTCAAGGTGAACCAGGCGAGCAATCTGCTCACCAAGATGATGGGCGTTGACCACGATGGGCGCGCCACCGGCCTGCCGCACCTGATCAAGATGGCGAAGCAGCAGAGGCCGATTCAGCACCGGAAAGAGCGGTTTGGGCCGCTGCATGGAATAGGGACGAAGCCGGGTTCCCAGCCCGGCCGCAAGAATCATGGCCTGCATGAACATCAATAGGCAAGCGTGCCGTCGGCTTGTTCCTCAACCCCGAGCACCACGATGCCGGTCTCCCTGGCCTTCTTGATTACCGCCTCGCGGTCGAAGAGCAGGGCCTGCCCCGTTTCCACCGCCAGTACGGCGCAGTGCGCCTCCTCCATGCTGCCCATGGTGGTCCAGCCAATGGCCGGCAGATCGAAGCGAAAATCCTGATGCGGCTTCTTCACCTTTACCACCACGCATTTTTCCCGACCCAAACCGCCGCCCCGCTTGATGGTGGCGTCGGTGCCCTCAATGGCCTCCACCGCCAGCACGGTACGGTCGCGCACCACCACGCACTGACCGATGTCAAAGGCGCCCAGGGCCCGCGCGATGCGCCAGCCAAAGGCCACGTCCTCCATCTGCTCAACGGTGGGTTTCTTTTTGGAAAGCAGTCCCCTGGGGAAAAGCAGATGTTTTAAATACAGTGTGGATTCCACCACCCGGATGCCTTCGTGTTCCAAGGCCTCGGCCACGGCCCGCAGAATGGCGTCGTCCTGTCGCGCCTTGATTTTGTGCCAGAGACTCAAGCCCTTGAGGTCCGGCAAAACGTCTCGGAAGATGCGGGTCTTGGTGATGGTGCCCAGTAAAACGGTTTCCGTGACCCGTTCGTCCTGAAAATGCCGGATGATCTTGCCAAGCTGGCCGAGCTTGACCCAGAAAAATTTATCGGCCACCGACTCCAGGTCGGGCCAGGCCTCGCCCTCGTGGGCCACGATCACCACCTGCCGGCCGGCCTGGCGAGCCGCCTTGGCGAACAGCAGAGGAAACTGGCCGCCGCCGGCGATAATGCCGATCTTCTCACTCATCTTCCCAGACCCGCACCACGCCCCGTTGCGAGGCCTGAATGAATTGTACGAGATGGGTCACCGGATCGCAATCCGCTATCTCATCCATGGTCTTTGTCAGGGCGTCCTGAAGCAGAAAACCGGGGGTGCGGAAGATGATCTTGAAGGCATGTTCCAGTTTTTTGATAGTTTCCACGGCCATCCCGTTGCGGCGCAGGCCGATCTTGTTGATGCCGCTGATCCGCATCTGGTTGCGGGTGCCTGACAGGATGACATAGGGCGGCACGTCCCTGCTGATGCCGGAAAGGCCACCGACATAGGCGAAGGTGCCGATCCGGGAAAACTGATGCACCGCCACCAGACCGCCCAGGGTAACCCGGTCGGCCACCTCGACATGGCCGCCCAGAGTGGCGGCATTGGCCATGATAACGTGGTCGCCGACCACGCAGTCGTGGGCAATATGACAATAGGCCATAATCAGGTTGTAGTCGCCAACCGTGGTCACCCCGTGGCCCGTGGGCGTGCCCCGGTGAATGGAGACGTATTCCCGGATATCGTTGTTGTCGCCGATAACCAGCCGGGTGTCCTCGTTGTGGTACTTAAGGTCCTGGGGAGGGCCACCGATGTGGGCAAAGGGCCCGATCCTGGTGTTCCTGCCGATGGTGGTATGACCGGTGATGACGGTGTGGGAACCGATCTGAGCGCCAGGTCCGAGGGTCACGCCCTGGTCAATCACCGCGAAAGGCCCGATACTTATGCCGGGGTCCAGGTCAACACCGGGAGCGATTACTGCTGTTGGATGAATGCTCATAAAAACCGCCGGAAAGAAATGATAAAAAGGCTGGAAAGACGAGGTGCCGGAGGCTTCAGGACAAGGTGGCCATCAGTACGGCCTCGGCCACCAGCTTGTCGTCTACGTATGCCTGGCCGGCCAGTTTGTACAGTTTGGATTTGCGTTTGAGTACGGCAAGACGAAAGATGAGCTGGTCGCCGGGCACCACCTTCTGCCGGAAGCGGACCTCGTCTAACCCAGCAAAGTAAACCAGGCTTTTGCCCACCTTCTCGGGATCGGTAAGATAGGCAAGCAGGGCGCCAGCCTGGGCCATGCCTTCCAGGACAAGAACACCGGGCATCACCGGCTCCACCGGGAAATGCCCCTGAAAAAACTGCTCGTTCATGGTGACGTTCTTGAGCGCCACGATCCGCTGCCCCAATTCCACCTCCAGAACCCGATCAACCAGCAGAAAGGGGTAGCGATGCGGCAGTAAATCGAGAATCTTTGTTATATTAAGCTCCATAAACCCGTTTCCCTCCAGAGTTACTTGGATTCCCCGCCGACCCGGGGAAGCTGCCCCTCAAGCTCGGCCACCCTTTTCTTGAGCCGCCTGATCTCCCGAACCAGGTCAGGCAGCTCCGCAAACGCTATGCTGGCCTTGAGCCATTGCCGGTGCTGGATGGCCGGCATACCGGACACCACGCTGCCGCGTTCCAGGTCGGCGGTAACGCCGGCCCTGGCAGCGACCATGGCTTGGTCGCCAAGCCGCACATGATCCCTGACCCCCGCCTGACCGCCCATGACCACGTTATTGCCGAGGGTAACGGAACCGGCCAGGCCGCACTGTCCCGCCAGCAAGCAGTTCTCGCCAAGATCGTTGTTGTGCGCCACATGCACCAGGTTGTCGAGCTTTGTCCCCTGCCGAATGCGGGTAACACCCATGGTGGCGCGATCCACGCAGGTGTTGGCGCCAATCTCAACATCGTCATCGATCCGCACCGTGCCCACGTGGGGGCGCTTCACCTGGCGACCGGTGGCCGTATCGGTAACGTAACCGAAACCATCGGCGCCAATGACCGCGCCGCTATGGATGATCGCCCGGGCGCCGATCCGGCAGTCCGGATAGATTGTCACATTGGCGTGCAACACGGTATCGTCGCCAATGCTCACATCATCCCCGATCACGGTGCCGGCCATAAGCGTCACCCGTTCCCCCAGGGTCACCCGGTCGCCTATAACCACGCCCGGCGCCACGGTGACCGCCACCGGTATCCGGCAGTCGGCCCCCACATGAGCGGTCGGGTGCAGACCGCCGGCCTGAAAGGGTTTACGCAGGAAAGCGGCATGGATAACGGCCAGGGCCAAGGCGGGATTGGCCACCCGGATCACCGGCCGGTCGGTCTCAATAAGGCATGAAGGCACAATGAAGGCCTCGGCCCGGCAAGTGGCAGCCGCCATCTGTCGCGCCAGGGCGACAAAGGCCAGTTGCCCGGCGCCGGCGGTGGCAAGGTCGGCGACCCCATGGATGAGCGGGTCACCATCTCCGGCAAACTCACCGCCGACCATACGGGCCAATTCGGACAGTCTCGTAGGCTCCATGGCCATCCACCTTGTTGTCGGCTGTGAAAAATCATGCCGACCACCGTCCCGCTGCCAGGCGACCAACCGGACTAAAAAAAAAGACGAGCCGTTTCCCGGGGGAACGCCAACCCGTCTTCTAAAGCTGTTGCAGGCCAAGCGCCAAACCGGGACCCCAAAAAAGGCACGGCCCCTGCCGGCGGTAATTACTTGCCAGCGTTAATCCGATTTCTGAGGATACCGGACGGTTTAAAGGTAATCACCTTGCGGGCCGCAAGGATGAGTTCCTCGCCGGTCTGCGGATTTCGGCCCCGCCTGGCCCGCTTTTCCTTGACATTGAATTTTCCGAAACCACTGATCAGCAGGTCTTCGCCGCTTTCCAGGCAACGCTTGCACACCTTGATAAAGGCCCGCACCGCTTCGGATGCCTGAAGCTTGGTCAGTTTATGCTCTTGATATACCTGCTGGACCAAATCGGCTTTTGTAAGAGTCATACCGCACCTTCCTTGCAAAGTGGTGTGCTAAGTGCCTTATAATTAACAATAATCTCTACTAGTTGTCAAGAAATATATTTCAACGCCGCCTTGCCGGCAAAACGGCTGGCCGCCCCCAGTTCCTCCTCGATGCGCAACAATTGGTTGTACTTGGCGACCCGGTCGGTGCGCGATGGCGCTCCGGATTTGATCTGCCCGGTGTTCAGAGCAACGGCGAGATCGGCGATGGTGGTGTCCTCGGTTTCGCCGGAACGATGGGAAATGACCGCCGTGTAGGAGGCCCGGTGGGCCATGGCCACCGCGTCAAGGGTTTCGGTCACCGTGCCAATCTGATTCAGCTTGATCAGGATGGAGTTGGCAATGGCTTCGGCAATGCCCTTCCCTAGAAGCGCGGTGTTGGTCACGAAGATATCGTCCCCCACCAGTTGTACCTTGCCACCCAACTGCTCGGTAAGCTTTCTCCAGCCCTGCCAGTCACTCTCCTCCAGGCCGTCCTCGATAGAGACCAGCGGATATTTCTTCACCCAGTCGGCATAGAAACGGATGAGTTCGTCAACACTCTTGGCCGATTTTTTCTCGGCCGCCAGCACATATCTTTTCTTTTTGGCGTCATAGAGTTCGCTGGCCGCCACGTCCACGGCAATAAAGATGTCCTTGCCCGGCTGGTAACCCGCCTTGACAATGGCCTCCAGCAGCGATTCCATGGCCTCCTCGTTGGAGCGCAGATTGGGAGCGAAGCCGCCCTCGTCACCCACCGCCGTCTGATGGCCGGCTTTTTTAAGCACCGCCTTCAGGTTGTGGAAGGTTTCCACCCCCATGCGCAGCGCCTCGGCAAAGGTAGGGGCGCCGGCGGGCATGATCATGAATTCCTGGATATCCACATTATTGTCGGCGTGGGCCCCGCCGTTCAGGACGTTCATCATGGGAACCGGCAGCACCTTGGCATTGACCCCGCCAAGATAGCTATAAAGCGGCAGGCCAAGTTCAAGGGCCGAGGCGCGGGCCACGGCCATTGACACCCCGAGCATGGCATTGGCGCCCAGCTTCTTCTTGTTCCCGGTGTTGTCGAGTTCCAGCAGGGCCTGATCCACCACGATCTGCTGGGTGGAATCATAACCGAACAGGGCGGGGCCGATAAGGTCGTTGACGTTGGCCACCGCCTTCCGCACCCCCTTGCCCATATAGCGTTTGCCCCCCTTGTCTCGCAGCTCCAAGGCCTCGCGCATGCCGGTGGAGGCGCCGGAGGGCACGATGGCCCGGCCCATGGTGCCGCTGTCGAGGAACACCTCCACCTCCACGGTGGGATTGCCCCTTGAATCCAGAACCTCTCTGCCGGTTACCCCGATGATCTCTCCCATCCAACCCCCCTAACCTCGCTGTCGTGATGTTACTGAATAGCCTCGCCGATCTTAAATATCGGCATATACAGGGCGATGACCAGACCGCCGATCATGCCGCCCAGGAAAACCATCATAAAGGGTTCGATCATGGAAGTGAGGTTTTCCACGGCCTGGTCCACCTCCTCGTCATAAAAATCCGCGATTTTTTCCAGCATGACGTCCAGGGCGCCAGTGGATTCGCCAACATTGATCATCTGAACCACCATGCCGGGGAAAACCCCGGTCTCCTCCAGCGGCTCGGCAATGGCGCACCCCTCGCTGATGGCGTCCACCACCCGATAGACCGCCTGCTCGATCACCTTGTTGCCCGAGGTCCGGGCCACCACGTTCAGGGCCTCCAGAATGGGGACGCCGGACTGCAGCATGGTGCCCATGGTCCTGCTGAAACGGGCCACCACCACCTTACGGATGAGCAGACCCACCACGGGCAGCCGCAGCATGACGGCATCAATGCGCAGCCGCCCCTTCTCGGTCTTGTAGACCTTTTTAAAGGCCACCACCACAAACACCACGAAAAGGATAAAGAAATGAAATTTTGTCTTTAGAAAGTTGCTCAAGTCAACCACCGCCTGGGTGGCGGCGGGCAGGGCGGCCCCGAACTCAGCAAACATCTTCTCGAACACCGGCACCACGAACACCAGCATGACCACAAAAACGATAATGGAGATGGCCAGACAGATGGCCGGATAGGTCATGGCGCCCTTCACCTTTTTCTTGAGGGCCATGCTCTTTTCCATGAAAGTGGCGAGGCGGGTAAGAATGGTATCAAGGATACCACCTACCTCACCGGCCTCCACCATGTTGCAGAACAGGTTGTCGAAGACGTCCGGGTGCTTCTTCATGGCGTCGGCCAGGGTGGAACCAGATTCCACGTCGAGGCGCACCTCGATGAGCAGTTTCTTGAAGGTGGGATTGTCCTGCTGCCGACCGAGGATCTCAAGGCTCTGGACCAGGGGCAGGCCGGCGTCGATCATGGTGGAAAGCTGCCGGACAAAAATCACCACATCCTTGCCCGTGATCTTGGGGCGGAATAACGGAATGCTCGCCAACAGATCCTTGGGGGCCTCCTTGATGGAGTCCGGCGTGATCCGCAATTTTTTCAGGTGCGAGCGAACCGCCTGTTCGTCGTGGGCCTCCAGTCTGCCCTTGCGCTTCTCAGCATAGGAGTTCGTGCCTTTCCAGATATAAACGGGCATACAGTATACTCCTCTGGTTGACAGGAAGACAAAGTACTAGATTTATATATATCAAGAATTTCCCAAACACAATAGCAATTTATGAATAAAACCAGGGAAGTTATAGGTCGGCAAGCGATCATGACCCCCAGGCGGGGGAAATATGCCAGGGCGTTTTGCTGGAAGTTTTTCCGGAGATATTTTTTGGGCAAGTTTTTGTTGACAGAACGCTCTTAATTCTTTATGTAATAACGTTTTTCTCCGGTCAGAGCATGGCGCCGCGCCTGCCGAGGTCATCCTCGACCGGAACTGATTTTACATCACGATAAAGTCGGTTTGCGTAATCCGCGTACCGCATGTAAGGAGGTATTTTTATCATGGCCAAAAACGTATCCCCGATCAATTATGCCAGCGGCCTTTTCACCCCGATCATTGAAAAATGCGAGGGCTGCGAAAGGGTCGTTACGACCGAGCAGGCGAAATATTGCACCGCCTATACCGACCCCGCGGCCAAATGGAAGCTGGGCATCTGCAATTTCGCCACCCATCAGAAGCCCGAAACTCTGGTGGTGAAGATCAAGGTGAACCCGCTGAAGGCCTCCAAACGGGCCATGGCCGGCAAGTAAACATTCTTCCATGGGCCAAGGCCGGGCGGACAGTCAGGCCTTGGCCTTTGGAAAGAGCGAACTCAAAATCTCCTGATCCATCAGCATCTCCCTGAATCTCCCATAGGCCGGCTCGAAATGGGCGGGCGTGGCGCCGCGTTCGCGCATTAGACGAACCGCCTCTTCCATGAGGGCGGGCGCCTTATGGTGCACGGCAAGGAAAAGCCTGTCCGTCAGCAACTGGGGTGATTTGTCGTAGGGCGGCGGCGGCTTGCCAAGGGCCACCATGGCCTGCCCGGCCGTGGGGCGACCAAGGAGGCCGAAAAGGCTTGTTACATCGTAAATATCGGCCGCCCGCAGCATCTGGACGACGATCTCTTCATCCAACCCGACCAACAGACCGGTCAGTTGCCGCCGTCTCTCCTCCCCCTCGTCCTCCAGCAACAGCCTTACGTATGGTTGTATCTCGTCCAGGGAAAGGGTGCCGCCACCCTCCGGACTGACCAACGTCTTACGCAGGGTGCCCGCCAGCCACTCCACTTGCTTTTCCAGGCCGCGGGCCACAAAGGGCAGATAACGCTCATACCATTTCGGCATAGGTGTCATGATCCTCAACGGGTCATCCTGGCGGCGAATAGTGGTTCCCCGATAAAGGTGGAACAACACCGCGGACACTTGCCGGGTTTGGATCGCCGGCGCCGTTTTATGAACAGAAAGCCGCAACTCCGACAGGCGGCGGGAATAACGACCAGACGCCCACCGTCCTGTTGCAGGGTTTTCTCGATATGGAACAGATGGGCAGCCACATCCTTTTCCGGGATCCCCACGGCGCCGGAAATCTTCAGGGCCGACACCGGTCCCGCGACCAGCATGTCCAGTATTCTCTGCCGGATTGTTTGCCCCATGGCCTGATGACCCTGCGCTGCGAAAGCGGGGAAGTCCCCCTGCCCAAAAAACTTAGCATCAGCAAAAAAGGGGGCGGCCCAGCAGCGATGACTGGACAGCCCCTGGTTATCTGGCAATTTCTTGCCACCCCGGTTAGCGCCGATCCCCCATAAAGCGCAGCAAACTAAGAAACAGGTTGATGAAGTCAAGGTAAAGGGCCAACGCCCCCATGACCGCGCCCTTCCTGATAGCCACTTCGCCCTGCTCCATGATGCCCTGGGCGCCCATCTGGGTGATCTTCTGCACATCATAGGCGGTAAGACCGGTGAAGACGAGCACCCCTATCCCGGAGATCAACCACGAGAGCAAAGAACTGCCGAGGAACATGTTCACCACCGAGGCAATGATCATGCCCATTAGCCCCATGAACAGAAAGGAACCGAAGGAGGCCAGATCCTTCTTGGTGACCAGGCCATAGACGGCCATGGCCCCGAACATGCCGGCGGTAACAAAGAAGGTGGCGGCCACCGAAGTGGCGGTGTAGAGCAGCAGGATGGCCGACAGGGTGGCGCCGTTCAAGGCCGAATAGAGCAAGAAAAGCCCGGTGGCGGCCTGGGCGGAAATGCGCTGGATACGGGCGGACAGGTAAAAAACCAACCCAAGTTCGCCGATGATCAGGCCGAAAAAGACCAGCCGATTGCCTAAAATCATCTGTTGCGCCACGGCCGAATTGGCCACCAGCAAGGCAACCAGGCCGGTCACCCCGAGACCGACGGCCATCCAGTTGAAGACCTTGGCAAGAAAAATGGTCGAGTCCTGGGCCCGGGCCTGGGCCACGGTCATGGTGCTGTTCCTGTACTGATCCATGATTTTTTGTCCTCCGTATGGCGGTGACTTTAAAGAAATACCTGGGCGGTACGAACAAGCATATATGTAAGACGTCCGGGCTGGAAAGCCAAGACAAAACTATGCCGGTTTCAAAACCGCAGCCAATCGCCCACCCCTGGCAGCACAATCCGGAGCGGCTTCAGACTGCCAAGCAACGCTTGCATCTCCCCGGCATGGCGCTGGCGCTCCTCCCGCTGCACGTGAACCAGGGCCAGGAGACCAGCCCCGGCCTGGCGGGCAAAATCGATGCCGCCGGACACCGAACCGTGCCCGACCGTCTCACCCGCGAAGTTGAAGGCCTCATGCACCACGCAGGCGCAGCCGCGGGCCAGGGCCGCGCTGGCCGGGGTAGGGCGACCGTCACCGCTATAAAAGAGCGACACCCCGCCATCGTCAAGACGCACGGCGCGGGCCTCCTGGGCATGCTCGCAGGGAGCGCCGCGCCACCTCATACCGGCCGCCTCCACCCCCTCGTTATCGGCAACGACGGAAAACTCCAGAGGAAAGGTCAATCTTTCCAGTAAACCTGGATAGGCGAGATTCATGGCCGCGGTCACTCGATCGGCCACGCCGGCCGGACCCAGCACCCGCAACGGCTGCCGCCGGCCCATCTCCCAAAAACGCAGGAGCAGCAAGGGCACTCCGAAAAAATGATCGCCGTGAAAATGGGAAATCCACAGGGCCTCCAGTTGTTCGGCATCCCCGCAGCCCAGAAAATAGCGGTGCGGGACGGTGAAACCGCAATCGAGCATGGCCGTGCAGGCCTTGGCGCCCTCCGGCCTGACCAGCAACGAGGTGTTGAGATACGCCGGATCGCAGGCCTCGCCCACGCCGAGAAACAAAATTTCCATCCAGCCCTCCATGCCCGGCCAGGCCGGGCGGATCTTGAGATCGACCATTGACATTGTACCACGAACGCCGGCGTTGTTCCAGGTTCCGGTAATCGCCCGCGCCATGCCCGCTTTTTCCCGTGGCCAGACGCCAGCCCTTCTGGATATTCGACATAACAGCAGGACGAGACAGGTATCTCTGCCAATCATCCCCATGGAACGCGGTCGGCGCCCTCTGATTATGCGGTCGATGCATTGGCAAGGGTGGCTATCCGGCAGCAGCGAGGACGTTGAGAAGGGAAGCTTTATATGCGGGGTGGAAAAAGTTCCCCCAACAGCGGACGGAACATCTCGCTGCGAGAGCGGGGCAGAGGAAATGCAAGGAGTGGACAACCGAAGTATCTACTCCCGGAGCGCGCCGTATTTGCGCAGGATGT
>MNYK01000108.1 GCA_001873115.1 Desulfobacterales bacterium CG2_30_60_27 | reverse complement strand
CCTGATCTGGACTTCGGGAATCCCGCAATCAAGGGCAAATAAAATATGCGCCCGATTAATTTCCCGGGCATGGTGTAAACCCTTTGCGCGATACCACTCAATCAACTCGCGGTCCTTGTCGGTAAGATGTAGCTCAGTCTGTCGCATGGCAGGCTCCTTGTTGTGGGGTGGGCATGCGACAGCATAACATATGTTTCGTTATTTGTGTGTTTTAATACTAGTAATGCGCACCGCGGACAAACACCGAAAAATCATCCAGGCGGCCATCCACGTCTTTGCCAAGAAGGGCTTCTTCAATGCCCGCATCTCCGATATCGCCAAGGCTGCCAAGGTGGCCGACGGCACCATTTACCTGTACTTCAACAACAAGTACGATATCCTGATCTCCCTGTTCGAGGAAGAGATCGGCAACCTGATCGAACAAGTTACCGGCGCCCTGCAGACCATCACCGATCCCCGCAAAAAGCTGGAAATCTTTGCCCTGCACCACCTCGGCTTAGTCGAGGAGAATCGGGAACTGGCCGAGGTCCTCCAGGTGGAAATCCGGCAGAGCAACATCTTTCAGAACGGCTATCGCAACCAGAAATTCGCCGAATACCTCGATATCATCTTCGCCATTATCCAGGAGGGTCAGGAGCAGGGGCTTTTCCGCACCGATGTAAACCTCAACCTGATGAAACGGATCTACTTCGGCGCCCTCGACGAGTCATCCAGGCTCTGGATTCAGTCCGCCGAGCACGACATGTCCATTGCCGAGACCGCCCTCCAGATCTGCGATCTCTTTCTCTCGGGCATCACTCGCAGGGCTTAGCCGGCTCTATGTCCATGATCTCCAGATGGCGCTGTCCCGCCGGGGTCTGGACGAAGGCCTCGTCCCCCACCTCCTTGCCGATCAAGGCCTGCCCAAAGGGCGAAAGCACCGAGATGCTACCCGTCTTCACGTCGGACTCCTCGGGCCCCAGCAACTGAAAACGCATCTCCTCTTCAGTGTCCAGATCCACCATCGTGACCACGGTGCCAAACACCACCCGGCCGCAGTCCACCGAGGTGCAATCGATGACCTCGGCCCGGCCCAGTTTGTCCTTGAGATCCATGATCCGGCCCTCGACATGGCCCTGGCGCTCCTTGGCGGCGTGATATTCGGCGTTTTCCTTCAGATCGCCATGTTCCCGCGCCGTTTCAATGGACTTGATGACCCTGGGACGTTCCTTGCGTTGCAGGTGCTGCAACTCTTCCCGCAACCGGGCATAGCCCTCCTTGGACATAGGAACCCTTTTCACCATGGGTGTAATCCTCCTCATCGGGCGTATTGAGCCCTGGTTGTGCATGTTGCCGGGGAGCCCATAAAATCCGCGGCGCCCCATCCAGCCCGGCAACCGCGCTCCAGGCCTGAACCATGGCCCGACGCGCTTGCCGCCGCTTTAGAAAAAAACAGGCGGCGCCATGCGGCACCGCCACCCAGGCCGCCGCAATGGCTGCGGCCGTTTCATAATTTTCACTTAGCACAGGCCAACAAAGTTTGCAAGATTTAAGGGAACCTTGAAAAATTCATTCATCGTCATTCCCGCGCTCTGTTTGGTCCCCGCTTGACGGGGAAAAGCGGGAATCCAGTCAAATCAAGCAGATGGATTCCGGGTCAAGCCAAAAATGACGAATTATTCGTAACTATCCAGCCTGTGTCGGCAGTTAAGCGTTCCCGGGTTGCGGTGCCGCTTGTGATAGTTACAATCCTATATACACCCTGCCCCCTGCCCCATCACCACCGGCAGATGGCGCTCAAGGCCACCTCCCGGCTGCGGGCGAGTTGCGAGGAGTTTAACATGGTCGAAGCCTCCAGGATGAAGCGCGGCGTAATTTCCAGGTAAAGACCGCCTTCCAGATTCTGGCCGCCATAGCCGAAGGAATCATAATCCAGCGAGTATCTGAGCGTGTAATACCTGGGGATCCCACGGTCCATGACATCCTTGGAAAACTGGTGCTTGAAAAATAGTTCAAAGCGATTTTTCCAGTAAGACCTTGGCGCCCAGTAAGGATGGTCATCAACGCCAAAACCATCCGTCAGGGGTGTGCCGGGATTGGCGCCCTCCCTGGAATCATAGAATCCGTAATTATAGGTGAAGGACAGGGCATAGGGTTCCTCAAACAGCAAGTACGAGGTCCACAGGTCGTAACGCATGGTGAAATTGTTGTCAGAAAAATTCCTCACCCCGTAGTCCCCGCCCACCTTGAGGCGCGGCAGCAGATCCAGGGAAAGCCCGGCGGAGGCCGCATGGGCCACCACGTTTCTGGTGAGGCTGGCCGTGGTATCGGTGACCAGGTCACGGCTGAAGGAGAGATGGGCGTCCAGTTTATCGCCCACCTCGCCGGAGACCTTGCCGCGGACCAGGCCGGTGGTGGCATAACCTTCTGCGAGACCCTCAAGGCCGCCGCCCAGATCCAGGGAAAGCCCGTTCATAAAATGATTGCGATAGGCAAGGTAAAAACGTCTGGAGACAAGCCGGATGGGCAGATCGGTGGAAGTATAGACAGGCCTGGCCAGGCTTACGTCAAAATCGTGGCCAGGCCTGGGGCTCAACCAAACCGAGGTTTGCAGCGACTCCGTCTCCATGGCCTGGTAACCGGCGTAGCCCTCATCCCGTCGCAGGCCGCCCCCGAAGGTGACCCGGGGCTGCCTTTTCAGTTGGTTCCGCTGGCTGGCCTCCTTCACGCCGGGATAGGAGGCATCCAAATCAGTAAGGCGCCGGTAAAGGACCGCCTCGTCCTGGAGCAGATCAAGGCGACTGTATATGCCGGCCAGATCGAAGAGCAATGGCGCCTCCCGGGGAGACTCCCGCAGGATGGACTTGAACAGATACATGGCCTGGAAATATTCTCGGCGCTGCACGGCCTGCCTGGCGGCGCCTTCACTGGCAAAACGATTCTGCCAGCTCCGCAGGGCAAAATAGGGAACCGCGGCCCGAACGACCGGCGCCGCGATATTCCCCTGCCCCAGCATCTGCAGGGGGTCCAGGGCCAGAGCCAGCGGGCTTGGCGGCTCACTGCCGGCAAAGGTGACCTGCTCCCACCAGGATTGCTCGCGGGCCGTAAGTGGCACGTCCAGGCCGCGTTCCGCCAGTTGTCGCAAAAAGCCCTGCTCGGCGGCCGGCTTCAGAAAGGCCTCGTAAACCGCCATTGACTCGGTCCAACGCTGCAAGGCCCATAAGGTGCGCGCCTTCAAAAGGACCAGGTCGGGTCGCGGCGCCTCACCGACCAGCAGGGTTTCACAGAGCGCCAGGGCCTGCTCGTAGTCACCCTGGCGGAAAAGCAGGTCGGCCAGCATAACGCCGGCCCGATCGTTGTCGGGATAATTTCCCCGCACCTCAAGCAGTAACGCGGCGGCGGCAGCCTTGTCTCCGGTGGCCTCCAGTGCCTCGGCCAGCAGAAAGGCGGCCTCCAGGGAATCGGGCCGCGCTTGCCGGGCCGCCCGAGCCAGGGTCAGAGTTTCAGCCGACATCTCCTGGGCACGGAACAACCGGACCGCCGTGAGCAGGCGGTCCGCATCCTGGCGAGCGGCGTATTGAATCCTGGCAAAAACGTCGCTGGCCTGCCCCACCTTCTTCTGACGCAAGTAGCTCTTGAACAACAGGACCAGGGGCTCAAAACCCGTGGTCTGTTCCACCCTGCCCTCCTGGAGGAGCCGCAGACAGATCTTTTCAGCCGCCTCGGGCTTGTCATCCGCCAGCAGCTCGCCGGCCAGCTCAAGCCCGTCAGCCTGCCAGAGCAAGCCCATCTCCGGTTGGGCGCCAAGCTCCGGAGCACCGGCCGCTTTTTCAAAAAGGTCACGGGACAAGGCCATGGCCGCGCCCCGTTCCCCGATGGCGGCCAACAGCCGCGCCCGGTGGCGGTCCATGGCCGGCTCGCTCTCCGGATTGATCTCCTGCCAGCGGCCGAACCAGATACGGGCCGTTGCCGCGGTTTCTGGCTGCTCAAGGGCCAGGAAAACCAACTGTTCCAGGATCTCGCCGGCGCCCTGGTTCAGCAAAAGGGCGGTGCGCAAGACCTGCTCCGCCTCAAAGGGCAACCCGGCGGCCCGGTAAATGGCGGCCATCTCCAGATGGATCCGCCGCTCCGTCTGGCCGTCGTCGGCCGCCTGGTCGGCGAGAAAGCGCTGGCAGCGCTGCAAGGCTTCCCGGTAAACGCCGCACTGCCGCAAGGCCGCGGCCCCGGCCAGGACGCTCTCGGCGTCCAGCTCGCCGCCCTGACCGGTTTCCAGGGCGCCGAGGTGGCGCCGCACGTCCGCCAGCAGGCCCTCTACGCCAGCCTGCCGCAGGGCCCGCCGCCGGATATCCTGGCGTTCCGGGGCCAGGCGGAGCAGTTCTTCAAAGTCGGCCAGGGCATGGGCCCTTTGCCCGGAGCGCTCGAACAGGGTGGCGCGGTCTTCCAGAGCGGCAGCATCCAGGGGTCCGGCCAAGGCGAGTTGCTCAAAAAAGTTGAGACTTCGGATCAATTTCCCCTGTTGCAGGTAGAGGCGCGCCAGCTTCCTGATAACTTCGGAATCCGCGGGCTTCAGGTCGTTCATGGTTTCCAGGACCTCCAGCACGTCATCATCCCGGTCGAGGCGGGCCAGCAACGCAGTCATGGAGTGGTAAAGCTCCTCCCGCCCGGGCTCGGGCTGGGCCGGGTGCTTCCGCATGGCCAGGCTGGGATCGTGCTTGCCGATCTTGAAGAGATCAACGGCCAGGGTGACATGCAGTTCCGGATCATCGGGCGCCATGGTCAGCAAGCGCTGGTACAGGGGCACCGCCTCGCGGAAACGGCCGGTGGCATCATAGAACCGCGCGGCCTGCCGCAATTCCAGCGCCTGGGGTTCGGCTTGTATGGCAAAAAAACGCTCCAGCACCATAACCATCTCGGCCCGATTGCCCAAGTTGGCATGGAGCCGCACCAGGGATAGCACCATATCCTGGTCAGCAGGCCGCAGCGTCATATATTTTTCGAGATAGGGCAAGGCTTTTGCCAGGTTGCCTTCCTTGCTGTAGAGGTCGGCGACCTGTTTGAGCACGCTCGGCTCCGTTACCTCCTCTGGCAAAGGCCGGAGATGGGCAAGGGCCTCGGGCAGCCGGCCACCCTGCTCGCGGGCCAGCCTCCTGCTGGCCTCCGGTTGATCCGCTTGCAGGTCGAGAACCCGTTGCCAGTAAGCATCCGCCAGGTTCTCCAACCCCAGCCGGTCATGGACCTGGGCGGTCATCACCAGCAGGTCAAGCCCGGCATGCTCATCCTTGCCCAGTTCCACCAGGTGCTGGCGGGCCTGCTCATCAAGACCGAGTTTCACATAGAGCCGCGCCAACCGCAGCCGGACCTCGCCATCGTCGGGGTCCAGCCGGTGCAGGGTCTCCAGCGGGGCCAGGGCCCGATCGGGCTGTTGCAGGCTGAAATAGCAGCCGACCAGGGCGGCCAGGACCACGGAGTTCTCGGGCTCCTTTCCCAAAACCTGGTTCAGGAGGGCCACGGCCCGGTCCGCCTGCCCGTTCAACAGGATGGCCCGGCCCAGTAAGGCACGATAGGCAAGATTGCCAGGCTCATGTTCCGCCAGCGCCTCCAAGAGGGTGATCCCCCCCGGTCCGTCACCCAGGCGGAAGCGGAGGCGGGCCAGCTCCCAGGCGGCCTCGGCCAGCTCGGGTTTTTGGGCCAGCAGGTTGTCGTACAGACGGGCCGCGGTCGGCAGGTTGCCATGCCGCACCGCCTCCCTGGCCTCTGCCCACCGAGCCATCCAGGCCGGCATGGCGGCGCGGTCGGCAGAAACCTGACGGGTCGGCACCAATGGTTCGCCCACCAGTTGCCGCCATGCTTCCCGGGAAACACCCTGGGAGGCCGCCTGGCCAAATGAGGGCAGCAGAATAAGGCAGAGGACAATGATGAGCAGAAACCGCCGGTAACCGGCCGAAACCGAGGGGGAAAAAGCGCCCGGACTGCGGATACCGCCAAGGCTGTCAGGAAAAATAGGCCCGCACCCGGTCCACGACATACTGTTGCATTTCCTCGGTCAGTTCTGGATACACGGGCAGGGCAAGGGTCTCGCGGGCCGCCCGCTCCGCCTCGGGAAAGGCGAGCGCGCCATAGCCCAGCTCGGCTAAGCATTCCTGCTGGTGCAGGGGGATGGGGTAGTAAATTTCGTTGCCTACCCCGGCCTGATCGAGAAAGGGCTTCAGCCCGTCACGGTCCTTGGCCCGGATGACATACTGATTGTAGATGTGAAAATCGGGCTCCGCCTTCTCCTGCCGGGCCAGCTCCTCATAGGCCGCGGCGGGCAAGGTGAACTTATCGCCGCCCAGCAGGCCGGCCGCCGCGAACAACCGCTTGTACCTGGCGGCGTTACGCCTTCTGGCCTGATGCCAGGCGGGCAGATGCGGCAGCTTAACCAACAGGGCCGCGGCCTGCAGGGGATCCATCCGAAAGTTGCCGCCCACCATGCCATGGTGATATTTGGGTTCCATGCCGTGCATGCGCAATTGCCGCACCCGTCTGGCCAGCTCCGCGTCGCTGGTCACCACCATGCCGCTGTCGCCCAGACCGCCCAGATTTTTGCTGGGAAAAAAGGAAAAACAACCCGCCACCCCCATGGAGCCGGCCGACCGCCACTGCCAGCCACCATCATTCTTGGCGGGATAGGCGGCGCCGATGGCCTGGGCCGCATCCTCCACCACCGGCACGCCGTATTGCGCGGCCAGGGCGAGCACCGCCTCCATGTCGGCGCATTGCCCATAGAGGTGCACCGGTATCATGGCCTTGAAACGCTTGCCGGCCTTGGCGTATTCGGCCATGGTTTCAGCCAGGCGCTGGGGATCGATGTTGTAGGTCACCGGGTCGATGTCCACAAACACCGGTCTGGCGCCCAGCCGCAGGACCACCCCCATGGTGGCGAAGAAGGTGTACGGCGTAGTCAGCACCAGATCGTCCCGCCCCACCCCCAGCCCCATGAGGGCAACCAGCAGCGCGTCGGTGCCGCTGGCCACGCCGATGCCGTACCGGGCCCCGGAATAGCCGGCCACCGCCTCTTCCAGTTCTTCCAGCCGCGGCCCCATGATGTAGCGGGTGGAGTCGAGCACCGAAGTGAGCGCGGCCAGGATCTCGTCCCGCAGGGGAGTGAGCTGGGCCTTCAAGTCAAGGAGGGGAACGTGCATATTCGCCTGAACTGCCTTGATAGTTGTTTAGTCTGTTAGACTGTAGCCTGTCAGGTTAGAATGAAAGAGAAATATGGGTGCGACGCTTGCCGTGGCTTAATTTTTGCCATCGCTAGCAGCCTAAACACCAACAGCCTGTTCACCTAGTCACGCTGACCGCCCATGCCCCCCAGGAAACTCTCGACCCCTGGAATTTCCTGCTCCATGTGCTTCTTCAGTTTCTTCAAAAGACCGGCCTCGATCTGGCGCACCCGTTCCCTGGAGACCTGAAAACGGTCGGCAATGGTTTGCAGGGTAAGCGGGTCGTCGCTCAACAGCCGGTCGGTGAGGATGGCCATTTCCTTGGCGTTCAGGGACTCCTGTAACTGGTTCAGCACCCGGTTCACCTGGTCCCGTATCTCCTTGAGCGCGAGCTTTTCCTCAAGGCCAGGCCCTCCGGAAACCAAAAAATCCTTCTGCTGCTCATCGGAATCTTCCCGCACCGGGCTTTCCAGGGAAATATCCCAGCCCTCCAGGCGCTGGCTCATATCGATGACTTCGCTTTCCTTGACATTGAGACGTTCGGCCAAAAGTTTTGGTTCCGGCGCGAAGCCTTGTGACTCCAACTCCCGCCGTTCCTTGTTAAGCCGAAAAAACAGCTTGCGCTGGGCCTGGGTGGTGCCGATCTTCACCAGCCGCCAGTTGTCCATGATGGACTTCAGAATGTAAGCCCTGATCCAGTAGGCCGCGTAATAGGAAAACTTGACGCCCCGATAAGGGTCGAATTTCTTCACCGCCTGCACCAGGCCGACGTTGCCCTCCTGAATGAGGTCCAAGAAATTCTGCATCCAGAACTTTTGGAAGTCCATGGCCACCTTGACCACCAGACGCAGGTTGGCGGTCACCAGTTGGTAGGCCGCCTCCTGGTCGCCGGTCTCGTTGTACCGAATGGCCAGGGCCTCGGTTTCCTCGCGGGTGAGCAGCGCATACTGGCTGATCTCCTGGAGATAGCGGTGCAGCCCCGGATGGGTGATGGCGGGCAGATGTTCGTCGTCGGGCAGGGCCACCAGGGGATGCAGAGTCCCCTCGCCTTCCTCCCCTTCCGGCTCGTCCACTTCCGGCTCATCTATGCTGTCTATCTCTTCTTCCATGGTTACCACTAGTTAATCTGAAACAGGGAGAGAACGTCAACCTCTTTCCCACCGGGCGGCTGTCCGGAAAAAACGAATCAGAAATGGTACACGATCCTCGCCGGACGGTCAATTTCTTTACGGTCACATTTCTTTACGGTCACATCGACCAGCAGGAAGCGCCGGCACGGCGGCATGTGCGGGCCGATCCGGGGTCCGGGGTGATGAGCCGCCCTTTAGGGGCCGTCAACCCTTCCTAGGATGACCTTCAGCTTGACGGGGCGGCCAGGTTGGTTTGAAAATTTATCAGGATTCACTATTTCTACGATCAAAAGCGTTGTGTAAGGGATCCCCCGAACTTTCCACAACTCGGACAACTTTGCCTCGACAGGTATGCGATGGAGATTGATTGTGGTGGTAATTTTCAGAAAAAGTGGTATTTTTTTCTGAAAATAATCGTGGGTGGGGGGTTATGCAACCAATTGAAAGCAAAGTGCTTTACAGGATATATGGCCGTGGCATGGGGTGGGTTTTTTATTCTGGAGATTTTGTTGATGAGTTTCCCAGGAACAATATTGACAAGGCATTGTCGGTGCTCACCAAACGCGGCAAGATTCGCCGTATCTGTCGCGGTATGTACGATTATCCGAAGTATAGCGAACTGCTCAGGCAGGAGTTAAGCCCGGACTTCGACCAGGTGGCGCGGGCCTTTGCCCGTAAATTCAATTGGCGTATGCTGCCCTCGGGTGATGCCGCTTTGAACCTGCTCGGGCTTTCCACCCAAGTTCCGGGGAGATTCGTCTATCTTTCCGATGGGCCGAATCGGCGTTATGCCATCGGCAATTACACGTTGGAATTCAAGAAGACCGTTTTAAAGGATATAGGCTTCCAGCACCGGGAGAGCGGCCTGGTAGTTCAGGCAATCAAGGCTCTGGGCAAGGAGCGGATCAACAACACGATCATCGCCGAAATCCGCAAACAACTCGATGATAAAAAATGCCGGCAAATCCTGGCCGACACCAAAACGGTAACCGGCTGGATTTACGACTACCTGAAGCAGATCTGCCGGGAGGCGGACGCATGGACCGGGTAGCCAATCTATCCAACCGGGAAAGGAGCGAACTTTTGTAACTATCCAGCGGAACCGCAACCCAGGTGAGTTCCCGGACTGGAAATGCTTTTCGAGGGTTCGTCCGCGACCGGGCGCAGGATGCGCGGGAGGTCGCGGACGCCTCGGAGGCGGGCAGGACGCCCGCCGAGAATGAGCGAAAAGTATTTT
>MNYK01000109.1 GCA_001873115.1 Desulfobacterales bacterium CG2_30_60_27 | reverse complement strand
CCGCGACCTCCCGCGCATCCTGCGCCCGGTCGCGGACGAACCCGCGAAAAGCATTGCCAGTCCGGGAACTCACCTGGGTTGCGGTTCCACTGGATAGTTACAGGAAGAGAAGATTTGAAGGCTCAAGACCCAAGACGGCTGAATTTGCGATCGAGCCGGTGTTACTAATACGACATCGTGGATAAAATGGCGTGCATTGCAGGAGACAAAACCATGACCAGATTCGTTGCGCAGATGAAATGCGGTTTTTTGCTGCTGCTGGCGTTTTCCCTGTCCGCCTGCAGCAGCAGTTCGGATGGTGTTGCCACTGGCGCCAGCGCTGGCGGCACCGGCACCTTGCAACTGTCACTCACCGATGCGGCAAGCGATGCTTACAAGGCGATCTACGTCACGATCGCCGAGGTTCAGGTTAACCAGCATTCGTCCGGGGACGCCGAGGCGGCCGGCTGGCAGACCCTGCTTACGCCTGGCGGTACCTATAATCTGCTTGAACTGGTCAACGGTACGTTGGCGTCACTCGGTATAGCTGATCTGGCGGTCGGCTCCTACACCCAGATGCGGCTCGTCTTGGACAACAACCCCGATGTAGGCTCTAATATCCTTGGCCATGCGCATCCTTATGGCAACTATCTCATAGATAACACGGATGCCGAGATTGAACTTAAAGTTCCTTCCGGCATGCAGACCGGCATCAAGCTTGTCCATGGCTTCACCATTGTCAGAAGCGGGGCCACGGAGTTGGTTATGGACTTTGACGCCGCCAAATCCGTGGTCAAGGCGGGTAACAGCGGCCACTGGCTGCTCAAGCCGACCATTAAGGTCCTGGCCACGGTAGAGAACTCGGTGACCGGCGCGGTGACGGCGGCCAGCGATGACTCCCCTCTGCCTGGCACCCTGGTCAGCGCCCAGTTGTATGATCCGTTCGTCGTTGACGCCAGCGACGTGGTGACGGTGGAGGCCTCTACCATCGCCGACGATCCAAACGGCGAATATATTATGTACCTGCCGGCTGACACCTACCATATCGTGGCGGTCAAGGAGGACTTCCTGCCAGCCTGCACGGAGGTGAATGCCACGGTTTTCCAGGCACATATCGTTGACCTTGTCATGGCGGCCGCGATCACCACCGGAACCCTGTCCGGCACATTAAGCGGACTGGCAGCGGCCGAGGACTCCGCCACCATCGGCATCCGCCAGGTCATGGATTGCGGCAACGGTGATGTCCAGGTCGAAGTGCAGTCGATTAACGTCGCCGAGGGCGGCACCTACAGCCTTAAACTGCCGGTCGGCTCGTACAAGATGATCGTCTCTGCAACCGGGAAGACGACCCTGGAAGCTGATGTCGAGATTCTGGATGGTGTGGACACTGTCCAGAACGCCGTTTTTTAGGCGCACCAGCCCAAAAGCTGGCATCAGTTTATAATGCAAGGGGGGCCGATCGTGCTTGCGCGGTCCGCCCCTTGCTGTTTTGCGCAGGTTTTCCGTTTTTGCGGAAAAAATTTTTAATTTTAATGGGTTGATGGCTTGCCTTTTTGTTCACCGGTATTTAAGCTTAGCCTTAAATTATACTTCCTGTAATTTTTTGTTTTACGCGCGGAGCCTTTCGCCTCTATTATCAAGACAGGCGGGTACCGCGCCTGGCATTAATTTATAAAATACCCAGGAGGATCGAGATGTTCAGACCCACCAGTCGGCTGCTTGCCATGGCGACGCTCTGCTGGCTGGCCGTCATTGTTGCCGCCTGCCCCGTGCCGACGAGGGCCGCCGGGCCAGAAGAACTGGGATTGCGGCAGGCCATCCAGCAGGCCCTGGCCGATAACCACAGCCTGCGCGCCGGTGCCCAAGGCTTGGCCGCCATGGGCGAGGACGTGGGGGTGGCCAGGAGCATGCTGCTGCCCAAGCTCACCTTTGAGGAGAGGTTCATGCGCACCACCAACCCGGTTTACGGGTTCATGGCCAAACTCAACGAGCAACGCTTCGGGGCCCAGGATTTCGCCATCCCTGCTCTCAACAGTCCCGATGCCCTGAATGACTATCAGACCTCTTTTTCCCTGGAGCAGCCGCTCTTTGCCCCGCAGGCGAACATCGGTCTGACCATGAGTCGTAACGCCGCGGCGGCTGGACGCCACGAGTTTGACCGCAAAAAGGAGGAGGTGGTCCTGCAGGTTGCCCAGGCCTTCCTTATGGTGCGCACGGCTACAAGCTATACCGAGGTGGCGGAAAAGGGGCGACATGACGCCGAGGAACATGCGCGTATCGCCGGCCATCGCTATGAAAACGGTTTGGGGCTTTATTCCGATACGTTGCGTGCGACTACGGCGGTTACCGAGGCCGAGCAGCGGCTGGTGAGCGCTAAAAAGAATTTGGATGTAGCGCAGCGCGCCTTGGGCATGCTTCTGGGCCTTGAGCAGTCGGTCACCGCAGCCACGGAAGACGGGCTTGATCTCCCGGTGGCGGACCTGGCCCGCTATACCGACGCTGGCCGGCAGCGGCGCGATCTTCTGGCCATGCAACTGCGGCAGAGCAATGCCAGCCAGAATGTCAAACTCGCCAAGGCTGGCTATCTGCCGAACATCGGCGTTGGCGCCACCTACCAGCTCAACGATCACGACCAGCCATTCGGCGGCGAAGGGGAAAGCTGGCAGGTCGGGGCTTTTCTGAAATGGCAGTTGTTCAACGGCATGGGGCGAGAGCACGAACGGAGCAAGGCCCTCTATCAGAAGGCAGCGGCCGATGAATACTTGCACGCCATGGAAATGGGGGTTTCCTATAAAGTATATGAGGCCTACCGTGGGGTGGAGGAGGCTGGCAAGAACGCGGAACTGGCCCAGGCTGCCCTGAAAACCGCGGAAGAGGGGGCCCGACTGGTTGAGGTGCGTTACGAAAACGGCCTGTCGCCCATGGTCGATCTCCTCGATGCCCAGTTGAGCCTGGACCACGCCCGGGCCATGACCGTGGCCAGTAAAAACAACTACCGAATCGCCGTATTCACCCTCTGTTATGAGAGCGGCACGATTTTTCAGGATCTGGGGATCAACGAGAGCAGTCCGGAGGAGCAAGAATGAAAAGACTACTATCCATGGCCTGCGTGCTGCTGGTCTTTCTGGTCGGCTGTAAAGGCGGGGGGGAGCGACTTGGGGCGGAGCAGCCACGGCCAACCGTGAGCGGCGTGACGCTTACCACCATTGCGCCGCGGGCGATTACCGAATTTTATGAAACCACCGGCACCATCAAGGCCAAGACCGTGAGTGTGGTCGCCGCCAGGATGATGGCCACGGTGACCGCCGTGTTGGTCAAAGAAGGTGAGACGGTAAAGGCCGGCCAGGCGCTTCTCATCCTGGACAGCCGCGACGTGGTCCAGAAGGTGAAGGCCGCCTCTGCCGGGGTTCAGGAGGCGGAAAAGGCCCTGGAGTCGACCCGGCAGAACATGGCCCTGGCCGAGATCACTTACGGCCGCTATAAAAACATGTTCGACGCCAAGGCCCTGTCCAAACAGGAACTGGATCAGGTGGAGACCCAGAAGAAGGTTGCTGGCCTTGAATTTGAACGGGTTACGCAAATGGTCAATCGGGCCCACGCCGGTCTGGCCGAGGCCCGGGTATACCAGGGATTTGCCACGGTCGCGGCGCCGGTGGCCGGGGTGGTTACCAATAAGCGCATCGAGCTGGGCAGCATGGCCGTGCCCGGCATGCCGCTGCTTACCGTTGAAGACCCCAGCGCTTTTCGCCTGGAGGTCGATGTCAACGAAAGTTTGGCCGGCAAGTTGCGACCCGGCCTGGCCGTGCCCGTGGCAATCCCGGCCACCGAGCAGCGCTTTACCGGGCGGATCAGCGATGTGATCCCGGCCGTGGACCCGGCCTCGCGCAGTTTTCTGGTGAAGATTGACCTCACCAATCCCGGCCTGCAGAGCGGCCTGTACGCCAAGGTGCAAATCCCCATGGCCGAACGCATGGCCATCGTCGTGCCCGAGACAGTCATCGTTGCCAAAGGCCAGCTTACCGGGGTCTATGTGGCGGACGACCATGGACTGGTGAGCTACCGCCTGGTGCGGACCGGCCGGCAATACGCCCAAGGGCTGGAGATTGTCTCGGGCCTGAAGGGCAATGAGACCATCATCACGGACGGTATCGCGCAGGCGGTGGATGGCGGCGTGCTCGGCAAGGAACAGAAGCCATGAAGGAAATCGGCATCTCTGGCGTAATCGCCAAGGCATTCATCAAATCGAAGCTCACGCCGCTTCTGGTCATGGCCTCGCTGCTGCTGGGCCTTTTTGCCGTGCTGGTCACCTCGCGCGAGGAAGAGCCGCAGATCGTCGTGCCCATGATCGACGTGATGGTGGCCTTCCCAGGCGCCTCGGCTGAAGAGGTCGAGGCCCGGGTGACCAAGCCCATGGAGAAGTATCTCTGGGAGATCCCGGGGGTGGAGTATGTTTACTCCATTGTCAAGCCGGGTATGAATCTCACCGTGGTCCGTTTCTTCGTGGGCGAGAACATGGAGAAGAGCCAGGTCAATCTCTACTCCAAGCTGTTGTCACACTTCGACCTCATCCCGCCGGGCGCCTCGCCGCCCCTGGTGAAACCGAAGTCCATCGACGATGTGCCGATCCTGACGCTCACCCTGTGGGATGTCAAGGAAAACCTGGCAAGCTATGAATTGCGGCGTCTGGCCATGGAGGTGGCCGACGAACTCAAGAAGGACAATAACGTCTCCGAGTTTTCCGTGATCGGCGGCCAGCCCCGCCAGGTGACCATCACCCTGGAGCCGGCCCGCCTGCAAGCCTATAACACCTCGGCCCTGCAGATCATGGGCGCTCTGCAAAAGGCCAACGTGGTCCTGCCGGCCGGGAATTTCTCGGCCAATAATCAGGAATTCGTGGTGGAAACGGGCGGTTTTTTCGAGGATCTGGAGGCGGTGGGCAGCCTGGTGGTGGGCGTGGCCAATGGTCATCCTGTCCATCTCAAGGATCTTGCCAGCCTGACGGACGGGCCGGCTGAGCCGGCCAGCTATGTGTTCATGGGACTGGGGCCGGCAACGCTGGGGCAGGATGGCAAGACCGCGGCCCCGCAACGCGAGGCGGTGACCATTGCCGTGTCCAAGAAACAGGGGGCCAACGCCACCCTGGTCGCCGAGGAGGCCCTGCGCAAGATCGAGGCCCTGCGCGGCAAGCTGATCCCCCAGGATGTCCAGGTGACGGTTACCAGAAACTACGGGGAAACGGCCAAGGAAAAATCTGACGAACTGCTGAAGCACATGCTGATTGCCACGCTTTCGGTGATCATTCTCATCGCCTTCACCCTGGGCTGGCGGGAGGCCATCGTCGTGGCGGTGGCGGTGCCGGTCACCCTGGCGCTTACCCTGTTCATCAACTACCTGTACGGTTACACCCTGAACCGGGTGACCCTCTTTGCCCTGATTTTCTCCATCGGTATCCTGGTGGACGACGCCATCGTGGTGGTGGAAAACATTCATCGCCATTTCAAGATGCACCGCATTGAGCCGCTCACCGCCGTGCTGGCCGTGGATGAGGTGGGCAGCCCCACCATCCTCGCCACCTTTGCGGTGATCGCCGCCCTCATGCCCATGGCCTTTGTCTCCGGGCTCATGGGGCCCTACATGCGGCCCATTCCGGTCGGCGCCTCCGGCGCCATGCTCTTTTCCCTGCTGGTGGCCTTTATCGTCAGCCCGTGGCTCAGTTATAAGGTTTTGAAAAACGTACGGCCCAGCGCCCATGGCGCGGACGAGGAAGGCAGCCGGATGTATCGCGGCTACGCAAAAATCCTCGGGCCCTTTATCGACTGCCGCGCCTGCCGACTGGCCGGCCTGGCCGGCGTGGGCGTATTGCTCGGCCTGGCCATGCTGCTCGTGCCCTTCAAGGGGGTGCAGGTCAAGATGCTGCCCTTTGACAACAAGAGCGAGCTGCAGGTGATCATCGACATGCCCGAAGGGATCTCCCTGGAAGACACCGCCGCTCTGGCCCGGGAAATGGGGGGCTATCTGCAGACCGTGCCCGAGGTCACCAACTTTCAGGCCTATGTCGGCACTGCGGCGCCTTACAACTTTAACGGTCTGGTCCGGCACTACTTCATGCGGACCGGCAGCAATGTCGCCGACCTGCAAGTCAACTTTGTGCCCAAGGACGAACGGCGGAGCCAGAGCCACGACCTGGCCAAGCGACTGCGGCCGCCCCTCAAAGAGATGGCGGACCGCTATGGCGCCCGGATCAAGATCGCCGAGATTCCACCGGGACCGCCGGTCTTGAGCACCCTGGTGGCCGAGGTCTATGGGCCGGATCCCACGCGGCAGCGGGAGGTGGCCCGGCAGGTCATGAACGTCTTTGAAACCACCGAGGGCGTAGTGGACGTGGACTGGATGGTGGAGGACAACCAGAAAAAACTGACCTTTGCGGTGGACAAGGAAAAGGCGGCCAGCCACGGTATCAGCACCGAGGCGGTGGCCCAGAGCCTGGCCATCGCCCTGAATGGCATGAGCAGCGGCCTGCTCCACTATGCCAGAGAAAAGGAGCCGGTTCCCCTTGTGCTCCGCCTGCCGCTGGCCGAGCGTTCCGACCTGGCGAGCCTGCAGGAGATGGGCGTACCCGCCGCCGACGGCAAGCTCATTCCCCTGGCCAGTCTGGTGCGGGTGGTTGAGGGCCAGGCCGACCAGACCATCTATCACAAGAACCTGAAACGGGTGGTCTATGTCACCGGCGACGTGGCGGGCAGCAAGGAGAGCCCGGTATACGCCATCCTGGAGATGAAGGAGAAGATCAGCAAACTGAAGCTCGCGGAAGGCTACGAACTGAAGCAGTATTCGGCGGTGCAGCCCTGGATGGAGGACACCTACGCCATGAAATGGGACGGCGAATGGCACATCACCTATGAGGTTTTCCGCGATCTCGGTATTGCCTTTGCCGCGGTCATGGTCCTCATCTATGTGCTGGTGGTCGCCTGGTTCCGCAGCTTTATAACCCCCCTGGTGATCATGGCCCCCATCCCCCTGACCCTGGTCGGCATCCTGCCGGGGCACTGGCTGTTTGGCGCCTTTTTCACCGCCACCTCGATGATCGGCTTCATCGCCCTGTCCGGCATCATCGTCCGTAACTCCATCTTGCTGGTGGATTTTATTCAGATGGAATGGGGGGAATGCCGTGATCTGCACAAGGCGGTGATCAAGGCCGGGGCCGTACGGCTGCGGCCCATTGTCCTCACCGCCGCCGCCGTGGTGGTGGGCTCCTTTGTCATGCTGTTCGACCCCATCTTCCAGGGGCTGGCCATTGCCATGATGTTCGGGGCGGTGGCGGCCACCGGCTTGACCTTGCTGGCGGTGCCGCTCTTGTACTTTGAATTTTTCAGGAACCGCAAATGCCCGGTTGGCAGGAATGGCGACAATGGGGGAACGGCAGAGTGATGGCGTCGTAACGCCTGCGGCCCCGCCGCAGGCCGCTTAGTAGTCCGTCTCGTGCGGTTTTATCGGTCCGGTAGTGTGCTGATCCAGGTGTTTCAGGATCTTTCTGCCGGAAAGGGCTGAGGAGAAAAGGAAGCAGACCACGGCGAAGGCCAGGAAGTCGATGGGCGTCAACCCCATGATCCTTTGATAATAGGCGCTGGCGAAGCTTGCCACCTTCTGCGCCACCCCGAGGGTGATACTGATAAAGCCAACCACAATGGTCGCTTCGACCAGCAACCGTGAGCCCGAGATTAACATGACGCACTCTCCTTATGGGCGTAACCTATTTAATTTTTTACTAAAATTCTCATGATGAGCGAACTGTTATTTAAATCAATCCTGCCAAAAAGAAAAGGGGAGAGTTATTTGATCTTAAGATCGGCAATCACCGGCAGATGGTCGCTGGCCACCCTGGCGACTCGCAGCCGGCATCGCCGGCCGCGCAGGATCTGGATATTGCCCCGGCAGAAAATCTTGTCAAGGCCGCCGGTGGGCGAAAAGGAGGGGTAGGTAAGCAAGGAGTTACTGGAGCCCATAACCTGATTGGTAGCGCAGGTAAATTCCAGGATCTCGGTAAAGATGGTGGTGAGCCGGGTTCGCCAGTCGTTCAGGTCGCCGGCTACCAGGCAGGGGGAGTCAAGGTCAAGGGCCTTGAATTCAGGCGAGCGCACGACCAGGCCAACCTGGTGGGTTCTATCCTGGGACGACAGGCCCAAGTGCAGGTTGAAAACCGCCAACCTTGTCTGCTGGCCGTTTGGTCCGGTCGGCATGGCCAGGGCGGTATAGAGACAGCCGCGGGCCTTGGCGAGGGCGATGGTCAGATCAATATTACGTTCCACCACGATGGGATACCTGCTCAAGGTGGCGTTGCCATACATCCCCTGGCGCAACTGGACATTGAGCCCCACGGCGTAATGGGGATAGGCCAGCCGCCCGGCCAGTTCGCTGGCCAGATTCAACCCCTGGGAGCGGGGCGCCCCGACATCAACCTCTTGCAGGAGCACGATGTCGGCATCGTAGTGCGCCAGGATGGTGGCGATGCGCTCCGGCCGGAAACGCCGGTCAACGCCAATGGCCCGGTGAATATTGTAGGAGATAATCCGGAATTCCATATGCCCCTCTGTTGTCCGACGATTACCCGGTACGGAATTTTGCGCAATTCCGCCAAGTCAAACTGCGTCCCAAATCGATGCCGTCTGTCAGCACGGCATCGAAAAGCATTTGGCGTGGCGCGACTTCTTGTTGCAGAATACCGCAGGCCTGGTCGGCAAAGCTAACAATTTCGGATGGGTGGGTAAGCGTGGTCCGGGAGACGAGTGGCGCGGGGCAGGGTTTTTTCCCCTCTGCTTCATTAAGATGCCGGCATACGGTAATAAAAAACGGGCCAGGCCTCATGGCCCGGGGGTATATTACCGAGGGCAGGGCGATTTTGTCAGTGGACACGGGGTCCGGTGTAGCAAGCCGTTTTTCAATCATTGCGGAGGGGGCCATGGCAGTGAATAATTCTCGGATCGGAGCCGAGCAGCGGGACTGGTTGATCGCCGAGGCGAAGCGCTCGCAACTGGAGCGGCAGCGGGGCTACCGGGAGCGGGCCTTGAAGATTCACCCCTGGGTTTGCGCCATGTGCGGCCGTGATTTTTCAGGCAAGAAGGTGCGCGAGCTTACCGTCCACCACCTGGACCACAACCACGAGAACAACCCGTCGGACGGCAGCAACTGGGAGCTGTTGTGCGTCTATTGCCACGATAACGCCCACTCGCGGGAACTGGAGGCCGAGTGGCACGATGCGCCGACGCCGGGCGGCGACCAGGAGCCGGAGGTCACCCACAACCCCTTTGCCGGCCTGGCCGATCTGTTAAAGGGGAAAAAGGGTTGAGCGGGCGGCAGGCATGGATAAATCGCCGTGGTCATGAGGGCAGGGCCAGGTCGGAATTATGGTGTTGAAAAAAACGTAACTATCCAGTGGAACCGCAACCCAGGTGAGTTCCCGGCCTGGAAATGCTTTTCGCGGGTTCGTCC